>NZ_JAMYPL010000026.1:0-104232 GCF_040320355.1 Mesorhizobium sp. M0715 | reverse complement strand
GGGCGATCATGCCCCCGTGTCGTCAAAAAGCTACCAGCCAAATATCCTGTCAGAACACTGAAGGTGCCTAAGTGAACTGCATTAGCCTTCGCGACCGCCTTTCCCTCGATAACAACGCGTTCCTCGATGCGGATCAGAGCGCCTTCCTGACCTTGTCCTTGACGTCGCCATAGGCCTTCTGCACCTTGCCGGCGATCCTGTCGGCCGTGCCTTCGGCCTGGGTCTGCCGGTTGCCGGTTGCCTTGCCGGCGGCTTCCTTGACCGAGCCCTTGACCTGCTTGGCCACGCCCGCGACCTGATCCTTGTTCACCATTTTTGCGCATCTCCCGGGATTTTGAATTCGGGGGAATTCATTTGCGGGTGCTAACGAGCCGATGTCGGTTAGGTTCCAGGCGTCGCCCGGACGGCAGATCAGGTCGCGCGGCCGCCGCCTGGGGCAAGGTCGGTGGGCTAGGCTGTGAACACGCGTTGGCAATGGGATTTTGGAGGCCGTGCGTGCGGGGAGAAAAATGGCAGAATTTACGCTCTATATCGGCAACAAGTGTTTCTCCTCATGGTCGTTGCGGCCATGGGTGGCGATGAGGCATCTGGAGATCCCGTTCGAGGAAGGTTTCGTACGGCTGCGCACGCCTGAAACTTTTGCCAATCTGGCAAAAGTGTCGCCGACCGGTCAGGTGCCGGTGCTGAATCACAACGGCAAGATCGTCTGGGAAACCCTTGCCATCCTTGAATATCTCGCCGACCTGTTTCCCGAGAAAAAGCTCTGGCCCGCCGATATCGACGCCCGTGCGCTGGCGCGTTCGGCCGCGACCGAGATGCATTCCGGCTTTCGCGAGGTTCGCTATGGCTGGCCGATGAATTTGCGTCGGCCGAAGGGCCACAAGCCGCTTGACGCCGAGGGCGAGGCGCAACGCGCCCGCATCGAGGCGCTGTGGCGCGAGTGCCGGGAAAAATACGGCAAGGGCGGCCCGTTCCTGTTCGGCCACTTCACCGTGGCTGATGCCATGTATGCGCCTGTCGTCACCCGTTTCGATACCTATGGCGGCACGCTGGCGCAGGATACGCGCGCCTATGTCGATGCCGTGCTGGCAACGCCGGCGATGCGCCACTGGTATGCCGAGGCGGCCAGGGAGACGTGGCCGGAACCCGGCCCGGACGAATAGGATCCAAACGAAAACGCCCCTCGCACCTTTTATCGTGCGGGGGGCGTCTTTGCCATCAACTGTTATTCGATTGCTCTCATGAACTGCTGATGACACCGAATAAATGCGCGTCTGCGCAGATGGTTCCTGGATGCCGGAAAACTTTTTTCAAGTTGGCGCAAGCGCGCTGTTTGGGGTCCGATTTGCCGTCATGTCAGGTGTTTTGGCCAGGTGGTTTGGGAGAATTCCGCAGCTGTGGCTTTATGCAAATTTGACAGCGCCCCAAAAGAAGCCTATAAGCAAATCGTCGATATTTGTTTGACTGACTTTTGTTATCCGCGCTTTCGAGCGCGCCTTTGACGAACTTCCCACATCAAAAATCGGGACAAACGACGTTGTGCATCCGCATGGCGTCGAACGAATATTTGCCATGGAAAGGGTTCGTCATGAGCACCGGCACAGTTAAATGGTTCAACGCCACCAAAGGTTTTGGTTTTATTCAGCCTGACGACGGCTCGGCCGACGTTTTTGTCCACATCTCGGCCGTAGAGCGCGCCGGCATGCGCGACATCGTCGAGGGCCAGAAGCTCGGCTACGAGATGGTCCGCGACAACAAGTCGGGCAAGATGTCCGCCGACCAGTTGAAGGCGGCCTGAAAAACGAATTCAGCTCTCCCGGTGACCACGGATGTACTGGCACCGGTGAGTGGCGAATTCGGGCGCATGGCCGCGGAGACCTGAGTTTCCACGGCATATCATGTGCATAAGCAGGGCGTTCCCGTGCACCCCCGGTGCATCCTTTTGGATGTCGTCTGGTTGCGCGACGCTCTCATGGAAGGTCAGGCGGTGCCTGGCCTTTTTCATTTTGCGCGCCGTACCGCCGAAAGTGCGCTGCGCGCCGGCCTGGACGTGCTAAGGGACGCTCCAGCAATTTGAATTCGCCGCGCGTATTGCTTTGTGCGTGATCCTGACCGAAGACCCGGTCTCGCTCCATCGGCACAGGCTCCTGACAGGAGAAAGATTTGACCACCAGTTCAAAGACAACCGTCGATCAGGCCGTGTCCCTGTTCAGCAAGACGCAAACCCAGTCGATGTCGCTCAACCGCATCAATTCCGAGCGCGACGCCGTCAGCGAGGCACGCGAAGCCAAGACCGCGCGTCTGCGCGAATTGCGCCTGGAAAAGGAGGCCGACGAGATGGCCGCCGCCGCCGCGCTAGCCGCTTTGCCGAAGCGGGCCGGAAGACGCTGATGGCCACCAAACGCGTACCGCCAACACCGATCGCCGCCGACGCAACCATTGCCGACATGGTCGAAGGCCTCGACAAGCCGGTCGAATTCGTCCGGCGTGTGCTGGAAAAGCTCGAACGCTGCAAGCGTGCCCACGGTGATGCCCAGGTGCGCGTCGGCGTGCGCGGCCGCGCCGAATGCCCGAACTACCTGATCGAATATGTCCGTGAAGACGCCAAGACCCATGAGCGGGTGACTTATCAGGACGCCGCCTACAGCGGCAGCACGCATCGCGAGCTGGCGGCCCATCACATCGAGGCGGTGAAAAACTGGTCGCCCGAGGAAATGAACATCACGGCCGTTTCGGCGCTGATCGGCCGCCTGCGCAATCCGCGCGCCCCATCATCGCGCTTCGCCGACGAGGACTGACATGGCCATAAAATTCTCCTCCAAGGATCAGCCGGCAGCCTCGGGTGCCGCGGCAAAACCGGCTAAGCCAGTTGCCGCGCCGAAGGCCGGCGACGCCATTGAGGCCGCGACCGATCTGTTCAAGTCGCCGGCGGATTCGCCGAAGGGCAAGACGGCTAAGAAGAAATAGCGCCTTGCCGCAAGACGCCGATCGCAACCCCGCCGCGCCAGGGCTGTCCGCCCTGGTGGCGAGCGTTTTGTCGTCGCAACAGGGCACCTTCGATTGCCAAAGCTGCGGTGCCTGCTGTTCCTATTCGGCCGAGTGGCCGCGCTTTTCCACCGAGGATGACGCACAGCTCGACCGTATCCCGGAAAAATATGTCGCATCTGACCTGTCAGGCATGCGCTGCGAGGGCGTGCGCTGCTCGGCGCTGTCCGGCGAGATCGGCAAGTCGACCGCTTGCGGCATCTACGACGTCCGGCCAGACGTCTGTCGCGCCTGCATGCCCGGCGACGAGGAGTGTCTGATGGCACGCCGAGCGCTCGGATTGCCGGTGTAGCCAAGCTCCGATCACCTCCGCTTGTGCGCCGACCCGCAGCCCGATACGTTCCTGGCCGGGTCGGGTGCCGGAGGAACCATCGTGAGCATCGAATTTCTGTTGACGTCGCTGATCGTCGTGGCTTCGCCCGGCACCGGCGTTCTCTACACGCTGAGCGCCGGCCTTTCGCGCGGCGCGCGGGCCAGCGTCATCGCCGCCTTCGGCTGCACGCTCGGCATCATCCCACACATGGCCGCCGCCATCACCGGCCTTGCGGCGCTGCTGCACACCAGCGCCCTCGCTTTCGAGACGCTGAAATATCTCGGCGTCGCCTACCTCCTCTACATGGCCTGGAACACGCTGAAGGAAAATGGCGGCCTCAGCGTCGAGCAGGATGTGACGCCGCGCTCGGCCGGCAAGGTGATTGCCACCGGGATCCTCGCCAACGTGCTCAATCCGAAACTGTCGATCTTCTTCTTCGCTTTCCTGCCGCAATTCGTCAGCACCACCGAGCCCAATGCGCTGTCGAAGATGCTGGAACTGAGTTCCGTCTTCATGCTTTTGACCTTCGTGGTTTTCGTCGGCTACGGCATCTTCGCCGCCTCGATCCGCAGCCACGTCGTCTCGCGGCCAATGGTGTTGACCTGGATGCGCCGGACCTTCGCCGGCGCCTTCGTCATGCTCGGCGCGAAGCTGGCGCTGGCCGATCGGTAGCGCCACGGGGAGCGGTTCAGTCTCGCTGATCCGCTCCTCTAGGTTGCGCTATTCCGGGCGAAAAGCCGACGTTATGCGCTTTCGGGGAATTGCTCGGGCACGCTACCCCTTCACATAGCCCATCGCTTCGACGATCCGCCCGTCGGCCACGCGCATGAGGTTGACGCCGCGCAGCGAATTGCCGTCGGTCATGAAATAGCGCCAGCGGATCGTTGCCCGGTCGCCGGCAACGAAGGTTTCCTCGATATCGAAGCGCGTGCCGGCCTGGGTTGCTATCGCCGCCCAAAGCCCGACGCACGCCGCTTGACCGGCATAACGGGCGCCGTCCGGCGCTGGCACGGTGTTCTCGATCACGCAATCCTCAGCCACCAGCTCGGCGAGTGCCGAAGGATCATGGCGTTGGAATACGTCGTTGTAGCGCCGCATGATCTCGGCCGTCTGCTGGGACAGGTCGTACGCGGCTGCGTCCATGACAAGCTCCTGTGTCATCTTCTTTCTCCTGGCTTCATTGGGCTTTGGTGGCTTCGACGAGTGTTGCCTTGAGGGTGATCTGGGACACGCCGGCAAGGGCCCGCGAGACGAGGCAGCCCGCCTTGGCGGACTGTGCAAGGCGCTCGAATTCATCTTCGGCAAGTCCCGCGACCTCTGCCTCGGTTTCGAGTTCGATGCGGGTGATCGTCGGACCGGTAGCGGTTGCGCCAAGATGCACCTTAGCGACGGTGCTGATGCTTGTCGGAACATGATTGGCGTTGCCCAGTATGGCGCTCAGCGCCATCGAGAAGCAGCCTGCATGCGCTGCGGCGATTAGTTCCTCCGGATTGGTGCCCGGACCGTTCTCGAAACGCGACGGGAAGGAATAGGCGCCTTCGAAGACGCCGCTGCCGAGCCGCAACCGTCCCGAACCTTCCTTCAGCGTCCCCTGCCATTTGGCCGAGGCTTCACGAATTGTCATTGTCGTTCTCCCTTCGCATGGCATTCCTCAGGAATATATAGACTGATCTACATATTATGTAGACCGATTGTCATATTCTGCGCAAGGCCTATAATGATTCCTGCTGACAGAGGTTGACATGGCCAACGACACCCGCACCCGCATACTCGAGACGACTGGGCTGCTGCTCAGGCAGCGCGGCTATCACGGCACCTCGCTCAACGACATATTGAGCGCCAGCGGCGCACCGCGGGGCTCGCTCTATTTTCATTTTCCCGGCGGCAAGGACCAACTGGTCATCGAGGTGACGCGCGCTAGCGTTGCCGACGTGACGGAGAGGCTGGGCGAAGCGCTGGCTGCCGAAAAGAATCCGGCGGTGGCCGTCCATCATATCTACCAGTCGGTGGGGCGCATGCTGGAAGACAACCAGTTTTCGCTCGGCTGTCCGGTCGCGCCTGTCGTGCTGGACTCGCCCACCGACGTGCCGGAACTGGCGGAGTTGTGCCGCTCGGCCTTCGAACAGTGGATAGGCCTGCTGCGGGACGCCTTCGTCAGGGCGGGGGTGCCCGAGCGCCGCGCGCATGCATTGGCACTGCTGGTCGAATCGTCGCTGGAAGGACTGATGGTGATCGCCCGCGCCACCCGCGACCGCGCTCCGATACAGGCCGTGGCCGATGAAGTGGCGGCGCTGATCGAAGCCGCGGTGCTTGCCGGCGAGGTAAAGCAACGCGCGGATGCCGCCGTCTGAGAGGCCACGACGACCGCTGCGCAAAACAAAAAGGGCGGCATCTCTGCCGCCCTTTCCGTATCTGAAGGCTGATAGGGCTGGATTAGAAATCCATACCGCCCATACCGCCCATGCCGCCGCCCATGCCGCCAGGCATGCCGCCGCCGCCAGCCGACTCCTTCTTCGGAGCCTCCGCGATCATGGCTTCGGTGGTGACCAGCAGGCCGGCGACCGAGGCCGCGTCCTGGAGAGCCGTACGGACAACCTTGACCGGATCGACGATACCCATGGCGATCATGTCGCCATATTCGCCGGTCTGGGCGTTGTAGCCGAAGGTCAAGCCCTTGTTCTCAAGGATCTTGCCGGCAACGATCGATGCTTCCGCACCGGCGTTGGCCGCGATCTGGCGGGCCGGAGCCTGCAGCGCACGACGAACGATGTTGATGCCGGCGGCCTGGTCGGCGTTGACGCCGGTGGCCTTGATGTTGGCCGAAGCGCGCAGCAGGGCTACGCCACCACCAGCAACGATGCCTTCTTCGACGGCCGCGCGGGTCGCGTTGAGGGCGTCATCGACGCGATCCTTCTTTTCCTTGACCTCGACTTCCGTCGCGCCGCCGACGCGGATCACCGCAACGCCGCCGGCGAGCTTCGCCAGACGTTCCTGCAGCTTCTCCTTGTCGTAGTCCGAAGTGGTCTCTTCGATCTGCTGCTTGATCTGGGCGACGCGGCCCTGGATCTCGGCCTTCTTGCCGGCGCCGTCGACGATGGTGGTGTTCTCCTTGGAGATCGACACCTTCTTGGCGCGGCCGAGCATGTTGAGGCCGACGTTCTCGAGCTTGATGCCGAGGTCTTCCGAGATGACCTGGCCACCGGTGAGGATGGCGATGTCTTCCAGCATGGCCTTGCGGCGATCACCGAAGCCCGGCGCCTTGACGGCGGCGATCTTCAGGCCGCCACGCAGCTTGTTGACGACCAGCGTGGCCAAAGCCTCGCCTTCGACGTCTTCCGAGATGATGAGCAGCGGCTTCGAGGTCTGCACGACGGCTTCGAGAACCGGCAGCATGGCCTGGAGGTTGGACAGCTTCTTCTCGTGCAGGAGGATGTAGACGTCCTCGAGCTCGGCAACCATCTTGTCGGCGTTGGTGACGAAGTAGGGCGAGAGGTAGCCGCGGTCGAACTGCATGCCTTCGACGACTTCGAGTTCGGTCTCGGCGGTCTTGGCTTCTTCAACCGTGATGACGCCTTCGTTGCCGACCTTCTGCATCGCTTCCGCGATCATCTTGCCGACCGACTCGTCGCCATTGGCCGAGATCGTGCCGACCTGGGCGACTTCCTCGGAGGTCTTGATCTTCTTGGCAGCCTTGCCGAGAGCCGCGACGACTTCGGTCACGGCCAGATCGATGCCGCGCTTCAGGTCCATCGGGTTCATGCCGGCGGCAACGGCCTTGTGGCCTTCCTGGACGATCGACTGTGCCAGAACGGTCGCGGTCGTGGTGCCGTCGCCGGCGATGTCGTTGGTCTTCGAAGCAACTTCGCGGACCATCTGCGCGCCCATGTTCTCGAACTTGTCTTCAAGCTCGATTTCCTTGGCGACGGTGACGCCGTCCTTGGTGATGCGCGGGGCGCCGAACGACTTGTCGATGACGACGTTGCGGCCCTTGGGGCCGAGCGTGACCTTCACCGCGTCGGCGAGGATGTTGACGCCGCGCAGCATGCGCTCGCGGGCATCACGGGAGAATTTTACGTCTTTGGCAGCCATTTTTAGCTCCTGGCAGGGGCTTTGATCGAGCCCGGGAATTCAGTTGACGGGGAAAGGCCTGATATCAGCCGATGATGCCCATGATGTCGGATTCCTTCATGATCAGAAGGTCTTCGCCATTGAGCTTGACTTCGGTGCCCGACCACTTGCCGAACAGGATGCGGTCGCCGGCCTTGACGTCCAGCGGGACCAGCTTGCCAGCTTCGTCACGAGCGCCGGAGCCGACAGCGATGATCTCGCCTTCCTGCGGCTTTTCCTTTGCCGTGTCGGGGATGATGATCCCGCCAGCGGTCTTGGATTCGGATTCGACCCGGCGAACGACCACGCGGTCATGAAGCGGGCGGAACTTCGACTTTGCCATTTTTTCTTCCTCGATGAGAACGGTGAGAAACAGTTCCTCCATCCGGCGGCGCCGGACATATGAGTTAGCACTCACCAATGGAGAGTGCTAACGTGGCGCTGAAATAGGCTGACGGCTTTTGAGAGTCAAGGTGCGCGAAGGCCGCGATGCGAGCGAAATTTTTCTCATGCTGCCGCACGATTTAACAAAGCCTGGGTTGCGCCTGCCCCGGCTCGAGCGCCGTCCTGCTATCTTCAGTGTCTTGGCGCCCGCAGCACCAACAGCGGGCATCGCTCGGCGAGCCCATAGCTCCCGGTCAAAGCGATGCGAACATCACCAAAGAACGCTTCCGCCTCGCTCGCCAATGCAGTCGCCGGCGCGAAGGTGTAGATGGCCGGCGAGTTCCGATAGACATCGATGGTGCCGATGGTGGGCAGGTCCCAGCCCGTGCGAGCCGAAAGCTCTTTGCGGTCAGGAAACAGTGCATCGAACCTTTCCGCGATCGTCCTGACCGGAATGGCATGGTCGGGCGCGTCGCCCGTCGCGGTCATTGCGACGCGCCATTTGAGTTCGTGGAAGGTCGAGACACCGCCCGACAGTGCAAGCGCCCGCACCGCCGCCGGATCGTCCGGTGTTTCGGGACCGGCAAAGAGACGCAGTCCCGCTCGGCCGCCGGTGCGCAGTACGCCGGCGATCGCCGCAAATAGCGCCCGGCGCGCGGTTGAAAGGCCGAGCGCCGACAGGCAGCCATCGCCGATCACCGCATCTATGCTTGCGTCCGACACCGGCAAGTCGAGCCAGTCGCCGTTGATTGCCTTTCGCAACGCGGTGTCGCCTGGCCAGATACCGGCGATCATGTCGGAGGATTCGTCGACGGCCATCATCGTCGTCCCGAGCCCGGCGAGTTCCGGCGTCACGCCGAGCAGAATGACGTGCGCCTTCGAAAGGTCGAGCTCACGCTCATAGGCCTCAACCGCTTCCGCTGGCGGCCGCAACGGTGGCCCGAGCAACTGCCAGTGCCCTCGAACGGCATTCCAATGGTCGGTCATCCACACCCCCAAGCCGGCATTGTATTTGCAGGCATAATGGAGGACGCTGATGAAGCCAAGCTCGGGGGGCGCATGACACGCATCGCGGTTATTACGCATGAGTTCGACAGGTTCGAACGCCGGCGTGGCCTGCTGTTTCGCCGCCGGAGCTCCTATATGCTTTTCGGTTTGCTGGAGGAACTGAAGCGACGCGGTCATTCCGTCCGCATAATCCCCGGAACGTCGGCAAAGCCGGAGGCCGACATCGCGGTGCTGCACGTCGATGCGACTGTGACGCCCCCCGAATATGTCGAATACGCACGCGCTTTTCCCTTTTGCCTGAACATCGGAGCCGCCGACATCTCCAAGCGACGCGTCAGTGGCGCGGTGATCGGCAAGGAGGACGACTGGCAAGGACCGGTCATCGTCAAGAGCAATCTCAACAATCTCGGGATGCGGGAGCAAGCGCTCAACCGGCGATCGCTGCGAGCCGGGAAGCCGAAGCCGTTTCCCGGCGTCGAGCTCATCGAGGGTTATCGCGTCTATGCATCCCTTTCGGATGTTGCGCCGGAGGTCTTCGACCGCAGCGATCTCGTCGTCGAAAAATTCATTCCCGAGCCGGAGGCGGACGGCTTTGGAGCCCGCTTCTGGATATTCTGCGGCGAGCGCGAGCGCTGCACCCGCCATGTCTCGCCGCAGAGCCTCGTCAAGGGCGACGACACGATCCGACGTGAGCCGGTTCCGGTTCCCGACGAGCTTCGCACGTTGAGGCGCCGGCTTGGCTTTGACTACGGAAAGTTCGATTTCGTCATGCATGAGGGCAGGGCGGTGCTGCTTGATGCCAACAAGACGCCCGGTGGCGCCCGCAATCTTTCTGCGTTTCTCGCTGCCGGCAATGCCAATCTTGCCGACGGCTTCGAAGCCCTTGTCCGCCAGGTCGCATAGCGGGCGTTCTGATGCTTGCGATGCCCGACACCTCTCATTCGCGGCAGCTTGCTGACGATCGCCACGGCTACAAAAACAGCCGCAGCTGGGTGTGAATGATAGACCGGTAATCCTCGATGGTCTGGCGGCTTTCCGGTTCGCCCTCGGCGAGCGCCAGGCGCACCACGCCGCCGGCGAGCTGGAAGATCAGCAGAACCATGCGTTCGAACTGCTCGCGCCTCTCGGGCTTGAGCAAGGCGATGACGTGGTCGCAGAACATTTTGGCTTGGTACCGGGTTTCCGCGATGTCGAGGTTCTTGAGCGCCTTGTCGGCCTGGATGGCGTTCTGCAGATCCTGGATGGCCGGATCGCCGGCGACACGGTTGAGATAATCATCGAGCAGCCGGTCAGCGGCCACGATCACATCCTTCGCCTCGTGGATTTCGGCGATGATCGTCGTCAGCCGTGCCCGGCTGACCTCTGAAAACCGTTCATAGAGCATCGCCAGGATCGCCGATTTGTTGGGAAAATAGTGGTAGACGGTGGCGATCGGCCCGCCCGCCAGCATGCCGACCTCCTTCATGGTGACGGCGTCGATACCCTTTTCCCCGATCAGCCGCATGGTCGTCGACAGGATCGCGTCGATGCGCTCGCGGCTGCGTTCCTGCTTGGGCCTGCGCCTCGGCTCGGTCGCCATTCTTTTCAATTCGGTCATGCACCGATCTTTCGCACAGTTTTCAAATTCCGGTTGACAAGAAATATGATCAAGTATCAGTTTCTGAAATACTGACAGGTTGTCAGCTTTTTTGCCGCACGGCAAGGACGTTGGGAGGCGCCTTTGGCTTCGACAGACACCGGCCATGCAGGCAGTGGCGACTGGCTGGTCGGCAATCCGACCGGCTGGCAGCTTGCCTCGGCCCTGTGGATCGGTTCGGTGGGCCTGCTCATCCTCGGGCTGCAGCCCGTGTTGCTCGGCGCCCTTTACACTGAGGGTCATGTCAGCGGCGACGAACTGGCGCTGGTCGCCACCGCCGAGATGATCGCCATTGCCATCGGTTCGGCTGTCGTGGCGATGCTGCTTTCGGCGCACCACATGCGCTGGAAAAGTGCCGTCCTTCTGCTGCTGCTGGCGCTGGCCAATGTGTGGACGGCCTATGCCGCGAGCGCCGGCACGCTGATTGCGGCCCGCGCCCTGGCCGGGCTCGCCGAGGGCGGTCTGGTCGCCATCGCCACCGAACTGATCGCCCGCTCGCGGCGCGCCGAGCGCATCGGCGGCTATTTCGTCACCATGCAGACGCTGGCGCAATGCGCGCTCGCCCTGTTGCTGGCGCTCTATGTAATCCCGGCCGCAGGGTCGGCAGGGGGCTTCATCGTTCTTGCCGTCGTCTGCATCGCGTCTCTGGCGGTCGCCTTCACTGTTCCCGGTGACTATGCCGACCTGCCCAAGGAGGAGAATTTGGCCAATGTGCTGACGGTTCCTTCACTCACCGCGCTGCTGTCGGTCTTCTGCTATTTCATGTTCTTCGGCGCGGTCTGGGCCTTTCTGGAACCGCTTGGCGCACAGTATGGCATCGATGCCCGCACCGTCGGCCTGATCGTCTCGGCCAGCCTCGCCGTACAGGTCCTGGGGGCGATGACGGCGACGGCGTTCGAAGCACGCATCGACTATCGCCTTGCCATCGCGGCGATCGGCGTCGTCGCGCTTGTCAGCTCCCTGGTTCTTGCCAGTAGCCCTGGCCTGACGACGTTCTGGGTCGCTGCCTTGGCTATGGGCTTTATCCTGCTGTTCATCGTGCCCTACCAGATACGTCTGGCGATCACCGCCGACGAGACGCGGACCGCTGTGCTGCTGGTGCCGGCGGCCCAGCTTTTCGGCCTGGCGATCGGACCGATCGCGGCGTCGCTGCTCATCGATGGCAAGGATTTCCGGCCGGTGCCGGAATTCGCCGCCGCCAGCGCGGTGGCCAGCGTGGCGCTGCTCGGTCTGTTCGTCCTTGTGTCACGTCGCCGTCGTGCGGTTGCCTGAGCGGGGAGGTGGGATGTCAAACATTTGGAGCAACTGGTCGGGCTTTGTAAGTGCCGAGCCCAAGCTGATCGCCAGCCCCGGCGATGCCGGTGAGCTCGGTGATCTCGTCCGGACCGCGCCTGGCCCGGTGCGCGTCGCCGGCGCCGGTCATTCCTTCACGCCGCTGGTGAAATCGCGGGGCACGATCCTGTCCCTGGAGAGGCTGGAAGGGCTGGTCTCGCACGATGCGCAAAAACATCAGGCGCGGGTGCGGGCAGGAACCCGGCTCGGCGCGCTGATGGGCATCCTGCAAGGCATCGGCCAGGGCCTGCCCAACATGGGCGATATCGACCGCCAGGCGATCGGCGGCGCGCTGGGCACCGCCACGCACGGCTCGGGACCGACGCTCGGCGCCTATCACACGCAGCTGGAGACAGTGCGGATCGTCGACGGGCTTGGCAAGGTTCGCGACTTCAAGCGGGCAGGGGATCAGGACATGATCCATGCCATCGGCGTCGCACTCGGCGCTTTCGGCGTGCTCACCGAAGTGACGCTGAACAACATCGCGACCTACCGGCTGCGGCGCCGCAAATGGGTGCTGCCGATCACTGAGATGCTGCGGGAGTTCGAGACGATGATGGCCGCGCATCGCTCGGCCGAATTCTACTACATTCCGTTTTCCGGCTACGCGCAGTTCATCGCCAGCGATCTCAGCGGCGCCGCACCCACCGCACGGCCGCCGGAAGAGGACGAGTCGGGTTTGAGGACACTGCGCAGGCTGCGCACTTCACTTGCCTGGCTGCCATCGCTGCGTGGCCGTCTGATCCTGGGCGCCATCGCCAAATTGCCGGCCGAGGACTACGTGCAGGACTGGCTCAACGTCTATGCCAGCGACCGGCAGACCAAGTTCAACGAGATGGAATATCATTTGCCGTTCGAGGAAGGGCCGAAGGCGCTGGCCGAGATCATCGAGCTGACCGAGAAGCGTTTTCCCGAGGTCTATTTCCCGATGGAGGTGCGCACCGTTGCGCCCGACGAATTCTGGCTGTCGCCATTCTACAGGAGGCCGACCTGCTCGATCGCCATCCACCATGACGCGGCGAACGATCCGCTGCCATTCATGCGGGCGGCCGAACCTATCTTCCGCAGATATGGCGGCAGGCCGCATTGGGGCAAGATGCACAGCCTCAAGGCCGCGGAGCTGAAAAAGCTCTACCCGCGCTGGGACGACGCCATGGCGGTGCGCCGCGACATCGATCCGCAAAACCGCTTTGTCTCACCCTACATGGCCGGCCTGTTCGGCATCGAATGATGAGCACCTATTTTTCCACCCTGTCGGATGCGCTGAAGGAAGCCGGCATCTTCCAGCCCTGCCTGCTGCTCGATCGCGACCGGCTGGACAGCAACATTGCCCTGGTGAAAGACAGGCTCGACCCCGGCCTTGCTGTGCGGTTGGTCGACAAATCGCTCGCCTGCCTGCCGCTGCTTGCGCATATCGGCAAGGCGCTCGGCACCAATCATGTCATGACCTTCCATCCGCCGATCAGCGAGGCGGTGCTGAAGGCGTTTCCGGATGCCGATCTGCTGTATGGCAAGCCGATGCCTGTCGATGCGGCAAGGGCTGTGCTTTCGAGGGGCGCGGTCGACTGGTCGCGTGTCTGCTGGCTGATCGACAGCGAGGAGAGACTGGCGGAATATGGCGCCCTCGCTGGCGAACTCGGCATCGGCCTGCGCATCGCTTTCGAGATCGATGTCGGGCTGCATCGCGGCGGGTTCGCCAATCCTGAGGCCTTGTCGAAGGCGTTGAGCGCGTTGCCGGCCCGGCTGCATTGCGAAGGCGTCATGGCCTACGAGGCGCATGCGCCGCTCATTCCCGGCCTTTTCGGCGGACCGGCAAAGGCATTGGCCAAGGCGTCGGCGCAGGCCTCGGCGTTCGTCGCCTGTCTCGGCGCCGACCAGCGCCGTATCCTGAACATCGGCGGTAGCAAGACCGCGCTGCTTCATCATGGCGGCATGGCCAACGAGGTCTCGATGGGCTCCGCCTTCGTGCTGCCCAGCGACTTCGATACGCCAGGACTCGACGGCTTCCAGCCGGCGGCCTTCATCGCCACGCCGATCCTGAAAATGGTCGAGCCGATGCTGCCTGGCCCGCCGGCCGTCACCCGCCTGCTGCAGGCGCTCGGCCGCTTCCCGCGCAAGGGCTGCTATCTCTATGGCGGCAAGTGGATGGCCGAGCCCGTCTTCCCCGAAGGCATGAAGGCGAACGGGCTGCTCGGCCTGTCCTCCAACCAGCAATTCATGGGCTTGCCCGCCGACGCGACCGCAAAACCCGGCGACTACGCGTTTCTAAGGCCGACGCAGAGCGAAGCCGTGCTGCAGCAGTTCGGGTCGATCGCTGTGTTTTCCGGCGGCGGGATAGTCGATCGCTGGCCGGCGCTGCCGATGGCCTGACCGACTACGCCTTCACCGGTATCCAGATCTCCAGCCCGCCATTGCCGCTGCGTGGGTCGAACTCAGGGCCGTAGCGTTCGAATTCCGGCGCATCCGATATCTCGTGGCCGGAAGCCGGCAGCCATTTGTTCCAGATCGTATTGACCGTGCGGCGGATGGTCGAGATGTGTTCGCGGTGGGCAAAGACCGCATATTTCTGCGCCGGCACCCGCACCCGGCTGAATTCCCTCGGCAGGTCGGAAAAATCAGACACTTCGACGCCGGCGATGTAGTCGAAATTGCCGGCATCGTCGCCGTTGACGCAGACGCCATAGGCGACATCGCCGGTCTCGCCCGGAATGTTGCCGATATAGGGGCCGAAGCGCTGCCATTGCATCGGAATGGCGGCGCTGGTTTCGCAGCTGTAGCGTTCGCCGAGGCCGGCGATCAGGAACGGCCGGCTGGTCTCGAAACGCGGTGGTTCGAGATTGGTGAGGAAGGACTGGTCCATCAGGATCGGCTCCACGAGGTCGAGCTTGTCGAGTGTGCCTTGCGCGCGCACCAGTTCCGGCGTGGTGCCGAACTGATCGCGGAAGGCCCGGGTGAACGCCTCATGCGAGTTGTAGCCGGCGTCGAGCGCGACGCTGAGGATGTCGGGCGCCCCGCCGGCCAGCTTGCGCGCCGCCTCGGTCAGCCGGCGTGAGCGCATGTAGCCCATCACCGACCGGCCGGTGGCGGCCCCGAAAGCCCGCGTCACATGAAAACGCGACACCCCGCTGCTTTGCGCGACATCGTCGAGTGTAACAGCCTCCGGCAGATGACTTTCGACGAACCACAGCGCTTTCTCGGTCGAGTTCATTTTGCTCCTCGCATTGGCCAGATCATCCTGCCGTTTCCTGGCGCGGCCAGTTTGATCGAAATTGCGCATCCCGCGCAATCGCACCGATCCCGTCACAGTCGCACCGATATGGCGCAGCGTTGGAGCGCCCCTTGCCGCCGACGAGCCAAATTCGGCAGGCTTCACTTGACAGCGCCAGGCGGCATCCTCTAAATGCGTAATGTTATTACATATCGAGAGCGGGAAATGCATGTTTCCCCTAGCCGGCCCACCACTCCGTCCGAGAAATCCATTGCGAAGCGATTGGGGGAAATCTACGCTGAAGCGGTGATGGTCCCCGAGTCGAAAGGCGAGGGGTGAAAAGGGAACACGGTGAGATCCCCAGGGGTCGAGGCCGTGGCTGCCCCCGCAACTGTAAGCGGCGAGCAAAATCCGTGAATGCCACTGGCCGGCAAGGCTGGGAAGGCAGGATGGCGCAACGACCCGCGAGCCAGGAGACCTGCCATCACTGAGTTGACCGGACGGGGTGTGCCGGGAGGAAACGCGAATCCCGGTCTTGTCGGCCGCTTCGCCAGCTTCCTTCCGTCGCCAGTTTTGGAAAGTGACGGAAAGTTGGACGGCTCTATCGATCATCGCATCATCGTGAGCACGCTTTGCCATCCCGGCAATCTGGCGGGCAGCCGATGCCCGTAGCGCTTCTCGAAGCCCGTGACCTCTGCGCCATGGCGAACGGGCGGGATCTGGTCCAGGCGGTCAGCTTCTCGGTGGCCGCTGGCGATCGCCTAGCCATCATCGGTCCCAACGGCGCCGGCAAGACGACGCTGCTGCGCATGCTGTCGGGCATGCTGCGGCCAAGTTCCGGCGAGGTGAACCTCGGCGGGCGCCGGCTGGACAGGATTTCCGCCGCCGAGCGGGCACTGCATATCGCCGTGGTCGGCCAGACCGACCAGCCCGATCCGCGGCTGGCGGTGATCGACTATGTCGAGCTGGGCCGGGTCCCGCACGCTCGGCTACGGCGCAGGAGCGAGGAGCGTGACATTGTCGTCGATGCGCTGCGCCGGACCGGCCTGCTGCCGCTGCTTGGCCGCACCATCGGCTCGCTGTCGGGCGGCGAGCGCCAGCGCGCCCAACTGGCCCGCGCCATCGCCCAGCAGCCAAAGATCCTGTTCCTCGACGAGCCGACCAACCATCTCGACCCGCGCGCCCGCGGCGAACTGCTCGACCTCGTGGCAGGCTTCGAGATGACGGTGATCGCGGTGCTGCACGATCTGGCGCTGGTGGCACCGTTCGCCACCAGGGTGGCGGTGATGAACCATGCCCGTCTGCAAGCGCTCGCCGCACCGCGCGAAGCGCTGACCCAAAAGCTGATTCGCGAAATTTTCGGCATCGATGTGCTGCGTCTGCGCCATCCGACCGAAGACCGCGAACTGACGGTGTTCGATGTTCCGAACCGTGCCGCGCCGCCATCCTGATTGAAGCCGTCCCATATCGATCATCCCGTCCACAGGAGCAAACCCTTGAAACGCCTTGCTTTTTCGCTTGCCTTCTCGCTGCTGGCCTCGACAGCCCTGGCCTTCCCGGTAACTGTCGACAGCTGCGGCAAGCCGCTGACCTTCGATGCGCCGCCGAAGCGCGCCGTCATCCAGGATCTCAACATGGCCGAGATGGCTTTCGCGCTGAAACTGCAGCCGTCGATCGTCGGCCTGACCGGCATCACCGGATGGTACAAGGTGGGTCCTGAGTTCAAGGCCGAGCAGGGTTCGATCCCGGAACTGGCGCCGAAATATCCGACGCTCGAAAACCTCGTCGCGGTCGAGCCCGATTTTTTCTTCGCCGGCTGGTATTATGGCATGAAGCCGGGTGGTGAAGTGACGCCCGACACGCTTGCTCCGCACGGCATCAAGACGCTGGTGCTGACGGAAAGCTGCGTCCATCTCGACAAGAGCCGCCCCGCCGCCTCGATGGACCTGCTCTATGGCGACGTCGAAAAGCTGGGCACGATCTTCGGCAAGGAGGCCGAAGCTGAGAAGCTTGTCTCCGGCTGGAAGACGCGGCTCGCCGACATCACCGCCAAGGTCGGCGACGCCAAGGGAACGCGGGTCTTCCTCTATGATTCCGGCGAGGACAAGCCGTTCACCGCAGGCAAATTCGCCATCCCCAGCGCCATGATATCAGCCGCCGGCGGCGACAACATTATGGCCGACATGGACACCAGTTGGGGCAATACGGACTGGGAAACGGTGGCGTCGCGCAATCCGCAATTCCTCATCCTGCTCGATTACCAGGATGGCGGTGGCTACAGGAAACTGCTCGATTTCCTGAAGGCGCATCCGGCCATGAAGGAGACCGACGCGGTCAAGAACGAGCGCTTCGTCGCGCTGCGCTATGCCGAACTTACTCCCGGCCCGGCCAACATCGAAGCGATCGACAAGATCGCCAAGGCCATGCATCCGGAAGCGTTTTGATGCCTGTCGCCCAAAAGTGCGCAGCGGTTTTGGGGCAACGACATGCATGAACAAGAGATCCTGGAAGTGCGTCGCACGCGTCCTGACAGACGCGACGCATTTCCAGGCTTGCGCCATCCGGCATTTGCACTGGCCATGCTGGCGGGCGCGGCGGCGATCGCCGCTCTCGCTCTGCTGTCGATCGCCTATGGTTCGACACTGATCCCGCTGACCGATGTTGTTGCCGCGCTTGGTCGTGTAATCGGCTTCAGCGGGCACGACGTGGCAGGACCGGTCGGCAAGATCGTCGTCGACCTGCGGCTGCCGCGCACGATCCTGGCCATCTGCGTCGGCGTCGGTCTCGGCGTCGTCGGTGCGCTGCTGCAGACGGTGACCCGCAACGACCTTGCCGACCCGTTCCTGTTCGGCCTGTCGTCGGGCGCCGCCGCGGGTGCGGTTTCCGTTATCACCGTCTTCGGCGACAGTTTCGGCATCTGGACATTGCCGGTCGCGGCCTTCACCGGCGGCATATTGGCTGCCGGCGTCGTCCTGCTGCTGGTGGCGCGGGTGAGGGGGCAAGGCCCGGAGCGGCTGATCCTTGCCGGCCTTGCCGTGTCCTTCATGTTCACCGCCTTGACCAACTATCTTGTCTTTGCCGGCGATCAGCGCGCCGCCCACTCCGTGCTGTTCTGGACCATGGGCGGCCTTGGCCTGGCGCGCTGGGACAACATCTGGCTCGGCGCACTGGGTGCGGGGACCATTCTGGCTTACGCGCTGTGGAACCACCGCCGGCTCGATGCTTTCCTGGCCGGTGAAAATGCCGCCGAAAGCCTTGGCGTGCCGGTGGCGCGCATGCGCCGGATGACCTTTCTCGTCGCCGCCTTCTCGACGGCTATCCTTGTCTCGGTCGCTGGCGTCATCGGCTTCGTCGGGCTGATGATCCCGCATCTGTCACGGCCGCTGGCGGGCCCCTTGCACCTGCGCCTGGTTGCCAGCTGTGCCGTGTTTGGCGCGGTGCTTTTGCTGGCCAGCGACCTTCTGGCCCGAACGCTGCTGCCGCCGCAGGAACTGCCGATCGGCATCATCACCAGCTCGGTCGGCGCGTTCTTCGTCGTCACCATGCTGATCCGCAACCGGCTTTGAGTGCGGCCTGGGTCAGGGCCGCGATTACTCTCCCGAAATGCCCAGTTGCACCCGTTGCTTTGGGCGCTTCGACTGGAACAGGGCAAGCAAAAAAACGCCGGCCTGAACGACGACGATCGTCGGGCCGGTGGCTGCGTCGATGTGATAGCTGAGGATCGTTCCCACGACGCTCGACCCGATGGCGGCCGCGGCGGCAATGGCGAGCATGCGCTCAAAGCTCTTCGTCAAAAGAAAGCCGATCGCTCCCGGCGCGATCAGCATGGCGATGACAAGGATGATCCCGACAGCCTTCAGCGAGGCCACGATGGTCAACGCGAGCAGCGTCAGCAGCCCGAAATGCAGCAGGTTGACGGGCAGGCCGATCGCGCGCGCATGGGCCGGATCGAAACAATAAAGCAGCAGATCCTTGCGTTTTGCCAGAACGATGAGGATCGCCGGCACGACGATGACCGCCGCCTCGATCACGTCGCGCCACTGGACGCCGAGCATGTTGCCGAACAGGATATGATTGAGATGCTGGTCGGTCTCGACTTTGACGAACAGCACCAGGCCAAACGCGAACATGCCTGAGAAGACGATGCCCATGACTGCGTCCTCCTTGATCCGGCTGTGCTGCTTGAGGTAGCCCGTCGCCAGCGCGCAGCCAAGTCCTGCCACGAAGGCGCCGAAGGCAAGCGGGATCCCGGCGATATAGGCGAGCACGATACCCGGAAGCACGGCATGCGAAACGGCGTCGCCCATCAGCGACCAGCCCTTCAGGACGAGATAGCAGGACAACACTGCGCAAATGGCGCCGACCAGAACGGCGACGGCGAGACCGCGACGCATGAATTCGTGACTGAGCGGTTCGGCGATCCAGGACCAGATCGTCATCATGACGCGACCTGCGATGCGGCACGTGCCGCCCGGCGTGCGGCGAGCCGCCCATGTTTGGGTGCGAAGACGAAGGCAGTCAGAAAGACCACGGTCTGCAGCACCACGATCAGTCCGCCAGTCGCGCCATCGAGAAAGAAGCTGAGATAGGCGCCAACCGCGCTCGTCGCCGCGCCGATCGCCATCGCGAGCAGGATCATGACGCCGAACCGATCGGTAAGCAGGTAGGCGGTGGCGCCAGGCGTTACCACCATCGCGATCACGAGGATCGCGCCGACGGTCTGGAGCGCGGCGACGATGCAGGCGCTGAGCAGCACGAAGAACAGGACCCGCAGCCGCCACGGATTCAGGCCGACGCCGCGCGCATGGTTCTCGTCGAAGAACACCAGCATCATATCCTTCCATCGAAGCCCCAGTACAGCCAGCGAAACCGCTGCGATGAGGATGACCTGGGTTACATCCTCGTCGGAGATTGCGAGGATGTTGCCGAGTACGATGGACTGGATGTTTACGGAGGTCGGACTGATCGACGCAATCAGCAGCCCGCCAGCGAACAGCGTTGTAAAGACAAGGCCGATCACGGCGTCCTCGCGAAGTTGCGTCACGCGCCGCACCAAGGTGATGCCGAGTGCGGCGATGAGGCCGGAGGCGAATGCGCCGGCGGCATAGGGAAGGGCCAGCATGTAGGCGGCCGCAACGCCCGGCACCACCGAGTGGGCAAGCGCGTCGCCCATCAGGGCCCAGCCCTTTAGTATGAGATAGCAGGACAGGAACGCGCAGACCATGCCGACCAGGGCGCTGACCCAGATGGCCTTGGCCATGTAGTTGTAGGTGAAGGGTTCCAGCAGGATGTCGATCACGGGGCTGGCGATCCGCTGTCGGGCTTCATCATCTTCTCTTGATCCCGCTCGCCGTAAAGCACCAGAGGACGCTCGTCATCGGTCAGCACGGTCAGGTGGCGAGCGTCGGGGTCGTCATGAAGATCGGCGCCGCCGAGGCGCAGATGCCTCAGCACGCCGCCAAAAGCTTTCGCAACATTGGCTTGCGTAAACGTTGTCTCTGTTGGTCCGAAGGCCAGCACCGTCTTGTTGAAGATGACGACATGGTCGCAGAAATTGACTATGCTGCGAGATTGTGCGTCGACACCAACATCAGCTTGCCGTCGTCGCGCATCGACCGAAGGAGATCGATGATCGCTGCTTCGGTCTGAACGTCGACGCCGGTGAACGGCTCGTCGAGCAGGATGATTTCGCCGCCCTGCGCCAGAGCGCGCGCCAGGAACACACGCTTCTTCTGGCCGCCGCTCAGTTCGCCGATCTGGCGCTTGCGAAAATCGGTCATGCCGACCCGTTCCAGTGCCGCGTCGACCGCCATGCGATCGGCTCTGCCTGGGATACGCAGAAAATTCATGTGGCCGTAGCGGCCCATCATGACGACATCTTCCACCAGCACCGGAAAGTTCCAGTCGACATCCTCGCTCTGCGGCACATACGCGACTAGGCCGCGCTTCAGCGCTGCGTGGACGGGCAATCCGGCGATAAGCACTGTTCCGGTCGACGGCGTCAGGAAGCCCATCAGCGCCTTGAACAGCGTCGATTTGCCGGAGCCGTTGACGCCGACCAGCGCGCAGATGGTGGAGGCGCCGAGCCTGAAAGAGGCGGAGTGTACGGCCGTGACCCCGCTTGAATAGCTGACGGTGACGTCGTCCACGTCGATGGAGGCAACGACCCGGCCGCTACCGGTCGATGTTCGATCATGGCTGCTGTCCGGAGCGAGCGCGGTGCGAACCCCGGTCACCCGCCGAACCCCTGGACGATCGTCTCGACGGTGGTTTCGAGAAGCTTCAGATAGGTCGGAACCAGGCCGTCTTCCTCGCTCAGCGAATCGACGTAGAGAACGCCTCCATAGGTGGCTCCGGTTTCGCGCGCGACTTGCTTGGCCGCCTTGTCGGAAATGGTGCTTTCGCTGAACACCACCGGAATCTTGTTCTCGCGCACCAGGTCGATCAGCTTGCGCGCCTGTTGCGGGGTGCCTTGCTGGTCGGCGTTGATCGGCCACAGATAGGCTTCGCGCAGGTCGAAGTCGCGTGCCAGGTAGCTGAAAGCGCCTTCGCTTGTAACCAGCCAGCGTTGGTCCGTTGGGATCGCCGACAGGCGCTTGCGCATGGGCTCGTCGATTGCCTTGATCTTTTCCGAATAGGCGGCGGCATTGGCGGCATAGACCGGGGCGTTTGCCGGATCCGCCTTGGACAGCGCCTTGCGGATGTTCTCGACATAGATGAGGGCGTTCTTCGGCGACATCCACGCATGCGGATTGGGCTTGCCTTCGTAAGGTCCCTCCTTGATCCCCATCGGCTCTATGCCCTCCGTGACGACGGCACTCGGCACGTTCTTCACGTTGTCGAAGAATTTCTCGAACCAGCGTTCGAGGTTCATGCCGTTCCAGAGCACGAGGTCGGCCGATTGCGCCCTCACCACGTCGAGCGGCGTCGGCTGATAATCGTGGATTTCAGCGCCGGGCTTGGTCACCGACTCTACGATTGCCGCGGTCCCGGCCACGTTTTGCGCGATATCCTGGATGATCGTGAACGTCGTCACGACGCGCAGAACCTTCCCTGCCGAAGGCTGAGTCTCCTGTGCCATGACCGGAACGAGGCTCGCCATCGTCGCAAAACCGATGGCCACAAGGCCGCCAAGCGCCCGCAGCATCGTCCTGCGGGTTGGGGAAGCAGAAACAGTCATCGGATGCCTTTCGACTGGAGTTGATCGTCGCCCATGCGCTGCTCACGTCATGCTAATGCAAGTGATTTGCATCTGATATTGCAGTTGCAACTGATTTGCAAGTAGCTAATTGCAGTCGCGTGGCAACGCGGCTAAGTATGACGGATGAAAGCGGACAACGACCTTTTCGAGCGATTCCGGAGCAATTTGAAAGCCGCCGGTGTCCGGATGACCGAACAACGCAAGGTGATCTTGCGGCTGCTGGCGGATGCGCACGACCATCCGGACGCGAACGAATTGTATTCTCGTGCCCACCAGATCGACGGCAGCATTTCCTTGTCGACCGTCTACCGGACGTTGCGGCTCCTGGAGGAGAAAGGCGCCATCCAGCGTCATGCCTTCGACGAGGGCCGCGCCCGGTTCGAAAACGCGGACCGTGAACATCACGACCATCTCATCGACCTCGACACCGGTCAGGTGATCGAGTTCCGTTCCGACAAAATCGAGAAACTGCAGGCCGAGATAGCGTCGGAGCTTGGCTTCGAAATCGTCCGCCACAAGCTGGAACTGTATGTCAGGAAACGCGCTAAATAGCGTGGTTTCTGGTCGTCACCATGCTCATCCGCAACCGCTTTGAGCGCGGCAACAGATCGCCGGATCACACGGTCCAGAAATAGCGCACGATGTGGAAGAACACCGGGGCGGCGAAGACCAGGCTGTCGGTGCGGTCCATCATGCCGCCATGGCCTTCGATCAGATGACCCCAGTCCTTGACGCCCTGGTCGCGCTTGATGGCCGAGGCGACCAGCCCGCCGAGGAATCCCATCGAGCAGGCGACGAAGGCCACGGCTGCCGCCTGCTGCGGCGAAAACGGAGTCACGAACGACAACAGCGCGCCGAGCAGGCTCGCCGACACCAGTCCGCCGATCAGGCCTTCCCAGGTTTTCGACGGCGAGACGTTCGGCGAGAAACGGTGTTTTCCAAACAGCTTGCCGAAGATGTACTGCAGCACGTCGCTGCCTTGCACGACGATGATCAGGAAGGCGATCAGCAGCAGGGTGCGGCCTTCGAAGCCCGGCACCTCGAGTGTCAGCAGGGCAGGGACATGGCTGACGCAATAGACCGAGATCATCACCGCCCATTGCTGCGCGGCGATCCGCTCGAGGAAGCGTTCGGTGTCGCCATGCAGCGCCGTTATGGCCGGCATCAGCAGGAAGCAATAGACCGGAATGAAGATGACGAAGAGACCGTACCAGGCGGTCCACACCAGCCAGTATTGAAACGGGATGATGATGCCGAACATGCCAAGCAGCACCCAATGGTCGCTGCGGCGGGTGTGCGTCAGCGTCACGAATTCGCGCAGCGCGGCGAAGGAGATCAGAGCGAACAGAATGGTCATTCCGTAACGCCCGAAGAAGAAGGCGACCGTCATCAGCGCCACCATCACCCACCAGGCGTTGATGCGCTGGGTGAGATTGACCAGCGTCGAACTGAGCGGCTTCGGCGCTCGCGCCGAAAGTAGGGTGGCGACGATGCTGGCGGTGGTCAAAACCGCCAGCAGGCCGATGATCAGGATGGAGATTTCGTGGCGCATCAATCGTCTCGCTCGGGACGCGGGTTGAGCGCCAGAAGCGCGGCGTGGGCGCGTTCGAGGAAGGCGCGGCGTTCTTCGCCCGGACCGATCGCCACCGGCGCGCCGAAGACGACGCGGCACAGCAGCGGCACCGGCAGGAACTGGCCCTTGGGCAGCACGCGCGACATGTTCTCGATCCAGCACGGGATCAGCTCGACCTCAGGCCGCGCCGTCGACAGATTGTAGAGCCCGGAGCGGAATGCCAGCAGCGGCTCTTCGGTCATGTTGCGTGTGCCTTCGGGAAACAGGATCAGCGAGTGCCCCTGGTCGAGAACCGACAGCATGATCTCGATCGGATTTTCCTCAGGTCTCGTCCACTGCCGGTTGATCAGCACCGACGACAGCATGTCCTGCGCGATGAAGCGGCGCAGCCGCGACTTCCCCCAATATTCGCCTGCGGCAACAGCATGGGTGATCGCGCGCTCCCTTTCGCTGAGGCAGGCCGACAAAAGGATGAAGTCGCCATGGCTGGTGTGGTTGGCGAAATAGATGCGCTGGCGGTCGGAGGGCAGGCTGCCGTTCCAGATCGGCCGCACCCCGGTTACCATCCGGGCCAGCGCCGACAGGCCGACGGAGGTTACCGTCTGCAGCAAGGTGAAGGTCTTGAGCGAAAGCCTGTTCATCGCGGCGCCCAAAACCCTGCCGCCAGAAGTGCTGCGGCAAACAGAGCCAGGGCGGCACGCTGCTTGAGCAGCAGACGACGCGTGCCGGCCATGCGGTCATCAAGCGAACGTGTCGCGGACGGGGCCGTTTTCAGGCGCATGCGCGCCAGCATGTCGTCCACTGCGGCACCGCCGGAAGCTTCGTCATCATGGCTGGCCATGATCCGGAACAGCAGCGCGTCAAACGCCAGCAGTGTCGACAGCATCAGCACCGCCACCGCGCTCGCGGCGGTGATCGACAAAGCAACGGCCGCGGGCAAGTTTTCGAAAGCGCCGCGCGTCGAGGCAGCCAGCGGCGCAAGGATATTCGCGGCCACCACGATTGCGGCCGGCCACTCTGCCTGCCGCATCAGCATGCCGGCGAAGCGGTCGGTGCGGTCCTGATAGGCATTGCCGGTCATGACGCTACCGGATCCGTGGCTCTGCAAGATGAACCGGCCGGCCGAGGGCCGCGAGCATCTCGCGGGCGAGCGTCGACGTTTTGGCCCTGCCGGTCACCACCAGCCATTCGGCGACGACGCCGGCGCTGCGCTGGAAGCCGAGCGCGCAGCACACCAGCACGGTGCCATCCCGGCGCGCGCTTTCCAGCGCGCCGGCTGCCTGTTGCTGTACCGACACGGGCGGCGGCAACAGGTCGATCATCGGAAAGCTGATCCAGCGGCAATCGGCTGCCGCCGGTCTTTCGAGTTCGGCGGCGAGGTCGATGACCGTGCCGAAGCTGTTGGCTTCGCGTGTAGTGGGAAAGCGCCCGAGAAAGACGCCGTCGGCAATCGCCACTTGAGGAGCGAGATTGCGCGTCCAGGCCCATATGTTTGCCCTGGCGCCGAGGCGGTAAGGCAAGAGCAGGACACGGCTTGCGAGCGTGATGCTGCCATCGACGGATTTCTGGAACACTTTTTCGCCTGCCCCTGCATAGGCGAGGGCGACGATGGCCAGCGCCAGCGCCGGCCAAAGCAGGAACAGCGCGACAGCGCAAACGAATGCACCGAGCGCGACGCCCGCCAGCGCGAGCACGGCGCCCAGCGCATAGAACCGCGCCAGCCGCCGCGCTTGCACATCGCTGGTTAGCCGGAAGCCTGAAAACGGCAACGCGCCGCTGCGCGGAAACAGCCACAACGCAAAGAGCCCGAGCAGCGCGCCGGTCGGGATGTCGATGAAATGATGCTGCCAGGTCGTCAGCACCGAGGCGCCGATCAGGAAGCACCAGCCGTGCCAGAGCGCCAGGAGAAAACCGCCGAGCCGACGGCGCCAATGATCCCAGATGATCACCAGAAGGGCGATGTGCAGCGAGGGCGCCTGGTTGAACGGCTTGTCGAAACCGCCGAGCACGGCAAACAGGAAGCCGGGCAGGCCGGTCGTCGCCGGTCGCACGAATGTCGCGGTCAGCGGGAACAGGATGAAGCAGGCAACGGCGACGATTTGCGCGGTGAGATAACGCCCGGCCAGGCGGTCCACCCCTTGCCTGTCGTTGTTGAGCAGCAGCGACAGGCCGTAGAACAGGTTGATCGACCAATAGGGCACGATGGTCCAGGCGACGAACGGGATGCCGTGCTCCCACGAGAACACGATGCTGCCGACATCGTCGCGCCGCGAGGCCAGCCAGTTGGCGAAGCCGTAGCTGAGATAGAAGAACGGCGCCAGCAAGGCCAGCCAGAGCGCCGCCCTGACGACCACCCGTCCATAAGGCTCGGCGCGCGCGGTGGGTGCAGGCGATGAGACCATGCTGTTCAGCGGCGCCGCGCGACCGAGACGGTGAAGATGCCCCATTGGTCGATGCGCTGGTCGAGCTTTTCGAAACCGGCGGCTTCGACGAGCTGGTCCATCTCGCCTTGCGTACGACGCCGCATGACCCATGCCTCGCCGCCGCGATGCGAGGTCAGGCTGCGTGCGATCATCTCGAGCTGCGGATGCCAGGGCTGGTTGGTGTAGAGCAGCAGGCTGCCCGGCTGCATGGCGCTGGCCAAACCACCAAGCGAGCGGGCGATCATCGCATTGTCGGAGAACAGCTCGTAGAGGCCGGAAACGATGGCGAGGTCGGGGGCCGGATCGACGTTGGCGAGCATGTCGGCATCGAAGGCATCGGCGCGCTGGAACGAGACATCAGCCGGCAATTGCCGCTCAGCGATCAGCTTGCGGCCAAGCTGCACGTTGAGGTCGGAATAATCCTGCAGGCGAACGCTCGCTGGCTGGTCGGGGCTCTTCGCGATGGCATCGAGAACATAGCGGCCATGGCCGGCGGCGATGTCGAGAATGTGCGCCGGCCGACCAGCGGCCTTGAGCGTCGCCAGGCAAGAGCCGATGAGCTCTTCGAGATGCAGCTTGCGCTGGCGGATGCCGCGCCAGCCGATGGCTTCCAGGAAAATGCGGTCGACGACGCGGCCAAGAGGTGTAAGACCCCGCGCGTCGTTCTCGTAGACGTAATCCAGCGTCGAGCCGGAATCGAAGCCGGTGGCGATGCCGGTCTTCATGCCCTGCGAGACCCAGGCGCCCATGCGGATGGAGGCACGGCTGAATGCCCAATAGAGACCTTTGGGCGACAACAGATCGAGCGGCGAGGCAAGCCTGTCGGCCTCGTCGCGGGTGTAGCCCGCAATATCCGCCTGCTTCAGGTCGACCGGCGCGTCCGGTGCCGCGAACTGCCTGGCCAGGAACGGCCGGATCAGCTCGAGGGCCTGCGCCCGGTCGCGTTCGCCCAGCGTGTCGTGAAAGAAGCCCGGCAGCACATGGCGTTCCTTGGCGCGGCTGCCGAGATTGACGAAGAACTCGTGCTGCGGGCCGTGGCGCACCACCCAGTCGCTGCCCGAAAGCAGAAGCTGGGTCGGCACGCGGATGGCGCGGGCGTCAGCGACGATGCGTGCGGCATGCTGGTAGAGTTCGACCAGGATGTTGGAAGCGATCGGCCGCGTGATCAGCGGATCGCTCTCGAAGGAGGCGATGCGCACGGGATCATGGGTCAGGAATTTCGCCTTGACGTAGGAATTGACGAAAAAGCGGCCCTTGATCTTCTGCCAGAGTGCGATGCCTTCCTTGGCGAAGGGCACGTAGAGTTTCACCGAGAAGGCCGGTGAGGCCAGCACCATGGCGCGCAACTTCGGCGCATAGTCATGCACCCAGGCGGCGGCAAGCACAGCGCCGAAGGATTGCGCGATCAGCGCGATATCCCCAGTGGCGAAGCCATCCCTGGCGGCAATCTCGCGCATGAAGCAGTCGATGTCGCGCACCAGGGCCGAGAAGGAAGGGGCATAGCCGCGCTCGCCGGACGAACGGCCATTGCCGCGGGCATCCCAGGCATAGAAGGCGTGGTCCGGCATCCGCAATTCGTCGACGAGATGGGCCATGCGGCCGCCATGCTCGTGGCCGCGATGGAACAGCACCACCGCGCCTTTGGCATCGGCCGAAGCCGCAGGCCAGAATCGGTAGAAGATCTCCGCCCCGTCATGGCTGCGGAAGACCCGCTCCTGCGCTTGCCGCGCAAAGCTTTGCGTGGCCGCGGCGGCGATCGGTTCGTGCATCATGGTCTTTCCCTCTGGCGGCATGGCGAGCCTCGATGCTCAGCTGGCGCTGCCAATAAGGCCGGCGCGTATCCGGTTTATGGCGGTCAGCAGCGAAAGCGTTGCCATGGCCGGAAACACAAACGGTGCTATCGATGCCGGCCAGAGCCCGGCGGCGCACAGCACGGCGACCACACCGAGCGCCAGCGCTCTGTCGCTCTTGCCGAATGGCCCGGCATAGTTGCGTCCGATCTTGGCGGCGATGCCGAGCACGCCGGCGAATTCGGTCAGCACGGCCGATATCGCGAAGGCGACGACGCCCCATGCGCCAAATTCCGGAAAGACGGCAAAAGGAAGAATCAGTGCGAGGTCCGAAACGACGTCGCACAACTCGTTCAGATACATGCCGAGCGTCGACGCCTGCCCATGTTCCCGTGCCAGCATGCCATCCACGGCATTCAGCGCCATGCGCACGAACATCACCACGGGGATAAGCAACAGCAGCCAGCGCCATTCGTGCAGGATCGCGATGGCCGCGCCGGCGGTTATCGACATCACGGCCGCCAGGATGGTTATGCTGTTTGCGGTGACCCCGATTGCCGCCAGCCGATTGACCAGCGGCCGCAGCCGTCCCTGGAAGGCCGGCTTGAGAGCGTAGAGCGTCGGCATTTTCGTGATCCCCCGATCCTGACCAACGGCTGTACATCAATATGTCAGACCCGACCAGCATGACGTGGCGGAGCGGCGAAGCCGGCTGGCATGGCGACAGGCGCTCACCAATCGGTAACCATGCCTGCATCGCATGACTGTCGTGCATATCTGCCGGCTTCTTATGCAACGCGGCATCTTGAATAGTGAGCACGCTTATTATATATCCCGCTCATGGTTTCCGATGGCATCGACAGATTGGGCTTCTTGATTCACGACGTGCAGCGCCTGATGCGCAAGCGCTTCGAGGCGAGGGCCAGTGGCTTGGGGCTTTCTTCGGCGCAATGGCGGCTTCTGGTCCGCGTTGCCAAGGAAGACGGCGTCGCGCAGGCACGGCTGGCCGAACTTCTCGAAATCGAGCCGATCAGCGTTTCGCGCCTGGTCGACCGCATGGAGGAGGGAGGCTGGATCGAGCGTCGTGCCGACGCCGCCGATCGTCGCGTCCGCATGATCTTCCTGACGCCCAAGGCGAGCGACGCCTACGCCGTGATCAAGAGCATTGCCGGGGAAGTCTATGAGGAATCGCTGGTCGGCGTGAAGCCGGAAGCCCGTCGCGTCCTCGTCGAAGGGCTCGAGGCGATGGTCCGCAACCTGACCGACGACGAGACGCCGTCCATTGAAAAAGTGAAGAATACAGAAGGCGCAGCAGCATGAACGCGGTAGCCAAGATAGACAAGAACACGACCGAACTGGAGATGGAAGCGCCGGCGCAGCCGGCCGCGGCCCCGGTGGCGGTTGCTCCCCCAGTGCAGCCGGCCCCGGCGCCGGTGAAGAAAAAGCGCCGGCTGGGCCGCTTCCTGCTGATGGTCGCGCTGCCCGCGGCACTCGCTGTCGGGGGCGGCTACGTCTGGGTCACCGGCGGCCGCTACCAGGAGACCGAGAACGCCAACCTGCAGCAGGCCAAGGTGTCGATCGCTTCCGACACGGCAGGCCGCATCGTCAAGGTCGACATCTTCGATAACCAGCTGGTCAAACAGGATGACGAGCTGTTTGCCATCGACCCCGAGCCATACCGGATCGCGCTGGCGCAGGCCGACGCGGCGGTGGCGGGCGCGCGTCTCAATGTCGAGCAGCTGCGCGCGGCCTATGGCCAGTCGATGGCTCAGCAGAAGTCCGATGCCAGCCAGGTCGTCTTCGCCCAGTCGCAGTTCGACCGCGCCGCCGATCTTGCCCAGAAGGGCATCAACGCCAAATCGTCGCTGGACGAGGCCAAGAACGATCTCGACAAGGCCAAGCAGCAGCTGGCCGTTGCCGAGCAAGGCATCATCAGCGCCAAGGCAGCCCTTGGCGGCAATCCCGACATCGAGACCGACAAGCACCCGACCGTGATGGCCGCGCTCGCCGCGCGCGACAAGGCGGCCTACGACCTGGCGCAGACCACGGTCAAGGCGCCGGCGGACGGCATCGTCAGCCAGGCCTCGTCGTTCAAGGTCGGCCAGTATGTCGGTTCCGGCACGCCGCTGTTTTCGCTGGTCGAGACCGGCGACACCTGGATCGATGCCAATTTCAAGGAAACGCAGCTCACCCACATGAAGCCCGGCCAGAAGGCCGAGATCGTGGTCGACACCTATCCAGGGCGCACCTTCGAGGCGACGGTCAAGGCGATCGGCGCCGGCACGGGAGCCGAGTTCTCGCTGCTGCCAGCCCAGAATGCCACCGGCAACTGGGTCAAGGTCACGCAGCGCATCCCGGTTCGTCTCGAATTGACCGATGCGGACGCCAAGATGGCGTTGCGCACCGGCATGAGCGCCACCGTTACCGTCGACACCGGCGTGGCGCGTGGCCTGCCTTCGATCTTCGGTCACGCCACGGCTGGCGAGGCCGCGCAGTAACGTCAGAATGCCGCAGGACCAGCGGCGGAGGTGAATAGCAGGATTGGTCTGATGGGAGGAGCTGGAGGATCAGCGTTTGGGCGCGCCGCGTAGCGGCCTGGCCGAAATCTGAAATCTCCGACGCGGACCCGTCGGTCCTCATGTTTCCGGGCGGCAGGCATCCGCTCATCAGAGACTTTCAGTCGATGTAACCCCCACATCGACAATCGCGTCCCACCGCGACGAGGGTCTCTCAACGGAAGGCGTTGCCGCCCGGAAACCCCTTGTACACGTTTTTGTTACCTGCTGGAAGTTTCATGCCATGAGCACGCCCGAACCCTTCAAAGAAGTGCCGCATCGCGGCCTGATCACGGTCGCGCTCATGCTGGCGACGATCATGCAGGCGCTCGACACGACGATCGCCAACGTCGCGCTGCCGACCATGACCGGCGATCTCGGCGCCTCACCCGACAACATCAACTGGGTGCTGACCTCCTACATCGTTGCCGCCGCCATCATGACGCCGGTCACCGGCTGGCTGGCCGATCGCTTCGGCCGCAAGGAACTGTTCCTGGGGGCGGTTGTCGGTTTCACCGTGTTTTCGATGCTGTGCGGTATCGCCTGGAGCCTGGAGAGCATAGTGTTCTTCCGGCTGATGCAAGGCGTGTTCGGCGCCGCCATCGTGCCACTGTCGCAAACCTTCCTGCTCGACATCAACCCCAGGGAGCGCCACGGCCAGGCAATGGCCATCTGGGGCGCTGGCATCATGCTGGGGCCAATCCTGGGTCCGACGCTCGGCGGCTGGCTGACCGAAAATTTCAACTGGCGCTGGGTGTTCTTCATCAACCTGCCGGTCGGCATCATCGCCTTCCTCGGTATGGCCGCCTATCTGCCGGCGGTTGCCCGGCGAGTGCGCAGCTTCGATTTCTTCGGCTTCGCCATGTTATCGCTCGGTGTCGGTGCGCTGCAGTTGCTGCTTGACCGCGGCGGCGAGGTCGACTGGTTTTCCTCGGTCGAGATCTGGATCGAGCTTGCTCTTTCGATCACCGGATTCTGGGTGTTCATCATCCACACGCTGACGGCGGAACGTCCTTTCATCGATCCCAAGATCTTCCTCGACCGCAATTTCGTGACCGGGCTGGCATTCATCTTCGTCATGGGCGTGCTGATCCTGGCCTCGATGTCGCTGCTGCCGCCGATGCTGTCGACCATCTTCGGCTATCCGACCGTCACCATCGGTGTCGTGTTGGGGCCGCGCGGTGTCGGCACCATGATTTCGATGCTTGTCGTCGGGCGGCTCATGAGCAGGATCGACGCCAGGATTCTTGTCGTCATCGGCTTTCTGCTCACGGCGCAATCGCTCTACACCATGTCCAGCTTCACGCCACAGATGGACAATTGGCTGATCCTCAGCTCCGGCGTCATCCAGGGCCTGGGGATGGGAATGGTGTTCGTGCCGCTGTCGACCGTCGCCTTCGCCACGCTTGACGTGCGCTTCCGCACCGATGCCACGGCTTTGTTCAGCCTGGTGCGCAATCTTGGCTCATCCATCGGCGTGTCGGTCGTGACGGTTCTGATGGTGCGCAACACGCAGGTCAACCACACCGAGCTTTCGGCCTTCATCAACCCGTTCAATCCGAATCTGTGGGCGGTCTCTCCAGCCGCCGCGAGCGGCGATCCTATGGCGCTCTCACAGGTCGATCGCATGGTCAATCTCCAGGCGATGATGATCTCCTACGTCAACGACTTCAAAATGCTCATGGTGATGACGCTGCTTGCCATTCCGTTTGTTTTCCTGCTGCGCAAGCCGAAGCAGGCGCCTGCCGGCGGCGCGCCGGCAGCGCATATGGACTAGCTTTCCATCCTATTTTCCGAGCACCAGGCTCCAGTAACGGAGCTTGCTGTCGCCGCCGTCGCGCACATAGGCAAGGCCGAAGCGGGTGAAGCGCGGGTCGAGCATGTTGCGGCGATGGCGGGGCGAATGCACCCAGATGTCGAACAGCTTCTCAAGATCGAAACGGCCCTCGGCGATGTTCTCCGCCGCGGCACCGGAAATTCGATTGTCCCTGACGCGCGAGGCGAAATCCTTGCCCCAGCCGGTGGTGTGGCTCATGCGGCGGCGCTGCGCCATGTAGCCGGCCTGCTGCAGGGCGGCCTGTTCGAGCTGCCGGTCGGGGACCATCGGCGCCAGCCCGGCCGAGGCGCGGATACTGGCCAGCGTGCCGGTGGCGGAGGAGGAGACCCCGGCGCCTTCGCCGGTTGGCAGTGAAACAGTGCTGCAGGCGGCGAGTCCCGCTAGGGCGGCGAGGCCGGTCAACACCATGCGCCTGTTCAGATTCGGCATCGGGTAGGTTTCGATTTTCGCTATGGTCATGCCCCTGAGATAACGTCGATCATGGCTTTTGCCGGGCAGGGCGGCGAAAATCGAAGATGTTAGGCGGCAGTATCGAGATCTGCGTCCGAGGAACCGCGCATCCGGTCGTCTTCCGTATGCACCCACCACGAGCCCAGCGCGTCGATGAGCGGTACAAGCTTGCGGCCAGGGGCCGTGAGGTCATAGTCGACCCGCAGCGGATAGCCCGAGCGGGCCGTTCGCCTCACGATACCGGCGTCCTCGAGCTTGCGCAGTTCCAGAGCCAGAATGCGGTGCGACACGGTGGGGTTGTCGCGTCTCAGGTCACTGAACCGCTTGGTCCCGTCCTTCAGATAATAGAGCAGCAGCGTGGGCCAGCGGCCGCTGAGCACGCGCATGGTCTCTTCGATCGGGCAGCGTGAGACGACGTCTTTCATGGGCGGATCCTGGTTACAGAATTGTGCGTAATTTACATGGGACGACCAGCGTTTAGGGTCAAGTTTCGCTGCGCGGCGTGATCTCCTCAATCACGGAAGAAAACAAATGGAACCTATCCTGCTTTATGGCTTCCCGGCGGGAAGCTCGATGGGGCTCGTCGCTGCCTTCGAACGCGTCGGGCAACCCTATCGCCTGTGCCGCGTCGACATGCTCACCGAGATGAAAAACGATGCCTATGCCAGCATCAACGACCGTCAGGAAACGCCGGTGCTGATCACCGACGAAGGCCGGGTGCTCACCGAGACAATGGCCATCGCCGCATGGCTCGAAGCCCGCGACACACAGCGTCGCATCAGCTTCGAACCGCGCACGCCGCAAGCCGACCGCATGCACCAGTTGATGGCCTTCGTGAACACCGGTTTCACCGCCGCCTTCAGCCCGCTCTGGGTGGCATTGGAAATGGCGGCGGATGAACCCGCGCTGAAGGCGACCTTGCGGGAGTTCGGCCGCAAGGCCGTTGCGGAACGTCATGATCGGCTCGAGGCGATGATCGCCGGTACGGATTTCCTGGTCGGCGACGGGCTGACTCTTGCCGATACCACGCTGATCGGCGTGGCACGCTGGGCGGAATTTCACCAGGCGATCGACGGCGCTGCCTATCCCAAGCTGGCCGGATTGCGCCTTCGCATCGAAGCCGATCCGGCCGTGCGTTATGCCCTGGCTGTCGAGGATGGCGAACAACCCGCCGGTTCTGGCGCCTGCCTTGGCCACGTCCCCCTGACTGAGGTGATCGATCGCTTCGCTGCACCGGCGCAATCGTAGCGATACCCCATTTTCAACCAGGATGTGCCTTTGTGAGAGGCACTGATCTGCCGGAGTGCGGTCGCCGCACTCCGGCATTGTTAAACGCGACCGCCATTTTTCTCAACGCGACCGCTTGGGCCGCCTGTCGTTTCTCATTTCACCAGAGTGATCATCCGATCGGCATACATTGTGCGATTTCCAAGCGCCGCCGCGCAGTCCGACTTGACGGACGAGTTTCCGGTCATCTGTATCGTATTGCCGACAAGCCTGAGACAGTTGCCCTGGGCGCTCATATCAGAGTTGCCGGCGTAGGAAATGGGCGCGTCCGGCGCGTAGATAAAACCGCTGATCACGGAATTTGCGCCGCCATTCAATGTCAGAGCAGACGTGTTGCCGTGATCCTGAAAAATGGTGATACCGGCATAAGGGCCGCTGGTGGGCGGGGAAAGGTTCACCTTCTCATTGGCATTTATGTAGATCTGAGCGCTTTCCATGAGAAATATGGTCACGCCCTGGCCAGTCAGGCTGCCGTTTCCCCCTGGCTTTATGGTGGTGCCGCGCATGATGTAGACGCCCGGATTAAGCGTGATGTTTCCCGACAATGTCTTGTCGCAATAAGTGCCTGGCGACAGCGTGTAGGTTTTGCCGTTCGGGACCGGCAAACACAATGTGTAAGGGGGAGGAACGACGTCGGCCAGCGGATCAAAGGATGCGTACCGATGTTCGTGCGGCGTTCCGCAGGCGAGACTGGCGCTGGGTGGCAACAGCCCGCTGGTGCCGCCGACAGTTGAGACACAGCCCGCTGAAACCAGGGCGGAGCCGCCCCTGTTCACGGAATCGGGGGCGTCCGAGTTCGCCGCGATCACACAATTGTCCATCGAGACGTTGGTCGAGCCCTGCAGGTTCACGGCGGCGGACGCATGCGGATCGAGCGCCAGCACGCAGGCCTGCGCGCCAGGTTTTATCTTGACCGAGGCCGAGCGGTAGGCCTGCCAGGGGGCCGAGGCGCTGATGAAGCTTGGGCGGCTTATGCTGGACGACAGCGAGATAAAGTAGGCGCTTGGGCTGCCGCTTGCCGTTGCCGCGAAAGCGGAGACGCTGCCCAGATATTCCTGCTGGTCGGCCACGCTCATATTGGCGGCGAAGAATTGCAGCCCAAGCTGCTGGACATCGCCGGCCGCCATATCGGGAGAGAACTTCGTGCCGATGGCGAGCCCCGCCGCGTCAAGCGAGTTCTGTAGTTGCGAGGCGTCATGGCTCGTGCCGATCAGATCAACGGCGCCGGCCAAACCAATCATTATCGGCAGCATCCCGATGGCGGTCGTTATGGCAAAGTTGCCACGCTCCGAAGACCAAAAGCCTTTCAATGCGAACATAGTTCCTCGCCGAACTTCGTAAAGCTCAGGTGATACGCCAAAGATCCCTACGAGCAATTTAAGTAAATGCTAAAATGCGTAAATGCTAAAATGCAGCACAATGATTGGTCAAAATGAAGGACCGCCAAGGTACGCCATATGAGAGGCCATACGGAGAGTTGAACACTACGAGGAGTTGCTCCCCAGGCAATTGACGCGGCGACAATCGCCGCCAACTCTGCTATCGTGCCTCTCGTTCTTGAAGTGGCAGCTCTGGCGGCCATCCTGGCGGTGACCGCCCCGACACACGGGAGGAAGGTTATGGCCGGCTTTCATGTCATGGCGGACGCACGTGGAATGCATGTGCAGCCAACGGTGCGCCGCATCACCACGTCGGACCTTTGGGATGCGCTGCGCCTCGGCGTCGAGGATTTCTGGGCAAAACCTTCGCACTATGTGTTCCTGTGCTTGATCTATCCCATCGTCGGCCTGATCCTGACGCAGTGGACGTCCGGGGCCAACGCCATCCAGCTCATCTATCCCCTGATGTCGGGTTTCGCGCTGGTCGGGCCCTTTGCGGCGCTCGGCCTTTACGAGATCAGCCGCCGGCGCGAACTCGGCATGAACACCTCCTGGCGGCACGCGTTTGATGTGCGGCGCTCGTCCGCGGTTCCGTCGATCGCCGTCATCGGGATCATGCTGGTGGCGCTGTTCCTGTTATGGCTCTACACCGCGCAATCGATCTACACCGGCCTGTTCGGCGACCAGCCGCCGGCCTCGATCGGTGGCTTCATCCGCGACGTGCTGACCACCAGCAAGGGCTGGACGCTGATCCTTGCCGGCAATGCCGCGGGCTTTGTCTTTGCCGTAATCGTGCTGGCCACCACCGTGGTTGCCTTCCCGCTGCTGCTCGACCGTGACGTCGGCGCCGTTTCGGCGATCGAGACCTCGGCCCGGGCGGTAATGGCCAACCCGCTGCAGATGGCGCTGTGGGGCTTGCTGGTCGCCGTGCTTCTGGTGATCGGTTCCATCCCGCTGTTTGCCGGGCTAGCCGTCGTCATGCCGGTGCTCGGCCATGCCACCTGGCATCTCTACCGCAAGGTGGTCGAGCCCGAGCGGGCGCAGCAGACAAGGCGGCCGATGTAGGGTGCGCTGTCGCTAACTTCTTGCAATCACTCAACGACGATAGGCCGTTCAGCGATTGAGCTGGGAAACATCACCGCCCCAAAACGCGGCGCGCGGTCTTGACCGGGCGCTTTCCAGGAAGGCGACAATGATTGGATGCGGGTGCTGCTTTGTCGACGTCAGCTGCGGCACGAAGAGCGTGGCAAGGTAGAATGGGTGGGATGGCAGCAGGAGGACGCGAGCCTCGCCATTCGAATCCCTGCCGACAATGTGAAAGCCGCCGGCGTCCAGTTCTTTCTGGTAGGCTGGATTGATGCCGAAGTTGCAATAGTAGCGCTCTTTCGTGTTCGTTTGTCCATAAATCCGCGCTGCCCGGCTCCCTCGCGTCAGAAATACGTCCATGGTTTGCCCAACGAGTGAACAGGTCAGCTGTGTGACGAACAGGGTGGAAGCATAGGGATCGTATTCCGCATGCTCGGCGTCCTGGAAACCCAGCACGTTGCGGGCATATTCGACGACCATATGCTGGCAACCGCCGCAGGTTCCCAAAGCAGGAATTTCGTTTTCCCTGGCATGCCGGATGGCATTCAGAGCGCCATTCATGCTCCTGTACGGGCTGCCTGGAGCGATCCAGATCGCATCAAAAGGTGCCAGCTTGTCGCTGACCCCGGTGATCAGTTCTTCGGTCGAAATCCACTGGTGTTCGTACTGGATACCGAGCGTGGACCCGGCATGATCCAGCGCTTCGTCCATCTTGGCGTGTGGTTCGAAAGATGGCGTGTATTCACCGATCAGCGCCAATGCGAGTCGTTGTGTCATGAGAGCTCCTATGAATTGAAGTGAGCTTCCAGATGCGTTATCGGAGATGCATAAGTAAAATGCATTCGGATGATATCTATCATGACTATCACTAATATCACTCTCGCTCAGCTGCGGGTCCTGACCATGATTGTCGAAGACGCGAGCTTTTCGACGGCCGCTACGCGGATCGGCATGACGCAGTCGGGCGCAAGCCAGGCGATGAGAAGCCTTGAAGGCGTTCTTGGAGTGAAGCTTCTGGTTCGCGGCAAGAACGGGGTGTTTCCGACGGAAATTGGACAAGCAGTGCTTCAGGATGCGCGAGAGGCCGTTCTGGCCATCGAGCGAATCCAGCAAAGGAGCGCCGCAGCTTCAGGCGCTCAGACCGGGCGGTTGCGCATTGGAAGCGTGGCAAGCGCGGTAGAGCGTTTGCTGCCGCAAATACTTGCCCGCTTCCAGCGGCTTTTCCCCGGCGTCGAACTGGTTTTGCTGGAAGGAACCGATCATGAGGTTCTGGAATGGGTTGAAACAGCAGTCGTTGACGTCGGCCTGACCTCCGAACAATCAGCCGAAACTGTCGGGGATGTAGTCCTGGAGGATGATTTCGTCTTTCTTGCTGCTTGCGACCACCCGCTAGCAGCGACGGCGCGCGTCAAATTGTGCGACCTGGCCGACGAGAATTTCATCATGTCGGGCTCTGGTTGCGAGCCGGTCATCCGTCAGCTCTTCGCATCCGTGAACATCTCGCCTAAGGTTGTCCTTACGGTTCGCGATACGGCTGCCCTGGTGGAAATGGTGTCGCAGGGGATCGGTGTGACACTGATGCCTGAGCTTTCCACTCCGGAAGGAGACGCTCGCGTGTGTCGAATTCCCATTGTTCCTTGTGTTCAGAGGCGGCTGCTCGTTGTCAGTCTTGCAAGGGCCAATCGTTCGCCAGCCGCGGAGAAATTCGTGCAGCTGCTGGCGCCCTGACGTTTCTAGCTCAGCTCGCGATCATCGTCCAAGGCGAATTCAGCGCTGCGCCTCTGTCGCCATCTTCAGCGCAAGTGCCGCCAGCACGGTGCCCATCATCCAGCGCTGGATGACCAGCCACAAAGGCCGTCCGGCGAGAAAGGTGGCGATCGAGCCGGCCGTCACCGCGATGACGGCATTGACGCTGAGACTGATCGAAATCTGCGTCGCGCCGAGCACCAGTAGCTGCGACAGGACGTGGCCTTTGCCGGGGCTGATGAACTGCGGCAACAGCGACAGATAGAGCACGGCCACCTTCGGATTGAGCAGATTCGTCATCAGGCCCATGGCGAAAAGCTTGCGCGGCCTGTCCCTCGGCAATTCGCGCACTTCGAACGGCGAGCGTCCGCCCGGCTTCACCGCCTGCCAGGCCAGCCACAGGAGATAGAGCACGCCGGCAAAGCGCAGCGCGTCATAGGCGTAGGGCACGGCGAGCAGCAGCGCGGTGATGCCGAACGCCGCCGCCAGCACATAGAAGACAAAGCCGAGTGCCACGCCGCCAAGCGAGATGAGCCCCGCCTTCGGCCCCTGCGACAGGGAACGCGAGATCAGATAGATCATGTTGGGGCCAGGCGTCAGCACCATGCCGAGGCAGACCAGCGCGAAGGCGAGATGATTGGCCGTTTCGGGCATCTGTTCTTCCCCAGCGCGCCGCGAATGGATGCACGATCCGGCAGGCGGCCAACATGTGCCTGTCCCGGCAGGCGCGCGCAAGTGCATGGCGGCGCCAGCCGTTGTTCCAGCTAGCCGCCGGTGCCTACGGATCAGCCGACGACGCGCAGGTTCGACAGTTCGTTGCCGATTTCCTTGAAATCGTTCGACAAGCTGGCGCCGGTGGCGTTCCAGAACAGTTTTGCCGGCTTGCTCGCGTCCGTTGGATCCTTGCGGAAGCGCGAGTTCGACGAGCAGGATTTCAGCGCCTCGATCGCCTGCTGGTCGGCGATTTTAGTCGTCGACAGATCGAGCGCCACAGTCATCACCATGATGTTGGCTGCCTTGGCGTTGTTGCAAAGCGTCGCCATCTGCTCGTTGAGCGCGTTGGTATAATTGCCGTTAGAATAATCGAATTGGCCAATGGTGCTCGATGTGCCCATGAACAGGCGGCCCACCGACGTGCCGTTGTAGCCGGGTTTGAGATAGCCGAAGGACGCATAGGTCGACTTCGAATCGGCGGGGTCGGAATAGCCGAGCGAGGAAGGCGTGTAGTAGGTGTTGGCGCCGTCGGTCAGCACGATCACGACCTTGTCGTTGCCCCTCTCGGTTTCCGGGCGTCCTTGCGTGAAGGGCTCGCCGCTCGAAACCACGCGCCATCCCCAGGCGATGCCTTCGGGAACATTGGTGCCGCCATCGGGCTTCATCAGGTCGATCGCGGCCTTGATCGCCGTGAGCCCAGTGGCAACGCTGACATCGGTCAGCGGCGTGATCGGGTTGGTGGAGCAGCTGTAGTTCGGCCCGTTGCCGGCGGCCAGCGCCGGCGCATTGATCGGCCGCGGCTGGAAATATTTGGCCATGTTGCGCAACCGGGATTGGCCGGTGCTGCTTGTCGGGTCGTCATTCCACCAGCTGTTGATAGCGCCATAGGCCGTCGGCGCGGCCTCATCCGGATCCTGAGTGATCTTCCAATGGTTGCCGGGTTCGTCAGGGGCGAACATCGGCACGAACATCGTCGCCGGATCGCCAATCCCTATGCCGGTGTTCGCAGAGCCGCCGGAAGGCGCCGCGTCGTTGACATTGTAGGGATAGGGCCTGGCCTCGACGCAACCCTGCCAACTGGCGAACGGGCCATAGGAATCGATGTAGTCGTATTCGTCGTGGTCGCGTTTGCAGGTGTTGTTCGAGTTGTATTCGTCGCAAACCACGCGCTTGCTGTTGGTGACACGCTCATGGTTGGTGACGACCTTCATGTCTCGGTAGAGCGAAAACCGGGTCAGCATCTGGCCTTCGCCGGTACCCCATCCGGTGCCGCGCTTGTACCAGATACCGTTGGTCTGCTGGGCGTATTTGTCGACCGCGTTCAGCGTCGACCAGTCGAAATTCTCGTTCGATACCGGCGACAGTCCTTCGGTGTCCATCCAGGACGCGTTACCGTTGCCGGGTCCGACATTGACCGAGGCGGCAAACGGCACGAGGCCGAACTGCACCGGCCTGTCGACCTGCTTGATCATCGCCGCCTGCTGGGCCAGCGTGTCGACCAGCTGTTTGGCCGCGGTCTTGAGAAGGTCGATCCGCGTTTGCCCCGAGCCCGTTCCGGTCTTGGTCATCGACCCGGAATTGTCGAGCACCAGGGCGACTTCAAGAGTGTTCTTCAGCCGCACTTCCGAGGAGACGTTGAAGCTGATCTTCTGGTTGGCGTCGGTTTCGGATTTGCCGACGAGCTGACCGAAGACCGGATAGAAATAGGGCTTGTAGTCAAGCCGCGCGCTCATCTTGAGCAAGCCCCCGCCGGCGGTGTTGCTTGGCAAGGTGACGCTGAGCGTCGTGTTGGCAGGGTTGATCTTGTTGAGGTTGGCATTGAAGAAATCGAGCGCATAGGCTCTCAACTGGTCGTCGGTAGCACCTTCCGTCAGCCGGCGCGCCGTGGCGAAGTTTGCGGCATCGAGCGCATTCGAAACCGCCTGTTTTTCGCGGCTCATCTCGGTGAAGTCGACGGCCATCGCCAGGGCGCCCATGAGCGGAACCATCGCGACGACGGTCATAAGAGCATAGTTGCCGCGTTGGTCGCGGCAGAACTGACGCCAAAGTCCATGCATGTCTTGCAGCGGCCCCCGCCGGCGGATTCTCGATCAATGCCAGCTTTCCACAAAACGCTGAAGGCCGTGTTTGGGAAATCGCTCGATTGCCGGGGCAGCGCTTCACCAACCGCTAACCAATCGTGCCTGGCGAAAGCTGATGACAGGCCGGGGCGGTTCGGCTAATCCGAACCGGCTGCGGCGAACCGTCGGTCGCGGCGATCGCAACGATCATGACTGAAGGAAACGGCATGGCGGATTCGCCTGAAATCATCAGCTCGCTCGAAGACGTGTCGAAGGCCTATTCGGCAATCCTGTGCGACGTCTGGGGCGTGGTGCACAATGGTGAAACGCATTTCCCGGCGGCGGCCTCGGCATTGGCAAGGGCTCGAGAGGCGAAAATCCCCGTCGTCCTCATCACCAATTCGCCGCGCAGAAGTGCCGATGTCGTGGCGCAGATGAACGCGATCGGTGTTCCACCGTCAGCCTACGACCGGGTGGTTACCTCAGGCGACGTGACGCGGGATCTGATCGCCGAAGGGCCGCGCAAGATTTTCCATATCGGCGCCGACCGGGACTTCACCCTCTATGAAGGTCTCGACGTCGAGCTTGTCGAGGAGTTCGAGGCGTCCGGCATCGTCTGCACCGGCCTGTTCGACGACGAGGTCGAAAACCCCGAGGATTACACGGAGCTCCTGCGGCGGCTGCGCGCCCGGAACCTGCCTTTCATCTGCGCAAATCCCGACATCGTGGTCGAGCGCGGCGAACGCATCATATGGTGTGCCGGCGCGCTGGCGCGTGACTACGCCCAGCTCGGCGGCCGCACATTGATCGCTGGAAAACCTTACGCGCCGATCTACAATCTCGCGATGAAAGAGGTCGCCGAGATTCTTGGCCAGCCGGTCGAGCGCGGCCAGGTGCTGGCCATCGGCGACGGCATGATGACCGATGTGAAGGGCGCCGCCGACAATGGCTTCGATGTTCTTTATGTCTCCGGCGGCATCCATGCCCGCGACTATGGCGATGCCCTGTACCCGGACCCGGCAAGACTGGCGGCGTTCCTGGAAAAGCATGGCTATGGTCCGGTGGCCGTCATTCCCAGACTTCGGTAGGTGACGATGGCAGCCTTCCAACGCATCCTGGCAACCGCGCCGCTTCCCGCCGACCTGCGCGGCGGCGTGGTGGCGATCGGCAATTTCGATGGCGTCCATCGCGGCCATCAGGCGGTGCTCGAGCGGGCCTCTGCCGAGGCCGGACGGCGTGGAGTGCCGGCCCTGGTGCTGACATTCGAACCGCATCCGCGCAAGATCTTCAGGCCTGATATCCCGTTGTTCGTGCTGACGCCGCCGCCGATGAAGGCGAGGCTCCTGTCGCTGCTGGGCTTTGCCGCGCTGGTCGAACAGCCGTTCACGCGCGACTTCGCCTCGCTGTCGGCGGAAGCGTTCGTGACGGATGTGCTGGAAACGAACCTTGGCATTACCCACGCCGTGACCGGGTTCGATTTCCACTTCGGCAAGGATCGTCAAGGCGGCCCGGCCTACCTGATGGCGGCCGGCGAACGTCATGGCTTCGGCGTCACGCTCGTCGACGCCTTCCGGGACGAGGGCGCCGAGGTGGTGTCGTCCAGCCGCATCCGCGGATTGCTGGGCGAGGGCGAGGTGGCTGAAGCCGCCGGTCTGCTCGGCTACCGCTTCACCGTCGAAAGCGAGGTGGTCGGCGGACAGCAGCTTGGCCGCACCCTTGGCTTTCCAACCGCGAATATGAGGCTGTCGGCTGAAGCCGCACTCAAGGAGGGCATCTATGCCGTCCGCTTCCGCCGCGCCGACGGCACGCTTCACGACGGCGTCGCCAGCTTCGGCCGTCGCCCGACGGTCGACGACAATGGCGCGCCGCTGCTTGAAACCTTCGTCTTCGACTTCTCCGAAGACCTCTATGGCGAGGTCTGTCAGGTTTCCTTCTTCGGTTTCCTGCGCCCGGAGGTGAAGTTCGAAGGGCTCGATGCGCTGGTCGCGCAGATGAAGCGCGATGAAGCCGAGGCACGCGCGCTGCTTGCCGGCGTCAAGCCGCTCTCCGATCTCGACGCGGCCATGGCTTTTTGAGTCCAGGCGTGATCCCGGCTATTTTTTCAGCGCGAGGCCGACGGCGATGAAGGTCCAGCCCTGGAAGATCAGATCGATCGCAAGGAACAGACCGAGCACCCACAGGCTGTTGACCGGCCAGCCCATGGCGATGATCAGACCTGCAAGGGCGCTGATGACACCGGCGGCGACGATCCAGCCCCAGCCGCGTTCCGGCCGATGGCTGTAGCCGACCCAGGCCCTGAGCACCCCTGACGCGACCAGCGCGATCGCCAGCAGGAACGTCAGCACCGCCGAGGCAAGCAACGGATTGCCGAAAGCGAAGAAGCCGGCAACGGCGTACAGCAGTCCGCTGAGCAGCCAGTAGAAGAAGCGGCTCCAGGTCTTGACGCCGAACGCATGCACGATCTCGATGATGCCCGCCATCAGCATCAGCCATCCCACGACGTAGACGGAAGCCACCGTGGCGACGAACAGATTGGCAAAGGCAATGCCGCCGAAGATGAGCAGCAGCACACCGAGCGCGACAAACCATCCCCATTTTGTCCGTGTCTGTTCGATCGCGATTTTCAAGGCGTCGCCATGCAGGGTCATTGTCGCGGTCTCCATCGAGGGCTGCGGAATACTGCGAATGGAAGGTAATCCGGGCGCGGGCCAACGTCCAGTCGATGACCGGCAGCCGGATCGCGGCAAAGCGCGAGCGTATGTCTCGGGTTTAAATCAAATTTTACCAAACGGCCGTCAAAGCTGTCGTCGGTAACCGTGTGTGTTGTGTTAGTGGAGTGGCCATGAGTCCGGTCGGAAGAATCTCTCTGGTGTTGGCCGCTGCGATGCTGGGTGGCGCGGGCGTTGCCAATGCGGGCGAGGGCAGCTGGCTGTCCGGCGACTGGTATCTGACCGTTGGCGCCACTGGCATGGTGGCGCCGAATTTCGAGGGCGGCAAGAAGTACCTGCTCAGCGCCTCGCCGATCATTTCGCTGGGCAAGGCCGGACCTGCCGCCCGCTTTGTCTCGCGCAACGACAACATCTCGCTGGCGCTGGTCGATGATGGCGGTGTCCGCGCCGGCCTGACCGGCAAGTTCCTGTTTTCCCGCGACGATGACAACGCCGATGAGCTGAAGGGCCTCGATCCGGTGCGCTGGGGCGGCGAAGTCGGCGGCTTCTTCGAATTCTATCCGACGGACTGGCTGCGCGCCCGCGCCGAGCTGCGCCACGGCATTCGCGCCCACAACGGCTTTGTCGCCGACATCGCCGCCGACGCCTTTTACGACGTGACGCCGACCGTCAGGATTTCGGGAGGACCGCGTGTTTCCTTCGCCTCAGGCAACTATTTCGACGCCTATTATGGCGTCAACGCGCAGGAAGCGGTGGCCTCGGGCTTGAGCGAATACCATCCCGGTGGCGGGTTGAAATCGACCGGCCTCGGCGGCGCTATCACCTGGAAGGTGACCGAGCCGATGACTGCCAGCCTGTTTGGCGAATATTCGCGCCTGATGGGACCGGCGGCCGATTCCAGCCTGGTCAAGGAGCGTGGCGACCGCAACCAGTTTATGATTGGCGTGTCGACCACCTACCGCTTCGATTTCACGATGTAGGTGAATCGAACGAGAGACGCTTTATTCCTGCGTCTATCTCCGCTAAAAGCCCACCAATGACGAGCTTTTCGCGCCTTCGCGTGCTGACGATACGAATTACCGGCCCGGTGTTCCGGGCGGCCTGAGGGTCGCCGGAACCGCCGGGAATTCTGCGCGCGGCCTCTCGCGCTTTTTCCAGATCATCAGGCATGTCGCCCAAAAGTGGCCCCGGTTTTGGGAAAACGACATGCGCAAAAGTATAGTTCAACGCCCGAGCTCTTTTGCCGCCGGGCAATGCACATGGCAGACCAATGACCGATACAACTGAAACGATCGACTATTCCAAGACGCTTTACCTGCCGCGGACGGATTTCCCGATGCGTGCCGGCTTGCCGGAGAAGGAGCCGCTGCTGGTCAAGCGCTGGCAGGACATGGACCTCTACCGCAAGCTGCGCGAGAGCGCTGCCGGCCGCACGAAATACGTGCTGCATGACGGCCCGCCCTACGCCAACGGCAACATCCATATCGGCCATGCGCTGAACAAGATCCTCAAGGACGTCATCACCCGCTCGTTCCAGATGCGCGGTTACGACTCGAACTATGTGCCCGGCTGGGACTGTCACGGCCTGCCGATCGAATGGAAGATCGAGGAGCAGTACCGCGCCAAGGGCAAGAACAAGGACGAGGTGCCGGTCAACGAATTCCGCAAGGAATGCCGTGAGTTCGCCGCAGGTTGGATCACGGTGCAGGGGGCCGAGTTCCAGCGCCTCGGCGTCATCGGCGACTTCGAGAATCCCTATACGACGATGGCTTTCCATGCCGAGTCGCGGATCGCCGGCGAGCTTTTGAAATTCGCCATGTCGGGCCAGCTCTACCGCGGCTCCAAGCCGGTGATGTGGAGCGTGGTCGAGCGTACGGCGCTGGCCGAGGCCGAGATCGAGTACCACGACTATGAGAGCGACACGATCTGGGTGAAGTTTCCGATCCAGTCTGCTGATGGGGATACGATTTTACACGTCGAGGACGAAGGTGGTGAGCGAACTGGCAGGAAAATTGTCGTAAAGCCGCCGCACAGTTTGTCCCATGCTTCAGTTGTCATCTGGACGACAACGCCTTGGACGATCCCGGGTAACCGGGCGGTAGCCTATTCGCCACGCATTGCCTACGGACTTTACGAGATCGTGGCAGCCGAAAATGACTTTGGCCCTCAGCCCGGTGAGAAGCTGGTCTTTGCCGACGCGCTTGCCGATGAAAGCGCAGCCAAAGCCAAGGTGAATTTTAAGCGACTTCGCACCGTGACAAGCGAGGAACTTGCCAACGTAACGTTAGATCATCCGTTTTTTGCGTTAAACGGAGGGTATCATTTCGATGTGCCCATGCTCGTCGGCGACCATGTCACCGACGATGCCGGCACCGGCTTCGTCCACACCGCGCCCGGTCACGGCCGCGAGGACTTTGACGCCTGGATGGACGCGGCGGTGGATCTGCGCGCACGCGGCATCGATCCCGACATCCCGTTCACCGTCGACGATGGCGGCTTCTTCACCAAGGACGCGCCGGGGTTCGGCCCCGACCGCGAGGGTGGACCGGCACGCGTCATCGATGACAATGGCAAGAAGGGCAACGCCAACCAGGCCGTCATCGACGAGTTGATCAAACGCAACGCGCTGTTCGCGCGTGGCCGGCTGAAGCACAGCTACCCTCACTCCTGGCGGTCCAAGAAACCGATCATCTTCCGCAACACGCCGCAATGGTTCGTCTACATGGACAAGGACCTCGGCGATGGCTCGACGTTGCGCAGCCGGGCGCTCAAGGCCATCGACGACACCCGCTTCGTGCCCGCCGCAGGCCAGAACCGCATCCGCGCCATGATCGAGGAGCGCCCGGACTGGGTGCTGTCGCGCCAGCGCGCCTGGGGCGTGCCGATCGCCGTGTTCGCCGATGCCGACGGCAATGTGCTGAAGGACGAGGCGGTCAACCAGCGCATCATGGACGCCTTCGAGCAGGAAGGCGCCGACGCCTGGTTCGCGGCTGATGCCAAGGAGCGTTTCCTTGGCAATCACGACGCTTCGAAGTGGAAGCAGGTGATGGACATCCTCGACGTCTGGTTCGATTCGGGCTCGACGCATGCCTTCACGCTGGAGGATCGTCCTGACCTGAAATGGCCAGCCGACGTCTATCTCGAAGGCTCCGACCAGCATCGCGGCTGGTTCCATTCGTCGCTGCTGGAGAGCTGCGGCACCAGGGGCAGGGCGCCTTACGACACCGTCGTCACCCATGGCTTCACCATGGACGAGGATGGCCGCAAGATGTCGAAGTCGCTCGGCAACACCGTCGTGCCGCAGGACGTCATCAAGCAGTCGGGCGCCGACATACTGCGTCTGTGGGTGGTGACGACCGACTACTGGGAGGACCAGCGGCTCGGCAAGAACGTGCTGCAGACCAACATCGACGCCTACCGCAAGCTGCGCAACACCATCCGCTGGATGCTGGGTACGCTTGCCCATGACGATGGCGAAGAGGTGCCGATGGAGAAAATGCCGGAGCTGGAGCGGCTGATGCTGCACCGGCTGGCCGAGCTCGATGAGGTCGTGCGTTCGGGCTACGACGCCTTTGAATTCAAGCGCATCACCCGCATGCTGCTCGATTTCATGGTGGTCGAGCTGTCGGCGTTCTATTTCGACATCCGCAAGGATGCGCTCTACTGCGACGCGCCGTCGAGCCTGAAGCGCAAGGCTTCGGTGCAGGTGGTGCGCCATCTCTTCGATTGCCTGGTGAAATGGCTGGCGCCGATGCTGCCTTTCACCACGGAGGAGGCCTGGCTTGACCGTCATCCCGACGCCGTCTCGGTGCATCTCGACCAGTTCCCGCAAATCCCGGCGGACTGGAAGAACGAGGCGCTGGCGGAAAAGTGGCGCCAGGTGCGGCAAGTGCGGCGCGTCGTCACCGGCGCGCTGGAGATCGCGCGCGCCCAGAAGGTGATCGGATCGTCGCTGGAAGCGGTGCCGGTCGTCACAATCAACGACGCAGCGCTCGAAGCGGCGATTTCAGATGTCGACATGGCCGAGATGGCGATCACCAGCGATCTGGTCATCGCTCATGGCGAGGCACCGGCTGGTGCCTTCGCGATCGACGACGTCAAGGGTGTCGCCGTGGTGGTCGAGAAGGCCGAGGATCGTGGCCTGTTAAAATGTGCACGCTCCTGGCGCTACACCGCCGATGTCGGCCAGGATCCGGAATTCCCGGATGTTTCGGCTAGGGATGCGGCGGTGCTGCATGAATTGAAGACGCTTGGCCGACTTTAACGGTTAGTCGGCTGGATCGGTGCACAAATGCCACGCCGGGCGGGCGAAAACCGCCCGCGCGTTGCCCTTAACGAGTGGTTGAGGTAAACACGCGAAACTCCGGAAGACAAATTGTCGCCGGATTTCCGTCGCAAGTGCTTGGACGATGGGGACCGGCCACAAGGCCGGCGGCAATCGAGAGGCTGTCTAGAGTGGGACTTTTTGGCATGACCGAGAGATATAACGCGCGCTTGGCGCTGCTGGCGCCGCTTGTCGCGTCGGGCCTCGCTTTGTCCGGCTGCATGGGCTCTCCGACCTACGGCACCGACAAGACCGCCGGCGAACAGCTGGCCGGCGATATTTCAGGTGCCTTTTCATTCGCGCCGAAGCGCAAGGAACAGATCGACTACAAGCCGCGTCCGACGCTTGTGAAGCCGGCGCCAGGCCAGAAGGAAGCGCTGCCGGCCCCGCAGGACAGCATCGAGACGGCGAGCGCCGAATGGCCCGAATCGCCCGAGCAGCGCCGCGCCCGCCTGCGCGCCGACGCCACCGCCCATCAGAACGACCCGGCTTACCAGTCGGAGATCGTCGACGACGTGCAGACCGATCCGGCCTCGGTGAAGAGGGCAATGGCGGAATCAGGCTCGAGCCACCCGCCGGCATGGACACCGGCCGATTCCGACAAGGGTCGCGCCGCCGAGATCCAGCGCCGCCTTGCCGACAGCAAGCAGGGCGATCCGAACACCCGCAAATATCTGAGCGAGCCTCCAGTGCAGTATCGTGTCGCGGCCGGCACGGCGCCGCAGAACGAGCTTGGCGAGGACGAGTACAAGAAGGAACGCCGTCTCAAGAAAGAGGCGGAAGGCAAGAAGGGCAGCGGCTGGTTCGACTGGATGCCGTCCCTGTAAAAACCGCTTCTTTCTTATTTCTTGCCGAAGGGCGCCCGGCTCAGCCGCGCCGTTCCCGGAAAAATCCTTTGAGCAACAAGGCCGCCTCGGTCTCGCCCATGCCTGGATAGATGTCGGGCCTGTGGTGGCAGGTTGGCGATGCGAAGAAGCGCACGCCATTGACCACCGCGCCGCCCTTGTCGTCGGCGGCACCGAAATAAAGCCGGCGCAGCCGGGCGAAGGAAATTGCGCCGGCGCACATGGCGCAAGGTTCCAGCGTCACATAGAGATCATGGCCGGTCAGCCGCTCGGCCGACAGTTTGCGGCAAGCTTCGCGGATGACCAGCATCTCGGCATGCGCGGTCGGGTCGGCAAGTTCGCGTGTGCGGTTGCCGGCGCTGGCGACAACACCAGCGCCATTGGCGATGACGGCGCCGACCGGCACTTCGCCTCGCAAGGCGGCAGCCTCGGCCTCCTTCAGCGCCAGCGCCATGAAATCGGGCCGCTTCACGCGATTTCCACTCTGATTATCTCCTCGCCACCTGACGGTGATCCTGTTATGGAGCGCAGGACCTCGAAAATCGGGACTCGGTTTTCGAAAATGATCATGCGCCACATCAAAAGTGCTACAGCGTTCGTTGCGCGCCCGAAAGGATGCGCCACGCTGTAGCAGCGCAAACGGATAAAGGCCACATGGACGACAACGACAAGAAATTCCGACCCAGGAAGGGTCCGGCCAAGAGTGGGCCGAAAGCCGCGGGACCGCGCAGCCGTGATGGCGCCGCCGGCAAGGGCGGCAAGCCGTCCTTTGGCGCCAAGAAGCCTTACGCACCGCGTGGCGATCGGCCGATGGCCGCCGATGGCGAGCGGCCGAAGCGCGATTTCAAGGGCGGCGACAAGCCTTTCAGCAAAGGCCCGCGACCCGAAGGGAAGCCTTTTGAGAAGCGCGAAGGGCCGCGCAAGCCCTACGCACCGCGCGGCGACCGCCCGATGGCCGCCGAAGGCGAGCGCAAGCCCTATGAAAAGCGCGAGGGGCCGCGCAAGCCTTATGCGCCCCGTGGAGATCGCCCGGTGGCCGCCGAAGGCGAGCGCAAGCCCTATGAAAAGCGCGAGGGGCCGCGCAAGCCTTATGCCCCCCGTGGCGATCGCCCGGCTGCGGCGGCAGCGGGCGGCGAAAAGCGTTTCGACCGTCCCAAGCGTGATTTCAGTGACCGCGCGCCGCGCGACGCCGGCGATCGCCCGAAGCGTGACTTCGCCGACCGCCCCAAGCGCGATTTCAGCGACCGCCCCAAGCGCGACTTTGGCGATCGGCCGCAAGGCGCATCGGGTGGCAGCTTCAAGCCACGCCCGCGTCCCGCCGAGGGCGCGGAAGAGGCAGGCGAGCGCATCGCCAAGCGGCTGGCGCGCGCCGGCCTGGCCTCGCGCCGCGATGCCGAGGAGCTGATCGCCGCCGGCCGCGTCAAGGTCAATGGCCGCGCCCTGACTTCACCGGCCTTCAACGTCATGCCTGATGACATCATCCATCTCGACGGCATGGAAATCCCGCCGATCGAGCGCACCCGGCTGTTCCTGTTCCACAAGCCGGCCGGCGTCGTCACCACCAACCGCGATCCCGAGGGCCGCAAGACCGTCTTCGACGTGCTGCCGGCTGAATTGCCGCGGCTGATGACCATCGGCCGGCTCGACATCAACACCGAAGGCCTGCTGCTGCTCACCAATGATGGCGGCCTCTCGCGCGTGCTCGAACTGCCGGCCACCGGCTGGCTGCGTCGCTACCGGGTGCGCGTCCACGGCAAGGTCGAGGAAAGCGCGCTTGCGGGCCTGCGTGAAGGCATTGCCGTCGACGGCGTGTTCTACGGTGCCATCGAAGCGACGCTCGACCGTGAGCAAGGCACCAATGCTTGGCTGACGATCGGCCTGCGCGAGGGCAAGAACCGCGAAGTCAGGAACATCCTGGGTTCGCTCGGCCTCGACGTTACGCGGCTGATCCGCATCTCCTACGGGCCGTTCCAGCTCGATGACCTCGCCGAGGGCCATGTGCTGGAGATCAAGGGGCGCGTGCTGCGTGACCAACTCGGCGAGCGCCTGGTTGAGGAATCCGGCGCCAATTTCGACGCCGATGTCACCAAGCCGTTTTCCAACAAGCCGGTGCGGCGCACCGAAGTTCGCGAGCCGGAGCCGGAGCGGCCGAAATTCACCCGCGACGGTGAGCGCCGCCCGATCGGCGAGGGCGGTTTGATCAAGAACCGCAAACGCCGCGAAGGCAGCCGCGACGAGGCTCTGGGCAAGCTGTCGACAAGCCCTGACAGAAGCGCGGAGAAGAGTTTTGGCGAACGCGGCCCGCGTCCCGAACGCAGCTTCGGCGACAAGCCACGCGGCAGTTTTGGCGACAAACCGCGCGGCGGCTTCGGCGACAAACCGCGTGGTGCTTTTGGCGGCAAGCCGGGCGGCGGGAAAAAGTCCGAGCGCGAGCAGCGGCCGATCGAGCCGCCCGGCCAGCGCAAGGCCAATGTCTGGATGGCACCGGGCGCGCGGCCGATCGGCAAGGGCAGGGCCGACGCCGATGCCGCCAAGGCAGCTGAAGCCAAGGCGCGCAAGGCATCGTTCAAGCCGACCTATGGCAAACCGGCCGGTGCAAAGCCGTTCGGCAAGCCGCGGGGCGAACGTCCGGGCGGGGCCGGCGGCGGTGAGCGTCCGCGCAATGGTCCCCGAGGCGCCAAAGCGAGATGAGAATCGTCGGTGGTGAGTTTCGCGGGCGTCCGCTGGCGACGCCCCGTTCGAGCGCCATTCGTCCGACGACCGATCGCACCCGCGAGGCGGTCTTCAACGTGCTGGCGCATCGCTTTGCCGAGCAGTTGGACGGCGCGCGCGTGCTCGACCTGTTCGCCGGCACCGGTGCGCTGGGGCTTGAGGCGCTGTCGCGCGGTGCCTCCTATGGCGTCTTCATCGAGGAATCAGCCGAAGGCCGTGGCCTGATCCGCGACAATGTCGAAGCGTTCGGCCTGACCGGCCGCACCAAGATCTTCCGCCGCGACGCCACCGGCCTTGGCGAAGCGGGCACGCTGGCGCCGTTCGGCCTCGTCTTTGCCGACCCGCCCTATGGCAAGGGTCTTGGCGAGCGCGCCTTGCAGTCGGCGAAAGCCGGCGGCTGGCTTCGCCCCGGCGCGCTGTGCGTGGTCGAAGAGGCGGCAGTGGCGCCGTTCGAGCCGGGCCCCGGGTTTTCGGTGCTGGACGAGCGCAACTATGGCGAGACCGTTATCCGCTTTGTCGAGGCGGTCTGATACGCCTCGTATCCTTGGCCGTGCATCCATGAGCCGGCCTCTTTGCCGCCGCCTTTGCCGGCAACATGACCAACAATTCACTTTGCTTGTCGCCAGCACCTTGCCTATCGTCCGCCAAGAAACCGGAGCCATCGATGACATTTCAGGCTGAATGGCTGCGCGGAACGCTGTTGGCGACCTCTTTGGCTTTTGCGATAACCGGTCCGGTGCTGGCCGAGAGCCCCGTCTTGCCCAACACGGTTCCGGCCGAGTTCAAGGTCACGGATTTCCTGCTCGACAACGGCATGGAGGTGGTCGTCATTCCCGACCACCGTGCGCCGATCGTCACCCACATGGTCTGGTACAAGATCGGCAGCGCCGACGAGCCGCCAGGCAAATCCGGCATTGCGCATTTCTTCGAACATCTGATGTTCAAGGCGACGACCAACCATGCGGCCGGCGAGTTCGACCGCGCCATCTCCGATATCGGCGGCTCCAACAACGCCTTCACCTCTTACGACTACACCGCCTTCCACGAAACGGTGGCGCCGTCGGCGCTCGAGCTGATGATGAGCTTCGAGGCCGATCGCATGCGCAATCTCATTCTCACCGACGATGTGATCAAGACCGAGCGCGATGTCATCCTCGAGGAGCGCCGCTCGCGCATCGACAACAGCCCCGAGGCCGTGCTGGACGAGGAGGTCGATGCGACGCTGTGGCAGAACCAGCCCTATCGCATCCCGGTCATCGGCTGGATGCAGGAGATGCAGCAGCTGAACCGCGCCGACGCTGTCGCCTTCTACGACCAATATTACCGGCCCAACAACGCGGTGCTGATCGTTGCCGGCGATGTCGAACCGGACACGGTGCGGGCGCTGGCCGAAAAGACCTATGGCAAGGTGGCGCGCGGCCCCGATCTGCCGCCGCGCATCCGTCCGGTCGAGCCGGAGCAGAACACCAAGCGCACGGTGACGCTCGCCGATGCCCGCGTCAGCGTGCCGAGCTTTTCCACGCAATGGGTGGTGCCGTCCTATCACACCGGCAAGCCGGGCGAGGCGGAAGCGCTCGACCTCTTGGCGGAGATCCTTGGCGGCGGCAATCGCAGCCGGCTCTACCAGGCGCTCGTCGTCCAGCAAGGTATCGCATCCAGCGCCGGCGCCTTTTTCCAGGGCACCATGCTCGACGACACCAACTTCACTGTCTATGGCGCGCCGCGCGGCGATGCCAGGATTTCCGACGTCGAAGCGGCGGTCGATGCCGAAGTGGTGCGCATCGTCAAGGATGGCGTCACGCCATCGGAGCTGGAAAAGGCCAAGGACCGCTATGTCAGGTCGATGATCTTTGCCCGCGACAAGCAGGATTCCATGGCCAACATCTACGGCTCGACGCTGGCCACCGGCGGCAATGTGCAGGACGTCCAGCAGTGGACGGACCGCATCCGCAAGGTCACGACAGACGAGGTCAAGGCCGTCGCCGCGCGCTATCTCGTGCTCGCACGGTCGACCACCGGCTATCTCTTGCCGCAGCAACAGGCGGGGAATTGATTTGATGACGAGCACGAACGCGGTACGCGCACCCCTCACCACCCTTTTCCTCTCCATCCTCTTCCTCATCCTGCCGGCACTCACCGCGCGGGCCATGGACATCCAGTCCGTCACCTCGCCGAAGGGCATCACCGCCTGGCTGGTCGAGGACTATTCCGTGCCGGTCGTTGCCATCCGCTTTGTTTTCGGCGGCGGCTCGACGCAGGATCCGGTCGGCAAGGAGGGACTGGCCAATCTGATGACCGGCCTGTTCGACGAAGGCGCCGGACCGCTCGACAGCGAAGACTTCCAGATCAAGCTCGACGATGCCGGCGCCGAGATGAGCTTCGACGAGAGCCGCGACGGCATCTACGGCTCGATGCGCATGCTGGCCGAGCAGCGCGACCAGGCCTTCGACCTGTTGCGGCTGGCGGTCAACGAGCCGCGCTTCGACCAGCTGCCGATCGACCGCATCCGCGCCCAGATCCTTTCCGGCATCATTGCCGGCGAGAATGATCCCGACACGGTGGCGCAGAACAAATGGGCGCGTGCCCTCTATGGCGATCATCCCTATTCCCGCTCCGATCAGGGCACCAAGGAAAGCATCGCCACCATCACGCCCGATGATCTCAAAGCCCTGCACAAAGCGGTGTTCGCCCGCGGCGGCCTGCGTGTCGCCGTGGTCGGCGCCATCGACGCGGAGACGCTGAAGAAGAAGCTCGACATGGTGTTCGGCGACCTGCCGCAAAACCAGGCGCTGAGGCCGGTGGCCGATATCGACCCGAAGCTGGCGCAGCATATCGAGGTCGATTACGACCTGCCACAGACCTCGCTTCAGCTCGCTTTTCCCGGCGTGAAGCGCAAAGCGGCGGATTTCTTCCCCGCCGTTCTGATGAACGAGATCCTCGGCGGCGGCACCTTCACCTCGCGCCTGTTCCAGGAAGTGCGCGAGAAGCGCGGGCTGGCCTACAGCGTCAACTCCTCGCTCATCAACCAGGACCACGCCAACGCGCTGATTGTCAGCACCGGCACCCGCTCCGACCGTGCGGCCGAGACGCTGGGCATCATCCGCGATGTGGTCAAGCGACTGGCCGAACAAGGCCCGACCGAGGCGGAACTGGCGGCGACCAAGAAATACATGATCGGCGCCTACGCCATCAACAATCTGGACTCCTCCAGCGCCATCGCCTCGACGCTGGTCGAACTGCAGCTCGACGATCTCGGCATCGACTACATGCAACGCCGCGCCGGCTACATCAACGCGGTGACGCTCGACCAGGTCGAGGCGGCGGCGAAGAAGCTGCTGACCGCCGAGCCGACCATCATGGTCATCGGCCCGAAACTGGCCGGAGCCGGCAAGGGATGAGCCCGACCTTCGGCATCGCCTTCGGCGGCGGCGGCGCGCGCGGGCTGGCGCATATCCATGTCATCGAGGCGCTGGACGAGTTGGGCATCAAGCCGGTGGCGATTGCCGGCTCGTCGATCGGCGCCATCATGGGCGCCGGCATGGCATCGGGCATGACCGGCAAGGACATCCACGACTATGCCCGCTCGATCCTCGGCCGCCGCGCCCAAGTGGCGAGCCGCATGTGGCGGGCGCGGCCGGGCACCATCGCCGAAGCCATGCAGGTCCGCGTCAGCCAGTTCAACGTCGAGCGCATCCTGAAAGCCTTTCTGCCCGAGGCCATTCCCGAAACCTTCGCCGAGCTGAAAATCCCGCTCAAGGTGACGGCGACCGACTATTTCGGCCACAAGCTCGCTGTCTTCGAAGACGGCGACCTGCACTCGGCGCTGGCGGCGTCAGCTGCCATTCCCGCCGTGTTCCGCCCGGTGATGCGCGACGGCAGGCTGCTGATCGACGGCGGCATCTACAACCCCGTGCCGTTCGACCTGATCGAGAACGATGCCGACATCATCATCGGCGTCGACGTGGTCGGCGCGCCGGAGGAAGTCGACCGCAAGCACCCGACCTCCGTCGACCTGATGTTCGGCGCCACGCAGCTGATGATGCAGTCGATCATCGCCAACAAGCTAAAACAATGCCGCCCCGACATCCTGGTCCGCCCGGCGGTGTCGAGATACCGCGTGCTCGATTTCCTGAAGATCGACGCCTTGATGAACGAGACGGTGGATATCAAGGACGAGCTGAAGCGGCAGGTGGAGAAGGTGCTGGAGGCGAGGAATAGCGCCGCCGTTAAAGGGAGGCGGGGGAAACAGGTCGGGTGAGGTGCATCTTTCCTTCACCTGAGAGGAGAGAGCCCAACCGTCTTACGACTTAGCCATCACCGTTGCATACTCTAGCGCCACCACGCCGTTGCTAAATGGTTTTGCCGAAATCAATTCGAGCGACACCGGCTCGCCGGCTGGGAACAGCGGCTTGCCCTGGCCGACGGCGCCGGGATAGCTGAGCAGCCTGACGCGGTCGACCAGGCCGTGGCGCAGCAATTCCTGCGCGACGCTCAGGCTGCCATGCACATAGATGTTGCCGCCGCTGTCTTGCTTCAGCGTCCTGACCGCTTCCGGCAGGGAGCCCTTCAGCAATTGCGCCGGCTTCCAGTCGAGCGCCTTCAGGCTGGTCGAGGCGACATATTTCGGCAGCGCGTTGAACCGGTCGGCAAAATCTCCGATTTCCGTGGGCCAGGACCCGGCAAAGATCTCATAGGTCGTGCGCCCCAAAAGCATGGCGCCGCTGTCGGCAAGCTCCTCCTCCTTGAACCTGTTCATCTCGTCGTTCCAGATCACCCTGGGCAGCTTCTCGACCTCGGCAATGCCATCGACGCTGATGAATTCGGTGACGATAAGTTTTCGCATGGCGCGCTCCTTCTTTGGTCAAAGGACGGAATGCGCAGGCCTTTTGCGACACGTTTCATGAAAAATAGCACGGCGCCTTGTCGTTTTCGGTCAACGCCATAGACACGCATTGACCTCACTGGCCTGACGGCGCCACGCAATTGATGTGCAGTCGATCATCGCCAACAAGCTGAAACAATGCCGCCCTGACATCCTGGTTCGCCCGGCAGTGTCGAAATATCGCGTGCTTGATTCCTGAAGATCGACGCCTTGATGAACGAGACGTCTGACATCAATGGCGAGCTGAAGCGGCAGATGGAGAAGGTGCTGGAGGCGCGGCATGCGGTTTGACTCCAAGTGCAGCTGGAGGGTTGCATTCCTCCACAGTAACATTATCTAGTGCACTAGATACTAGTTCGCCAGTGAAGTCGGCTTGTCTCTTTGGGCTATGGTATGGCACCTCAAAAAAGCGCGTCACGTTTGGTTCGAATGCAAATCTCGTTCGCCCTGTACGGGGCGGCGGGCCGGATGGCACGCATGCACAAGCCGTTCCTCGATCCACTGGGCCTGACCTTTCCACAGTACCTTGTGATGCTGGAGCTCTATGCGTCCGCGCCCCGGTCCGTAGGTGATCTTGGAAACGCTTTGGGCATGGACACCGGCACGATCACCCCATTGCTCAAGCGGCTCGATACCTGCGGGATGGTGACGCGAATGCGAGATCCCGAGGACGAACGCCGGGTCCTTGTCGATCTCACACCTGCCGCTCACAGCATCAAAGACGAGGTCTGGAGCATCTCCGGCAAGATCAAGAGTGCCTGTCAAATGTCCGAGGACGAGATCATAGCGCTGCGAGACACTCTTCATGACTTCGCTCACCCTGCTAAAATTTGAAAACCAAAGGATGTAAAATGAAAATCGGAATCATTGGGGCCGGCAACATCGGCTCGCTGGTTGCAAAGAAGCTGGACGCCGCTGGCCACCAGGTGAAACTGGCGAACTCGCGTGGCCCCGAAAGTCTTGCGGACACAGTTGCCGGCACCGGCATCCAGGCCGTTGGGAGAGAGGCGGCAGTACTGGATGCCGATGTGGTCATCCTGTCAGTGCCCTTTGCCAAGAACCCAGACCTGGCAACGATTCTTGCCGGCGCCCCTGCTGGCGCAATCGTGGTGGACACCTCCAACTACTATCCAACCCGTGACAGCAAAATCTTCGAGGTTGATAGCGGCAAGCCGGAGACCGTTTGGGCCAGCGAGCAGGTGGGGCGCCCCCTTGTTAAGGCTTGGAACGCACTGCTAACGCAGACATTGGCAGAGGCCGGTTTGGAGGCCGGTGCTCCAGGTCGCATTGCCATCCCGATTTCGGGTGACGACGCCGCGGCCAAAGCACTTGTATCCGATCTCATCAGCGTCACTGGCTTCGATGCGGTGGATGCGGGTACTCTTGAGGAGTCCTGGCGACTGCAGCCGGGCACTCCCGCCTATTGCACTGAGTTGACCGCCCACGAACTCAAGACTGCGCTCACCGCCGCTGACAGGAAACGCGCTCCTTCGAACCGCGACGCCATCATGGCATCGTTCTCCAAGCCGGATGCAGAGTTCACCCGAGCTGGCGCAGTCGCAACCAATCGATCTCTCTCTGCCTGATTTAGATTGCGGCCGCCCGCGATAAGCGGGCGGCACGCAGCCTTCGCCAACTTACTGGGGCGCCTCTTTCACTAGGGCCATCGCCATGGACCCTCGCTCTCCACATGCCCTGAAAATTTCTGGAAGGGTTGATGCCTCACGAAACCGTGGCCCAGGGCGTCTTGTCGTCAACGACAATTTCGCCGTTATTCTTTCGATTTGCTAGCTGGAATATGCATCGATCGTCCTCATTGATGTTGCGCTTACTTTTTCTTCATCGAGCGGAGGCCGAATTTGCTCCATTCGCCGCCAAATTCTGGCGCTCGGCCTGCGGCCGCGTTTTTCGTCTGAGCTGACCATCAGGCGCTGCAGACGTCGAAGTTTCGATCAGCCGGCTCAACCGCAGCCTTGAGCAGCATCTTGGCCGCGTCGCGCGTTGCAAGAGGTTCAACGCCCCCCCTCATGGCTTGTGCGTTCACGAGCGAGCCCTGGATGAGCGCTAGGATCTGGACGACCACGCTCTCTTGATTTTTCAACTTCAAGGGCTGGATGAGCGACACGACAAACTCATGTAAGTTATGGAAATATGCTGCGAGCGTTGCCTGCACCTCTGGCGTTTCCGCGTCCGGTCCGAACTCGGCCAGCCCTCGAACGAAAGGACAGCCGCGGAAAGTAGGCTCCTGAAAGGACGCGTTCAGTGTGTCGAAAATAGCCAGCACGCGATCCAGCGGCACCGGTCCGGCTTGTTCTGTCGCAGTCGCCAGCATGTCGAACCACAGCGCGCTTTTGTGGCGCAGATAGGTAGCGGCAAGATTGGCCTTCGAGGGGAAGTGCTTATAGAACGTCATCTTTGCGACGCCGCTCTCGGCGATGATGCGATCTATTCCCACCGTATGGATGCTGTTTCGGTAAAATAGTTCAGACGCTGTTTTCAGAATTCGCTCTCGCGGAGCCAAGGCGTGCAACGACCGCGATTCCAGGTCGAGGTACTCACTCACATCCAAAGTTTTCATTCTCGCCTGCCGGGTGCGCGTTCGGTGTAGAAACAGAATAGTCTGTCTATTTTCTCTTTGCAACGGACATACAGGTCTGTATATTCCTGCTTGCCCCGTTAGGTGGGCAAGCGAGAGGATCGAGAAAATGTGCAGCAAGGTTGTAGTTGGTACCGGCGCGAGCAGCGGTTTTGGAAAGCTCACCGCCTTGGAGCTCGCCAGGCGCGGGCACGTAGTGGTCGCGACCATGCGCGACATCGAAGGCAAAAACAGCCAGACGGGCAGTGAGCTAATCAACGCTGCAAAAGCCGAAGGGCATGAGCTCCAGGTCATTGAGATGGATGTGACGGACGAAGCGTCGGTCAACGCTGCGATCGATCGGGTCGTCGAGCAACACGGCAGGATTGATGCGCTCATCAACAACGCGGGCACGATGTTCGTCGGCGTGACCGAAGCCTACACGGTGGCAGACATCGAGCAGCAATTTGCGGTGAACTTTTTTGGGGCCGTAAGGGCCGACCGCGCCGTCCTACCCCATATGCGTGCTGCGGGCAGCGGCGTGCTGATCCATGTCACCTCGTTGATGGGGCGTGTCATCTTTCCGTTCTTTGGTGTCTATTCCGCGAGCAAGTTCGCGCTTGAAGCGCTTGCCGAGGCATATCGATATGAACTGTCCAGCTTCGGCGTAGACTCGGTGATCGTGGAACCCGGGCCATTTCCGAGCAATCTGCTTCCATCTAGCCCAGCGCCCTCGGACGAGCAGGTCTTGGCGACATATGGCGCAGTTGCGTTGGTCCCAGGCCAAATCAAAAACAACTCCGATCAGGGACTTGATCCTGCGAATCCACCCCGCCCTCAGTTGGTGGCTGACGCCATCGCACGGCTAGTCGAGGCTACGGAACGGCGCCCATTGCGCACCGTCGTCATGCCAGAGGGCATGGACTTCGGGGTGGAGGGACTGAATCAGGCCGTCGCTCCTATTCAAAACAACCTGCTTACTGCGCTCGGTATGTCAAACATGATCTGATAGCGGAACCGCCATCACGTCGCCGCCTATGACCTCAACGTCAGCTTCCGGCGCACGGGCGCCGAAAGCCGTCGGTCTGATTGCGGGCCTTCGATGCCTCGTCTCTAAGGGTCGCTCGCTGAGGAATAACCGCCTTCACCCTGAAGCTAAAAGCCAGCCCCCTCAGTCCTTCGCGCGCTCCACATAAGCCCCGTCCGCCGTCATCACGACCACGCGGGTGCCTGGCGCGATGTGGGGTGGCACCAGGGTGCGCACGCCGTTGGACAGCACGGCCGGCTTGTAGGAGGACGAGGCCGTCTGGCCCTTGGTGGTCGGCTCGGTTTCCACCACTTCGAAGGTGGCGCGCTGCGGCAGCACCAGGGAGATGGCGATGCCGTTGAACTGCGACACCTGCACGGCCATGCCTTCCAGCAGGTAAGGCGCCATGTCGCCGACCACGGCTTCCGACACCGCGACCTGGTCGTAGCTTTCCGGGTTCATGAAATGAAAGCCTTCGCCGTCACGGTAGAGGAAGGTGTGCTCGCGCTCTTCCACATAGGCGCGCTCAACCTGTTCGGTGGTGCGGTAGCGCTCCGAAACCTTTACCCCGTCGCCGATGCGGCGCATATCGAGCTGCGTCACCGGCGTGCCCTTGCCTGGGTGGATGTTTTCGGCAAAGAGGATCACATAAAGCTTGCCGTCCTTTTCGACGACGTTGCCTTTGCGGAGCGAACTGGCGATGACTTTCACCACGGTTTTATATCCTGCAAGAAGAGTTGACTGGCGTTTGCCGGCTTGTGCGGCGCTGGATGGGGGCCTACCGCATCTTGGCCGCCGCCGCCAGCCCCCTTCCACCATGTTCCGAGCCGCATGACCGAAGCTTCGCCCTGGTGGACGCCGCATGTCCACGCCGACCGCCGCCCGCGGCTGATGCTGCGCAACGGCATCGCCGCCAGCCTGCGCGACTGGTTCGCCGCCCATGATTTCGTCGAGGTGCAGACGGCAGCGCTGCAGGTCTCGCCCGGCAACGAGGCGCATCTGACGGCCTTCGCCACGGAAGCGGTCGGGCCGGACGGTGCAAGGGCGCCGCTCTATCTCCACACCTCTCCGGAATTCGCCTGCAAGAAGCTGCTCGCCGCCGGTGAAGTCAGGATTTTCAGCTTCGGTCCGGTCTACCGCAACCGTGAGCGCGGGCCTTTGCACCATCCCGAATTCACCATGCTCGAATGGTACCGGGTGGGCGAGGCCTATGAGAGCCTGATGCAGGATTGCGCGGCCTTCCTGGCGCTGGCCGCGACAAGGGCAGGGGCTACTCTTTTCTCGTTTCGGGGCCGCGACTGCGATCCGTTTGCCGAGCCGGAACGGCTGACGGTGGCGGAGGCCTTCACTCGCTACGCCGGCATCGATCTGCTGGCAACGGTCGCCGCCGACGGCAGCACCGATCGCGACGCGCTGTATGCGGCGTTGACCCAGGCCGGCCTGCGCACTGCGCCCGACGATAGTTGGGCAGATTTGTTCAGCCGTGTGATGGTGGAAAAGATCGAGCCGTTGCTCGGGCAGGGGCGGGCGACCATCCTGTGCGAATATCCACTGGCCGAGGCGGCATTGGCGCGGCCGAGCCCGAGCGACCCGCGCGTCGCCGAGCGCTTCGAACTCTATTGCTGCGGCGTCGAACTCGCCAACGGGTTTGGCGAACTGACGGACGCCGACGAGCAGCGCCGGCGTTTCATCCTCGAGATGGATGAGAAAGAGCGCATCTATGGCGAGCGCTATCCGCTGGACGAGGATTTTCTTGCCGCCCTTGCCATCATGCCGCCGGCCAGCGGAATCGCGCTCGGCTTCGACCGGCTGGCGATGCTGGCAACCGGCGCGCAAAAGATCGAGGACGTGATCTGGACGCCGGTCGCCTGAGGCGCGGAAAGATCTGGCCTATTCGATTCCAGGGATCAAGACTGGACCGTGACCCCGAACCAAGAGACCACATGATCGGTACGGGATTTCAAGGTCAATCGGGAAGATCCACAGTGGCTGCTTCTGAAACGGTCGAAATCGCCATTGTCGGCGCCGGAGTTGTCGGGCTGGCGACGGCACTTCGCCTTGTCGCGGACGGCCGCGAAGTTCTGCTCATCGATCCGAACGAGCCGGGCTCCGGCGCGTCGTTCGGCAATGCCGGGACGATCGCCGAATATGCCTGCATGCCGGTCGGCACTCCTGCGGTGCTGCGGGCGTTGCCAAAGCTGCTGCTTGATCCCGACAGCCCGTTTTCGCTGCGCTGGCCGGCGCTGCTGCAGCTGGCGCCATGGCTCGTTCGGTTCATGCGGCAGTCGCTGCCGGCGGCCACCCGGGCCAATGCGCTGGCGCTCGCCGGACTGCTGGCCGACGCCCTCCCGGCCTGGGAGGAAACGGCTGGGGAGGCCGGGCTGGAGGACCTGCTGCGCCGCAATGGCTGTCTTTACCTCTATCGCCGCGAGAGCGATTTTGCCGCTGGCGCCGGCGGCCGGGCAATGCGCGCTGGGTTTGGCATCCACCAAGAGGTGCTGACCCCGGAAGAGGTGGCGGCACTTGAGCCGGGCCTGCCTGCGACAGTAGCGCATGGCGTGTATTTTCCCGACTCGATCAATGTCACCGATCCGGCAATGGTGATGCGGCGGTTGCTGGGCGCGGTGAGCGCCCGTGGTGCATCGGTAAAGCAGGCTGAGATCACCGGGCTGCAGGTCGAGGCTGGCGGTGTCCAGCTCAGCGGCCCCGGCGTTCGCATCAAGGCTGGCACGGTGGTGATCGCCGCCGGTGCACGGTCGCGCGCACTGGCCGCGCAGGCCGGCGACAGGATTCCGCTCGAGACCGAGCGCGGCTATCATCTGGAATTCCAGACCGACGCGCCGCTGCTCAACCGGCCTGTGTGTCCCGTCGATCTTGGTTTCTACCTGACGCCGATGGCTGGCCGCTTGCGGGTCGCCGGCACCGTCGAACTCGGCGGCCTGGTCGCGCCGCCAAATCCGCGCCGGCTGGCGCTGCTTGACCGTGGCGCCAGGCAAATTTTTCCCGGGCTCGGCTCGCCTGCCTCGCAATGGCTCGGCTTCCGGCCGTCCCTGCCGGATTCCAGGCCGGTCATCGGCCCTTCACACGCCAGTTCCCGGGTGATCCATGCTTTCGGTCATGGCCATCTCGGCCTGACGCTCGCCCCGATCACGGCGCGGCTGGTCGCCGACTTGATCGCTGGACGCGAAGATCCGGCTCGGCTCGCACCCTTCGCGGCGGGCCGTTTCGGCCGTTGATCGACCGATGCCCTCGATCCTGAGCTAATGCGCGAAAACCTGCTCCAAAGAGCGAAAGCCCTTGAATTCCAAGGCATTGCCCGAGGGGTCCCGGATGAACAGCGTTGCCTGTTCGCCGGGCTCGCCCTTGAAGCGGACCATCGGCCGTTCCAGCCAGTCGATGTCGTCGCGCGCCTCCAGCCGCGTCGCCAGGCGCTGCCAGTCGTCCATCAGAAGCACAGCGCCGAAATGCGGGATCGGCACGACAATGCCGTCGACCTTGCCGTCACTGGGAGCTTGTGCGGCCTGCGGCCGCAGATGCGCAGACATCTGGTGGCCGTAAAGGTCGAAATCGACCCAGGTCGCTGACGAGCGGCCGATGGCGCAGCCCAGCACCTCGCCATAGAAAACGCGGGTTTCATCGAGATCACGGACCGGAAAGGCGAGATGGAATGGCGTCATCGAAATGCTCCGTGCAGGCTGCGAACCGATTTTGCGTCACAGGGTTGGCGATTTGAACCGTCCACCCTGCATTTTGATTGAAGCCTATGCCATTGCACAAGCCGGACCGGAACAATAGATGGGTGGGCAACGGCCGCACACCGGCCGCATCAGCAGGATTTCAGGCATGACCGATATATCAGACGCAGCAAAATTGACCGACCGCGTCGCGGCCCTGGTCGAGGCTGCCAAAAAGGCCGGCGCCGATGCCGCCGACGCGGTGGCCGTGCGCGGCCGCTCGACTGGGGTGTCGGTGCGTCTCGGCAAGGTCGAGGCTACCGAAGCCTCCGAGAGCGAGGATGTCGCGCTGCGCGTTTTCGTCGGCGGCCGCGTGGCGAGTGTCTCGGCGACCGCGGCGTCCGACCCGAAAACACTGGCCGAGCGCGCTGTGGCGATGGCGAAAGTGTCGCCGCAGGATCCTTATCAGGGGCTAGCCGACCCGGCATTGCTGGCCAAACAGACGCGCGATCTCGATCTGTTCGACGCCACCGAAGTGTCGGCAGACCAGTTGAAGGAAGCCGCATTGGCGGCGGAAGCGGCAGCGCTTGCCGTCAAGGGCGTGACCAATTCGGCCGGCGCCAGCGCCGGTGCGGGGCTGGGTGGTCTGGTGCTGGCCACCTCGCACGGCTTCCTCGGCCACTATGTCGGCTCGCGGTTCTCGCGCTCGGCCAGCGTCATCGCCGGCGAGGGCACCGGCATGGAGCGCGACTATGAATTCTCCTCGCGCCAGCATTTTGCCGATCTCGATGCGCCCGAGGACATCGGCCGCAAGGCCGGCGAACGCGCCGTGCGCCGCATCGGCGCGCGCAAGGCGGCGACCGGGCCGGTCGACGTGGTATTCGACCCGCGCGTCGCGCGCGGCATAGCCGGCCATCTGGCCGGCGCCATCAACGGCGCCTCGGTGGCGCGCAAGACGTCCTTCCTGCGCGACATGATGGGCAAGCAGGTGGCCGCCTCCGCCATCACCGTCACCGACGAGCCGCTCCGGCTGCGTGGCCAGGCCTCGCGGCCGTTCGACGGTGAAGGCGTCGAGGGCGAAAAGCTGTTGATGGTCGAGAAGGGCGTGCTCAACCACTGGTTCCTGTCGACCTCGGCTGCAAGGGAACTGGGCCTCGTCACCAACGGCCGCGGCGCGCGCGGCGGCTCTTCCGTGACACCATCCTCCACCAATCTCGCCATCGAACCGGGCGAGCGGTCGCCGGAAGAGCTGATCAAATCGCTCAAGACCGGCTTCTACGTCACCGAAGTGTTCGGCCAGGGCGTCGACATGATCACTGGCGAATACAGCCGTGGCGCTTCCGGTTTTTGGATCGAGAATGGCGAGCTTGCCTATCCGGTCGCCGAGGTCACCATCGCCTCGAACCTGAAGACGATGTTCCTCAACATGGTGCCGGCCGATGACCTCGACCGCAATTTCGGCACCGCCGCGCCGACGCTCCTGATCGAAGGCATGACCCTTGCCGGAGCATGACCTGACCATAGCCGGGGCCATCTCCGGCGCCTCTGGGGACTTGCCGCTGCTGCGCGATGCCGCCCGCGAGGCGGGGGTCATCGCCATGCGCTACTTCGGCAACAGCCCACAAGTCTGGATGAAGGGCGGCACATCGCCGGTCAGCGAGGCCGACCATGCCGCCGACGCCTATCTGCGCGAAACATTGCTGGCGGCGCGGCCGGATTATGGTTGGCTGTCGGAAGAAACAGTTGACGATCCGGTCCGGCTTTCGGCACGCCGCACCTTCGTCGTCGACCCGATCGACGGCACACGCGGTTTTCTGGAAGGCCAGCGCACCTGGTGCGTCAGCGTCGCCGTCGTCGAGCGTGGCCGTACGCTGGCCGGCGTGCTGGAATGCCCGGCGATGGAGGAGACCTATTGGGCGCTGCCCGGCCAGGGCGCCTTCCGCAACGGCAAGCGCATTGCGGTTCGCAAGCTGCCGGACACGGCCGAGATCTCCGGGTTGAAGCAGTTGACCGACCTGATGCCGGCCGAATGGCAGGCGCGCCTGAAGCGGGCGCCCTACAGCCCTTCGCTCGCCTATCGGCTGGCCATGATCGCCAATGGCTCGCTGGATGCGACTTTCGTCAAGCCGAATGCGCATGACTGGGATATTGCGGCGGCCGACCTCATCCTGCGCGAGGCCGGCGGCCAGCTGCTCGACCAGCATGGCCACGCTCCGCTCTATGCCGGCGAGGTGACTCGTCACGGCGCACTTGCTGCCGGCAGCGGTGAATTGCTGGCCGTGCTCGCCGGCGTCATCGCCGGTCTGGACGCGTGAAAGCGTTTTCCCGGGCGAGATGAATTCATCTCGCCCTAAAGGTTCCAAAGTCGGCGGCTTTGGTCTAGACCTGTCACAAACTCACGATATGTGAAGGACCGACATGGCCGCGGAAGACGGAAAGAAACAGCTTTTGCATCTGGTGTTCGGTGGCGAACTGAAGAAGCTTGGCGGCACCGATTTCCGCGATCTCGACGGGCTCGACATCGTCGGCATCTATCCCGACTATCAATCCGCGCACACGGCATGGAAAGCCAAGGCGCAAGCCAGCGTGGACAACGCCCACATGCGTTATTTCGTCGTTCATCTGCACCGGCTGCTGGACCCCGACAACAAGGCTGCCGGTTGACTTCGATGGAGCATGACCTGGCGAAAGGGCCAGCAAGCGATGCCGCGCCCACGGGCAGGGGACGCAGCCGCACGACCAAGGCCTTCTGGCGCAAGATTCGCCAACCGCTGGCGCAGTCGCGATTCGTCAAGAACGCCATCGCCAGCCTTCTCGCCCAGTTCGTCCGCTTCGTGCGCCTCACCAATCGCGTCGTCGAGGGATCGGCGCGGTTTTCGGGCGGGGCCTATACCGAGTTCGAGCCTGGCATCATCGCCTTGTGGCACGGCCAGCATCTGCTGACGCCGGCCTATTATCCCAAGCGCAAGCCGCTGGTCGCCATGGTTTCGCGCAGCGCCGATGCCGAGCTCAACGCCTTGATGCTGGAAAAATTCGGCATCGAGGCGGTGCGCGGCTCCGGCGGGCGGGAAAATGCCAGGCACCTCGACAAAGGTGGGGCAAAAGCGCTTATCGCCCTGAAAAAGTCGCTCGCCGTCGGCAAGAACGTCGCCATGATCGCAGATATTCCGCACGGCACGCCGAGAGACGCAGGGCTTGGCATCGTTCTCCTGGCCCGCCTCTCGGGCCGGCCGCTTGTGCCCGTCGCCATCACCACCAGCCGCCGCAAGGTGCTGGAGAAGAGCTGGGACAAGACCACCATCAACCTGCCGTTTGGCCGTTCGTCGATCGTCATTGGCCAGCCGATCTTCGTGGCGGCCGGCGCCGATGACGCCGAAATGGAGCGCAAGCGCCAGGAAGTGACGACCGCGCTCAATGCCGCGACCGCCGAGGCCTACCGTCTCGTGGATGCTCCGCGATGAGCGGCCGCTGGGCACGGGCCATGCTGTCGGCTTACCGGTTCGCGGGTGCGGCAGCCTATCCGCTGGTCGGGCCCTATGTTGCCTGGCGCACCTCGCGCGGCAAGGAAGACCGCTACCGCCGCCGCGAGCGCTATGGCGTCGCCGGCCGCGCGCGCCCCGACGGGCCGGTGATCTGGATCCACGCGGCGAGCGTCGGCGAGACCATAGCCGTCGTGCCGCTGGTCGAAAGCATTCTCGACTACGGCGTCAACATCGTGCTGACGACCGGCACGGTCACCTCGGCGCAGGTCGCCGACGAGCGTCTCGGTGATCGGATCATCCACCAATACGTACCGCTCGATCTCAAGCCGGCGGTCAGCCGGTTCCTCGATCACTGGCAGCCGGACCTGGCGATCATCGCCGAATCCGAGATCTGGCCGATGACCATCCTCGAGCTTGGCGCGCGCCGCGTGCCGCAGGTGCTGGTCAATGGCAGGCTGTCCGACCGCTCGTTCAAGTCGTGGAAGAAACGGGCCAACATCGCCGAGGCGTTGTTCGAGAACCTGGCTCACGTCGTGGCGCAGTCGGATGTCGATGGCGAGCGGTTTCTGGCGCTAGGCGCGCGGCCGGTCACCGTGTCGGGCAATCTCAAGGTCGATACCTCGCCGCCGCCCGTCGACGAACGGGCGCTGGCGACGCTGCGGCGGCAGGTAGGCACGCGCCCGACCTGGGCGGCGATCTCGACCCATGACGGCGAGGAAGTGGTCGCGGCTGAAGTCCACGCGACGCTGCACAAGCGCCACCATGGTCTCCTGACGATCGTCGTTCCGCGTCATCCCGATCGCGGCGAGGCGCTTGCGGCGCAGATTTCCGGCATGGGCCTGAAGGTCGCGCGGCGCAGCAAGGGCGACAGGATCGCCGCCGACACGGATATATTGCTCGGCGACACGATCGGCGAGATGGGGCTCTATCTCCGGCTGACCGAAATCGCCTTCGTCGGCCGCTCGCTGACCTCCGAGGGTGGCCAGAACCCGCTGGAGCCGGCCATGCTCGACACGGCGGTTCTCGCCGGGCGCAATGTTCAGAATTTTCGCGAGGCCTACCAGCGTCTCCTCGACAGCGGCGGCGCCAAGCTGGTGCGCGATCGCGACATGCTGGCCGGCGCCGTCAATTTCCTCCTGACCAACGAAGTGGCGCGCCACGAGATGATGGCGGCGGGTGTAGCGACCGTCGACGAGATGCGCGGCGCGCTGGCGCGCACGCTGAAATCGCTTGAGCCCTACATCCAGCCGCTGGTCGTCAAGTCGCGCCTGAAGGGCGCGAACGGGCGCTAGCGTGGCCTCCGAAGCACCACCATTCTGGTGGGAAGAGCCGGACTGGCGGGTCTTGGCGCTGTCGCCGCTATCGGCCATCTATGCCGCCGCCGCCGGTCGCGGCATGCGGCGGGCCAAGCGCGAGAAGATCGAAGCACCCGTTCTGTGCATCGGCAATTTCACGGTTGGCGGCACCGGCAAGACACCGGTGGCCATCGCGCTCGCCGAAAAGGCCAAGCGCATGCATCTGAAACCCGGTTTTCTGTCGCGCGGCCATGGCGGCTCCTTCGCCGAGCCGCATGTCGTCGATATCCATCACGACAGCGCCAGGCATGTCGGCGACGAGCCGCTCCTGTTGGCCGAACACGCGCCGGTGGCGGTGACGCCGAATCGTGCCGCCGGCGCCCGGCTGCTGCTGGAACGGAATGGCTGCGATTTCCTGATCATGGATGATGGCTTCCAGAGCGCCCGCATCCACATCGACTATGCGCTGGTCGTCGTCGATGCGCGCTATGGGATCGGCAATGGCCGCGTCATTCCGGGCGGTCCGCTCAGGGCCAAAATCGTCGACCAGCTGGTCTTCACCAGCGGGCTGTTGAAAATGGGCGAGGGCATCGCCGCCGACAGCGTGGTCCGCCAGGCGGCACGCGCCGGCCGGCCAATCTTCGAGGCCCATACAGAGCCAAGCAGCAAGGCAGGGCTTGCCGGCAAGCGGTTCCTCGCCTTCGCCGGTATAGGCCATCCCGAGAAATTCTTCGACACGGTGCGCGAAGCCGGCGGCGAACTGGCGTTGACGCGGCCGTTTCCGGACCATCATTTCTATGCCGAGGACGAACTTGCCGAGTTGGCGGCGACCGCGCACGCCGAAGGGCTGGTGCTCATCACCACCGCCAAGGACGCCGCCCGGCTGCGCCACGGCGCCTCACAGGACTTCCTCGACCGGCTCGAGGTGCTCGAGATCGACACGGTCTTCGAACTCGACCACGTTCCCGAGCGCATCATCGACGAGACGCTCGATGCCTGGCGCCAGCGCAAGCTGAAGGGCTAAAGCAATTCCAGGAAAAGTGTGAAACGGTTTTCCTGGGAAAAAGCGCATAGCGCTTTCCCTTGGGAATTGCGTCAAACAAAGAGCTGGAGCGGTTCGCCGTTCCGTGAAACGGGGAACTGCTCTAACCGCGCTTACGCAGCTCCGGATGCATTTCGATTTCGCGGCGCAGCGAGGCGGTGGCGCTGATGTAGGGCTCCTGCCTGGCGACGCTCCAGTATTTCAACTCGTCGAGCGGAATGCTTTCGCCTGTCACCGCGCAACGCACGAACGCGCCGGGACTGGTAACCTGGAAGTCGCCATCCAGATAGCGGATGCGGGCTTCCTTGCCGCCGGGGCCTTCGAAACGGTTCATCATGCGGGGACGCCAGGGTTCATGAGGATTTCATCGCCATAAATTCCCGGCGAGGTCAAGCATGCGACAAGCCTGAGACAATGCTGAACGCTTATTGTGAGGCGGAAAAATGGTGTTGGCAGGCCGCAATGGACATTTCCTCCACTCGTCTTCCCGCCTTGCTCAGGGAAGTGATGACGCCGCAGGTAGTGCCCTCGGGGCAGGCTGATCCAGTCATGACGGCACTGGTCAAGGCGCTGGTCCAGCCGCCGGCGCCGTCTCTGCTCGCACAACAGACAGCGCCAGCGCTGTTGACTTTGCCGGCCGCGCCGATGGCCGTCAAATCGCAGCAGATCGCATCGGCTGGCATCGTCGATGCCTATCTTGCCCAACTTGAGACGGGCGAAGAGGCGGCGTTGGCAACGATCGCGGCGAGAAAGGCAGAACCCGAAGCCGAAACGCTGCGAGCCTTCTTGCCGCCTTCGACAACGGCCAATGACAATGCCCCTGCCAAGGTTGCGGGGCTGTCATTGCTGTCGCTTATCCCGCCGCAGGCTCCAGTCCCGCGCAACGCTGCCGCCCTGGGTACATTGGCGGGCAGGCACAGGCCGGCCAATCAATCCCATGGTGCGGTGCCGAACCCTGAGCAGTTGCTGGTGAAAATTGGCTTTGTTTCGATAATGGCCGGTTTTCTGGGAGCCGTGATCCTCGGGTTCGTTCTGTTGTTGCTTCGCTGAGCTTCGAATCGGCCGGTTCTCGATATATGTCCGAGAGGCCTATCGCTCGGCTTCGATAAACGCCTCGATCTTGTCCGGAGCCAGCCCGGCCTCTGCCGCGATGCGGCGGGCGAGGTCGGCGGCTGCGGCACGCGGCCGCCCGATCGGCCGGTCAAGCCAGTAGGACACCGGATTGAGCGCGGTGCGCTCATCGACGGGAGTGATGCGGCCCGATTGCAATTGATGCCCGGTCAGGGGTGGGCGTGCCAGCGCGATGCCCAGCCCATAGGCGGCGGCGTCGAGCACCAGATTGTAGTCCTCGAAGCGGCGGTCCTGCGGGCGCGGGCGATAATCCATGCCTTGCGCGGCAAACCAGGCGCGCCAGGCAGACGCGTCGGAATCGTTGATCAGCGGATATTTGAGCAGCCGGGCCGGGTCGCCGCGGCCGATCTCGCGGGCAAGCCCGGGTGACGCGACGGGGAAGACATGTTCCTCGAAAAGCTGCACCGAGACGCGGCCCGGAATGCCGCCGCGTCCACAGCGGATGGAGAGATCGATGCCCTCATCGGCAAGGTCGGCCTGGCGGATGTCGACATCGAGCACGATGCGCAGCTTCGAGGGATTGTTCTCCAGAGCCGCCATGCGCGGCATCAGCCACAGTCCGCTGACCGAGGGGATCGAGGTCAGTCGCACCACGGCGGTGCCACGCGGCTCGACCCAGCGGTCGGAATGGGTCGATATCAGCGCAAAGGCTTCCGCCGTGCGCAGATGCAGCCGGTTCCCCTCGATCGTCAGCGAGACGCCGCGCGCACCACGGTCGAAGACTTTCAATCCCAGCCAGTCCTCGAGCTTGGCGATCTGCCGGCTGACGGCGCCATGGGTGATGTTGAGCTTTTCGGCGGCCGCCGAAAAGCTGCCTGTCCGCGCCGCCGCATCGAAGGCGCGGAGCGTCTCGAGCGGCACCATTGTGTCCGAGCTGTGATCCATAGTCACAGGTGATCCTCGATTTGGTCGTTTGTCAACCGGCCTGAAATGGCGTTTTCTGCCTCTCAGGACCGAAGAATGCGAGGGCAGTGAGATGAGCGCGATGACGGGCACGTTGAATTCGACACAGCGGATGGACACCACGGCAGCCATTGCTGTCGCGCTGACGGTGGTCGGCTGGGCTTCTGCCTTTCCCGCCATCCGAGCCGGTCTCGCCGCCTTCGGGCCGCTGGAATTGGGTGCATTGCGCTTTGCCATCGCCGCGGTGCCGGCGGCGATCTTCCTGGCCGTCAAGCGCCCGGCGCTGCCCAGGCTCGACGAAGTGTGGCGCTTGGTCTTCGGCGGCGCCATCTTCGTCGCGCTCTACACCGTCATGCTCAATTTCGGCGAACTGACCGTCTCGGCCGGTGCCGCCGGCTTCATCATCAATGTCAGCCCGATCTTCACCGCCATCATGGCGATGGTCCTGCTGGGCGAGCGCTTTTCGGGCATGGCCTGGGCCGGCACGGTGATTTCCTTCGCCGGCATAGGCGTCATCGCCATGGCCGACGGGCATGGCCTGTCATTTAACACCGGTGCTCTTCTGGTGCTTGGCTCGGCCTTGTGCTCGGCCGTCAACACCATCGTCCAGAAGCCGCTGTTTGCCCGCCATCATCCGTTGACCATTTCGGCTTCGAACATGGTGCTCGGCGCACTATGCCTGGCGCCCTTCCTGCCGTCGGCCTTTTCGCAGGCGGCGGTTGCCGACACGGCAGGCCTCGGCGCCGTCATCTTTCTCGGCATCGTGCCCAGCCTCATCGCCTATGCCGCCTGGGCGACCGCGCTGTCGCGTCTGCCCGCCGCACGTGCCTCCAACTTCCTCTATCTGGTCTCGCCGATGTCCGCGCTGATCGGCTTCTTCTGGCTGGGCGAAGTCCCCACGCTGCTCGGCATAATCGGGGGCGCGCTGGCCCTGGGCGGTGTCATCGTGGTGAATTTGAAGAGATGAATATTGCCGTCCGTCCGCTTCCCTCATTCGGAACGATCCCTCGGTCAAAGGCGTTTAGCCGGTGTTTATTCGACGGAGGTCCGAATGCCGGGTGCAACGACGCACCGACGCATCCAACTGGATGATCTATCCATTTTCTATCGCGAGGCAGGGCCGCCAGAAGCACCTGTCTTGCTCTTGCCGCACGGCTATCCCTGCTCTTCGTTCCAATTCCGCCGACTGATGCCGGCGCTCGCCGACCGCTGGCGAACGATTGCATTCGACTGGCCGGGCTTCGGATACAGTGGCACACCAGATCCGGCCGCCTTTGGCTATAATTTCGACGCCTATTCCGACGTGCTTTCCAAACTTGCCGGTGAATTCGGTCTCGAACGCTACGCCTTGTGGCTGCATGATTATGGCTCGCAGATAGGACTCCGGCATGCGATCTCGCACCCGGAGCGGATCAGCGCCCTGATCATCCAGAACGGCGACATCTACGAAGACGTGCTTGGACCCAAATACGCCACGATCAAGGCTTGGTGGACCGACAAGTCGCCCGACAAGCACCGTCCGCTCGAGGCCGCCGTGAGCGAGGACGGGTTCCGGGGCGAGTTCATCGGGGAAGTGGCTGACGACGTTGCAATCCGCGTGCCGCCCGATCTCTGGAGCCTTCACTGGCCATTGATGAACACGCCGGTTCGTCGGCAGATCGCCGTCGGTCTGATGGAGAAGCTGGAAGCCAATCTCAATTGGTTTCCGCGTTACCAGGCTTATTTGCGTGAACACCACCCGCCCACGCTGATCGTTTGGGGGCCAGAGGACGGCTATATGCCCGCGGCGTCGGCGCAGGCCTATAATCGCGATCTGCCCGATGCGGAACTGCATCTGATCGAGGGGGCGGGTCACTGGCTGCTCGAGACACATTTCGACGACGCGCTGCCGCTGGTCCGCGATTTCCTGGCTCGTGTTCACGGCTGATCTCACCCGGCGTCGCTTGCTGCGCTCAGTTGTTGTCCCCTGTCTGAAGGAGAACCTCATGCCGACCAAACCGACCATCGCGCGCATCTGGCGCGGTCGCACCCGCCGCGACGTCGCCGACGCCTATGAGCCATACCTGCGTGCCGAGGGTATTCCGCCCCTCGAGAAGACGGCGCTTGGCGTCCAATTGCTGCGCGAAGACCGCGATGCCGAGACGTGGTTCACAACCATCTCGTATTGGGCCGACATGCAAGCGATGACGGCCTTTACCAGAGGCGAACCGACCAAAGTCCATCATCTGGACCGCGATGCCGAGTTCCTGATCGAGCTGCCGGAGCGGATCGACATCCACCGGATACTTGTCGATCGTCAGGGACTGCGCTGAGCGGCGAATCTGGTGGTTCGCAATCTCGCCTTCTTCGCGGTGATGTCGCTGATCTGGGGGCTGACCTGGGCGGCGATCAAGCTCGGTCTCAATGACGTGCCTCCGCTACTGCTGGCGGCGGCGCGCTATTTGCTGACCGCCGCGCTTCTGGCAACAGCGGTGCGTGGAGCCGGCGCGGCATTCGCCCACGGGCGAACGGGGCGGACGGTGGTCTCGGCATTGCTGGTCAATACCGGCACCTACGGTCTGCTTTTCTGGGGAATGCAGCACGTGCCCTCGGGATTGTCGGGGCTGGTCAACCTGGCGCTGATCCCGATCCTGCTGTTCGCGATTGCCGCATTCACCGGCGAGGAGCGACCGACCTGGCGCCACGCTTCCGCGCTCGCTCGGTCAAACCACTGGCGCTGACAATGGTCCAGGCTGCGATCGGCGGTGTTGCACTGCTTGCGCTGTCGCTCGTGCTGGAGCCGATCTCGGGTGAGACGCTCGAGGCGCTGCACACGCCGGCCGCCATCGGCAGTCTGCTGTTCCTGTCGCTGTTTGGCACGATCGTCGCCTATACGCTCTATCTCGTGCTGATGCGTGATTGGGGCACCGTCCGTGCCGGGCTCTACGCCTTCGTTTCGCCGATCGTCGCTTTAGCGGCCGGAGCCTGGCTCTTCGGCGAGGCGGTCGGCTGGGCTGAAATCGCCGGTGCGATCCTCCTGCTGGCGGCGGCTGCGATCGCGCTGCTCGGGCCGCCAGGCGAAAATCGCGGGTGACCGCATTGTCGGCCGATCTCCTTGGCTTGCCGGTCTCAAGTGGTGAAGCGATGGCCCGCAATCCGTCCGCAGCTATCGCCGCCCGAAAAGCCGTTCGATATCCGCCAGCTTAAGTTCGATGTAGGTCGGGCGACCGTGATTGCAGGTGCCCGAGCCGGGCGTCGCCTCCATCTGCCGCAGCAGGGCATTCATCTCCTCGGCCTTGAGCAGGCGGCCGGAGCGCACAGAGCCGTGGCAGGCCATGGTCGCGGCTATTTTGTCCAGCCGCTCCTTCAGCGTGTCGACCGTGTCGTTGTCGGCGATCTCGTCGGCGAGGTCGCGCACCAATTGCCCGACATTGGTCTCGCCCAGCATCGACGGCGTCTCGCGCACCGCGACGGCGCCGGGGCCGAAGCGCTCGATGCCGAGACCGAAGCGGGCCAGCGTTTCCGAATGCAGCGCAAGCCGCTCGGCATCCTCCTCCGGCAGGTCGATGATCTCGGGCAGAAGCAGCATCTGCGAGGGCACCGGGCGCGAGTGCAGCGCATTCTTCAGCGCCTCGTAGACCAGCCGTTCATGCGCCGCATGCTGGTCGACGATGATGAGCGAATCCCTGGTCTGGGCGACGATGTAGTTCTCATGCACCTGGGCGCGCGCCGCGCCCAGCACCGCGCCGAGCAGCGTCTCGGCCGCTTCATCCTGCCCTGCGCGTGCATCGGCGCTATGCTGCGGACCGGCATCGAAAGCCGCTTGCTCGTTTTCATGCAAGCCGCGCTGCTGGAAGCCCGCACCCTCGAAACCCATATCGAGCGGCCGCTGCGACGACCGGGCGGGATCGAAGCCGGACGGACCCGAGGCGCGGTAGGCCGCGTCGTAGCTGCGGTGGCCGTTTGCCGCTCCACCGTGGCCGTAGGATGCGGTCCCTGGCCGGAACGCCGCCATCATGCCGGCGGCCCCCGTGGTGGCGGCGCGGACGCCGGCATCGGCCAGTGCCTGTCGGATTGCCCCGACGATCAGTCCGCGCACAAGGCCGGGATCGCGGAAGCGCACATCGGCCTTGGCTGGATGAACATTGACGTCGACGATGGCCGGGTCGAGCGTCAGGAACAGCACCGTCACCGCATGGCGGTCGCGCGGCAGGACGTCGGCGTAGGCACCGCGTATGGCGCCGGCGATCAGTTTGTCGCGCACCGGGCGGCCGTTCACATAGGCATATTGCTGCAGCGCGTTGGCGCGGGTGAAGGACGGGATCGACACGTGGCCGGTCAGATGCACGCCTTCGCGCATCGCGTCGAGGGCAATAGAATTGTCCGGAAAGTCGGCGCCCATCACCTGGGCGACACGGCGCAGGCTGCCTTCCGCGCTGTCATCCGCCGCCGGCAATTCCAGCGTCGAGCGGTCCGAGCCGGCCAGCGTGAAGCGCACGGCGGGGAAGGCGATGGCGATGCGCTTGACAACATCGCTGGTGGCCGAGCTTTCGGCGCGCTCGCCCTTCATGAACTTTAATCGGGCCGGCGTTGCGAAGAACAGGTCGCGCACCTCGACCGTGGTGCCGCGATTGGCCGCCGCCGGCCTGACAGGCAGGACGCGGCCACCCTCGATGCCGATCTCGGCGGCGCTGTCACTTGCTGCCGTGCGCGAGCGGATCGAAAGTCGCGACACCGAGCCGATCGACGGCAGCGCTTCGCCGCGGAAGCCCAGCGAGCGGATGTCGTTGATATCCTCGGTGAGCTTGGAGGTGCAGTGTCGTGCGATCGCCAGCGCCAGCTCCCGTTCGGGAATGCCGGAGCCGTCATCGGTGACGCGGATCAGGTTCAGCCCACCGCCGGCTGTGACGATCTCGACGCGCGAAGCACCGGCATCGAGCGCATTCTCGACCAGTTCCTTGACCACGCTCGCCGGACGCTCGATGACTTCGCCGGCGGCGATCTGGTTGATCATCGTTTCGGAAAGCTGGCGGATGGGCATGGCGCCACTATAGGCGGATTCGACGCCGATGAGAAAGCATTCGATGTCGGCGGAATAGCGATGATGCTGGCAGGACAGCACCCCCCTCTGGCCTGCCGGCCATCTCCCCCGCAAGGAGGGAGATCGGATGTCGCCACGGCTTTCGCCAATCTGCAGCGCTGCAGGAAGGGTGGCGAGGCTGGAACTGCCAATCTCCCCACTTGCGGGGGAGATGTCCGGCAGGACAGAGGGGGGTGCTGTCCCGCCGACTTCCAAGGGACAGGGAGGCACTGCCCCTCACGCCTGAGCCGCCAGCCAGTCTCGCACCTTGCGGGCGTTGTCGCTGAGTTCCCGGTTCTTCGGCCAGACGACATAGAACGCCTTGCCGGTCTTCAGCACATGATCCGTCACCGGCACCAGCAAGCCCGACGCCAGCAACCGCTCGGCGAGGTGCCGCCAGCCGAGCGCGATGCCTTGGCCTTCCATGACGCCCTGAATCACCAGGCCGTAATCGTTGATGCGCAGGCCGCGCGCGGTATCGCTGAGATTGGCGCCCGCCGACTGGAACCATTCGTCCCAGCTGGCCGCCTCGCGATACGGCTCCTCCAGATGGATGAGGCGGTGCGTGGCCAGTTCGGCAGCGGATTTGGGCAGGCCGAACTTTGCCGCATAGCTGGTGCCGGCGACGGGAAATATCTCCTCGTCCGCCAGCGGCAACGAGTGATAGTCCGGCCAGTCCCGCGGCGCGCCGCCGCGCACGCCGAGCGGAATGCCTTCGGCGATGATGTCGAGGTCGCGGTCGGCGGTCTGGATACGCAGGTCGATGCCCGGCAGTTCGTCGCGGAACTGCTGCAGGCGCGGCATCATCCAGAACGAACCGAACGCGGTCGAGGCGGCCAGCGTGACATGACCGCCGGTCGCCTGCAGGCGTAGATCCTCCGCCGATTTGCGGATATGCGAAAGCCCAAGCGAGACATCGGCATGGAAGCGCTCGCCGGCCTCGGTCAGGAGAACCTGGCGGTGGCGGCGCTGGAACAGCTTGGCGCCAAGCTGCTCTTCCAGCCCGCGCACGGCATAGGAGACGGCGGCCTGCGTCATGCCGAGCTCGCGGCCGGCGGCGGTGAAGCTCGAAAGCCGCCCGGCCGCCTCGAAGACGATCAGGCTGCCGGCCGAGGGCAGGAGGTGGCGCAGGCTTCGCATAAGCTGAGCTTATACAAGAGATCAGGATTTTCCAGCGTCACATCACCATTTTGTCGCGCTAGGCTCCTTCATGAGTGGAATGGAGTTGCCATGAACGCACCGGCCCCTGAAGTGACCGAACATGCCAACCGCCGCAGTGGCGGCCGCCTGGGGCGCAAGGCGCTGCGCGGAGCCCCCGTAACGTCGTTCCCGACCCTGGTCCGCCAGATCCCCGTCTACCAGATGGTCCCCGATGAGGCGGTCGAGCTGATCCACGAGGAGTCGCTCCTGATCCTCGAAGAGGTGGGATGCGAATTCCGCGACGACGAGGCTATCGCGCTGTGGAAGGCGGCGGGCGCGGATGTCTCGGAAACTCGTGTGCGGATCGACCGGGCCCTGCTGATGGAGCTGGTATCGAAGGTCCCGTCGGAGTTCACGCTCAATGCGAGGAATCCGCAGCGTACGGTGCGGGTGGGCGGCAACAATACCATCTTCGTGCCGATGTATGGCGCGCCTTATGTTCGCGATCTCGACAACAACAGGCGCTACGGCACGCTGGCCGACCTCAACAATTTCCACAAGCTCGCCTACATGGCGCCGGCGCTGCATTCATCGAGTTCGGTCATTTGCGAGCCGATGGAAATCGCGGTACCGAAGCGTCACCTCCACATCATCCATTCCGCGCTTAAGCATTCCGACAAGCCGTTCATGGGCATCGTCACGTCCAAGGAGCGGGCGGAAGACACGATGGCGATGGCAGGCATCGTGTTCGGCGAGGATTACGTCCGCGACAATCCGGTCCTGGTGTCGATCACCAACTGCAATTCGCCGCTGGTGTGGGACGCCACCATGCTGGACGCGATGAAGGTCTATGCGCGAAGCAACCAGCCGCTGATCCTCGCACCCTTCGCACTGTGCGGCGCCTCGACTTCGGCGTCCGCCGTGGGCGCGGTTGCGCAGGTCAATGCGGAAGCGCTGGCGGGCGTCGCCTTCACGCAACTGCTGCGCCCAGGGTCGCCGCAGATCTACGGGCAGTTCATGGTCACGGTGGACATGAAGACCGGCGCTCCGATGGGCGGCACGCCCGAGGCGGCGCAGATGATGTATCTGATGGGAGCCTTGGCGCGGAAATACCGGCTGCCGTGGCGCACGTCCGGCTTTCATGTCGGGTCGAAGCTCAACGACGCCCAAGCGGGTTACGAGGCGAACATGCTGATGCATGCCGCCATCCTCGCCGGCGCCAACTACATCTGGCACTCCGCGGGATGGCTCGAGGCCGGCCTGACCTGCGGCTATTCGAAATTCGCCACCGACTGCGAACAGCTCATCGGCTGGTACAAATATGCCGGCGGTCTGCCGTTCGACGATTTCAAGGAAGCCATGGCGGCCATCCGCGAGGTGGGACCGCAGGGCCATTTCCTCGGCACCCAGCATACGCTCGAACATTTCGAATCCGCCTTCTTCATGCCCTCGATCATGGACTTCAATTCGTTCGAACAGTGGAAGGCGGAAGGGGCGAAGGACCACGACACGCGCGGCCGCGAGAAGGCGCGCAACATGCTGGCGGATTACGAGGAGCCGAAGCTCGATGAAGGCATCGCCGATGGCCTGATGGATTTCATCGCGCGGCGCGAGGAGAGGCTGCCGGACAGCGTCAGTTGACGCGAAGAACCAAGATCAAGGGAACCAGACGGGAGGAAAAAATGGCATTCTTCAGAAGCAGTGGCGATCGCGTGCCGAGCGCTATCGAGGCAATGGCGGTCGAAGCACGCGCGGGTCGTGTCGACCGGCGCGAGTTCCTGGCGCTGGCAAGCGCCTTCGGCGCATCGACGGCGCTTGCCTATGGCATGATCGGTCTTGCCGTGCCGGATCGGGCCTTGGCCGAAGAGCCGAAGAAAGGCGGAACGCTGCGCGTCTCGATGTCGGTGAAGGGACAGAAGGATCCGCGCACTTACGACTGGGTGGAACTGGCGAACATTTCGCGTTGCTGGCTGGAGCCGCTTGTCCGCTATACCAGGCAGTTCACCTTCGAGCCGGTTCTGCTCGAAAGCTGGGATATCAATGACGACGCCACCGAATATGTGCTGCATGTGCGCAAGGGCATCACATGGAACAACGGCGATGCCTTCAACGCCGATGACGTCGCTCACAATCTGACGCGCTGGTGCGAGAAGAATGTCGCCGGCAATTCCATGGCCGCCCGTGTCGGCGCGCTGATCGACACAAAGACCGGCAAGGCCAGGGATGGTGCGATCACCAAGGTCGACGACAACACGGTCAAGCTGAAGCTAAGCGAACCAGACATTTCACTGATCCCGAATTTCACCGACTATCCGGCGCTCGTCGTCCATCGCAGCTTCGATGCCGATGGTGCCGATCCGATCAAGAAGCCGATCGGCACGGGACCGTTCGAACTGGTCTCCTACGATGTCGGCCAGAAGGCGGTCGTCAAGCGTCGTGAGAATGGCAAATGGTGGGGTGGTGAAGCGCCGCTCGACAGCGTCGAGTTCATCGACTACGGCACCGATTTCAACGCCACCGTTAACGCGTTCGAATCGGGTGAGATCGACCTCAATTTCGAGTCGCCCGCCGACTTCATCGACATTCTCGACAAGATGGATCTGGTGAAATCGGAGGTGGCGACGGCGACGACGCTGGTTGCGCGCACCAACATTACCCACAAGCCCTATGACGACAAGCGGGTGCGCAACGCCCTGCAAATGGCCGTCGACAACAATGCGGTCCTCCAACTTGGTTACGCCGGGCGAGGCACCCCTGGTGAAAACCACCACGTTGCCCCGATCCATCCGGAATACTATCCGCTGCCCAAGAAGACACGCGACGCCGCCGGCGCCAAGAAGCTGATGGCGGAAGCCGGACAGGCTGACTTCGAGCATGAGCTGATCACCATCGAGGACGATTGGCAGAAGAATACCGGCGACGCCATTGCCGGCCAGCTGCGCGATGCCGGGATCAAGGTGAAGCGCACGGTGCTGCCGGGTTCGACCTTCTGGAACGACTGGACGAAATATCCCTATTCGATGACGATCTGGTACATGCGCCCGCTTGGCGTCCAGGTGCTGGCGCTCGGCTATCGCACCGGCGAGGCCTGGAATGAATCGGCATATTCCAACCCCGATTTCGACGCCAAGCTCAAGCAGGCGCTATCGCTCATCGACGTGGAGAAACGACGCGAGGTCATGAAGGATGTCGAGCAGATCCTGCAGGATTCGGGCGTCATTATTCAGCCGTTCTGGCAGAAGCTCTACAGCCACCAGAACAAGAAGGTGAAGAACTATGGTGTCCACCAGACATTCGAGATGGACCTTCAGAACGTCTGGCTGGACGGCTGAAACAAGGCGCTGCAGGACTTCATGAGCCGCAAAAAAGCCGATATGCAGGATACGTGGTATTGATAGGCTCAAGCCATCAAAAGCCGGAGATTCTGCATGAGACTGACAGTGCTCGTTGCCGCCCTTTCGATAGCCCTGCCGGCCGCCGCCGTCGCCGGACCGGCGTCCGATGCGGTGAAGTTCTTCTATGTCCCGGCGGTCAAGTTCGAGGCCGACGAACAATATCGGGACCGGTTCACCGAACCGGTGACGAAACTGTTCGAGTTGAACGACCAGGCAACGAAGAAGAACCCGGACCAGGTCGCCTGCATCGATTTCGATCCTGGTCTCGACGCCCAGGATTTCGATCAGAAAACCGTCTCGAAAACGCTGAAACTGTCTGAGAAGCTGGATGGCGATAACGCACAGGTCACGGTATCCTTCAGCCTGTTCTCCGAGGGCGATGATTCCAAACGTGAAATGCTCTGGTCGCTCAAGAAGATCGACGGCAAGTGGAAGATATCGGACATCGCTTCCAAGACCAGCGACTGGACGCTCAGTGCGCTGGAATGCATGGCCGGCCAGACGCCGGAGTGAAGCGATGGCCCATCGCCGGTTGCTGGCCCTGTCGGGTGTGTGTCTGCTGGCGGCTCTGAGCGGCGCCGCCGCGCAAGGCCTGTTGGGTGCGCCGCCGGCTGACGCCGCGCCGGGCGACAGCGGGGCTCCGCCCGCAAATGCACCCGGAACCGGAGTGGAACCGGCAACGCCGCCTGTTGGATGGTCGCCAGCCGAAGCCGCGCCGGCCGCACCGATCCAGCCGGGCTCGCCGACCGCTGTGGTGCGGCCGTTTTACGATCAGGTCGGGCTGGAGATCGATCCAGCCGAGCGAAGCCATTTCATCGACCCGGCCAAAACCGTGCTCGACAAGAGCGACGCCTTGCGCAAATCCGGGCAGGGCGAGTGCCTCGACCCCAACATGGCGCTCGATAATGCCGATTACGACAAGGCCGAGATCGACAAGAGCCTGAAGACGCTCGAGGCGATCAACGGCGACCAGGCCAAGGTCATCGTCGCCTTCGTCATATCGGGCAACCCGCACCGGCTGGAATGGAAATTCAAGAGGGTCGACGGCGACTGGAAGATATCGGACCTGCTGTCGGTGACCGGCGAATGGGCACTCAGCCAATATCAGTGCGAATGATGGGCGAGCTCAACCCCGCCCGCGATAGGGCGCCACCCCGGTGTCGGGCAGCCAGGCGCCTTCGGGCGGAGCGCCCGTTTGCCAGAACACATCGATCGGAATGCCGCCGCGTGGATACCAATAGCCGCCTATGCGCAACCACAGCGGCTTGGTTGCCGCCACGATGCGGCGGCCGATCATGACGGTGCAGTCTTCATGGAAGGCGCCATGGTTGCGAAACGAGGTCATGAACAGCTTGAGCGACTTCGATTCCACCAGAGCCGCATCGGGTGCGTAGTCGATGACGATATGGGCGAAGTCCGGCTGGCCGGTGACGGGGCACAGCGAGGTGAATTCCGGACAGGTGAAGCGCACGATCGCCGGCGGTCCGTCACCACGCGAAAACGGTACGGTCTCCAGGACCGCTGCTTCGGGGCTTTGTGGCGTCTCGACGTGCGCGCCGAGCTGGGTGAGAGTTTTGGTGTCGATCATGGGCGCAATCCTTGTCGCATGCGCCCGGAGTGCGTGCGGGACGACATGCTTGAAAACGAATTTTGCCGCTCATTAGCACAATTTGAAACCGCAGGAAGACGATGACCAGCAACGATCCGCTTCTCCAGCCCTACCAGCTCAAACATTTGACGCTGAAGAACCGGGTCATGTCGACCAGCCATGAGCCGGCCTATTCCGAGGACGGCATGCCGAAACAGCGCTACCGGCTCTACCATGCAGAGAAGGCCAAGGGCGGCATGGCGCTGACCATGACCGCCGGCTCGGCGATCGTCTCGCGCGACAGCCCGGCCGCCTTCGGCAATCTGCATGTCTATGACGACAGGATCGTGCCGTGGCTGGCCGAGCTCGCCGACGCCTGCCACGAGCACGACTGCAAGGTGATGATCCAGATCACCCATCTCGGCCGCCGTACCGGCTGGAACAAGGCCGACTGGCTGCCGGTGCTCTCGGCCTCGCCGGTGCGTGAGCCGGCGCATCGCGCATTCCCGAAGACGATCGAGGACTGGGACATCGAGCGCATCGTCGCCGACTATGCTTCAGCCGCCCAGCGCTGCGAGGCCGCCGGCCTCGACGGCATCGAGTTCGAATCCTACGGCCATCTGATGGACGGCTTCTGGTCGCCGGCCACCAATCATCGCGACGACGAATTCGGCGGCTCGCTGGACAATCGCCTGCGCTTCACCAACATGGTGCTCGATGCCGTGCGGGCAGCTGTCGGCGACAAATTCGTCGTCGGCATCCGCATGGTCGCCGACGAAGATTTCGAAAAAGGCCTGTCGAAGGCGGAGGGGATCGAAATCGCCAGGCGGCTGGCGGGCTCCGGCAAGGTCGATTTCCTCAACATCATTCGTGGCTCGATCGAGAGCGATGCGGCGCTGACCAAGGTCATCCCGGTAACCGGCATGCGCTCTTCGCCGCATCTTGATTTCGCCGGAGAGGTGAGGGCGGCGACGAAATTCCCGACCTTCCACGCGGCGCGCATATCCGACGTGGCCACCGCACGCCACGCCATCGCCACCGGCAAGCTCGACATGGTCGGCATGACCCGCGCCCAAATCGCCGATCCGCACATCATCAAAAAGGTGATGGAGGGGCGCGAGCATGAGATCCGCCCGTGCGTGGGCGCCACCTATTGTCTCGACCGCATCTATGAGGGCGGCGAAGCGCTTTGCGTCCACAATGCCGCGACCGGCCGCGAGGCCGAAATCCCGCATATCATCGTCAAGACCGAAGGACCGAAGCAGAAAATCGTGGTCGTCGGAGCCGGCGCCGGCGGGCTGGAGGTTGCGCGGGTCGCGGCCGAGCGCGGCCACAAGGTGATGGTGCTTGAAGCATCGAGCCAGGCCGGCGGCCAGGTGCGATTGGCGACGCAGAACCCGCGCCGCAAGGAACTGATCGGTATCATCGACTGGCGGCTGGCTGAACTCGACCGGCTCGGCGTCGAGATCCGCTACGACACTTGGGCGGAAAAAGACGATGTCCTGGCGCTGTCGCCCGATGTGGTGGTGGTCGCTACCGGCGGCCTGCCGCAGAACCCGCCGCTGACGGCCGGCGACAACCTTGTCACCTCGAGTTGGGACATCATGGCCAGCAGCGTCAAGCCGGCCGAAAATGTGCTGCTCTATGACGACAATGGCGGCCATCAGGGCATGGGCGCCGCCGAACTGATCGCCAATGCCGGCTCGAAACTCGAGCTTGTATCGCCGGAGCGTTTCTTTGCCCCGGAAATGGGCGGCATGAACCATGTGCCCTATATCAGGGCCTTTCAGGAAAAGGGCGTCACCATCACCATCAACACGCGGCTGCGTTCGGTGCGGCGCGAGGGCAATCAACTGATCGCAGAGCTGGCTTCGGATTTCGCCGATGGCTGGCGCGGCGAGCGCAGGGTCGACCAGGTGGTGGTCGAGCACGGTACGCTGCCGCTCGATGATCTCTACCTATCGCTAAAGCCTCTGTCGAAGAATGGCGGTGCGGTCGACTACGAACGGCTGGTGAGTGGTGGCGACATCTTTCCCAAGCGCAATCCAGAAGGCGGCTTCGTGCTGTTCCGCATCGGCGACGCGGTCGCCTCGCGCAACATCCACGCCGCCATCTATGACGGCATCAGGTTCGGCTTGCGTATCTGAAATTAGCTATTGCGAGGATCGGTGGCGCGCGGTCGGACCTGCGTACGAGAGCCCGTATACTTCGGTCTGGCCGCGCGCCCGCACGTCATTGGCTCGTCGCCAGACAACGTACGATTCTGTGAGCTTGTGCTGCGTGGGCGGCGCTCAAAACATTCTGGCCGTGGCCATGCACAGCACGGTCAGCACCAGCAGCCCCCCTGCGATGCGCTCGCCTCTTGTCATCTTCGCGCGCAACTGGCTTTCCGTTGCCGCATCGGCACCGGCAAGCTGCCTGCTGGCTGAGCCCACCAGCGCGCCTTGCACGCCGGCGGCGATCAGGGCCGTCACGATGCCCAGCGCCAGCACCTTCTCCATCGAGCCGAAAACGCCCTCGTGAAAGAAATACCAGAGCAGTATGCCGGTCAGGAAAACCAGACCGGCAGCGCCCATTTGCGGCCGGAAGAACCGTTCCGCCCGGATGTCCGGGTCACGGCCGACCGCGATCGTCGTACCCGCCCAGAATACACCTGCCATGACATGAAGGCCGATAACGACGATGTAGACATATTGCATAACCGGATTTCCTCTTTAGCCCGCCATCTCTCGGTAATTAGATATCAAATGGTTAGATGTCAATGTATAAGTCGCGCCAGTTCCATCCGTGCATGACACCGTCTAGTGTCCTGCAATGACACCCTTCGAACGCCCGCCAGTCGGCATGAATCTCGGACGAACCGCCAAGCTGGTTGCCCAGGCCTTCGACGCTGCCCTGGTCGAGGCCGGTGGCACGCTGCCGGTCTGGCTCACTCTGCTGTCGGTCAAGTCGAGCAAGCTTGCCAATCAGCGTGAACTCGCCGGCATGATCGGCATCCAAGGCGCGACGTTGACCCACCATCTCAACGCGATGGAGGCGCAGGGCCTGCTGACGCGCCGCCGTGATCCCGTCAACCGCCGGGTTCATCTGGTCGAACTGACCGCGGCCGGAGAAGCGATGTTCGAGACATTGCGTAAGGCTGCGCTTTCCTTTGACAAGCGGCTGCGGGTCGGACTGTCCGACGAGCGGCTGGCGGAGTTCGCGCAGGTGCTGGCCGTGTTGCGGGCGAATGTGGGATGATCTTGGGGGGATCGACAGGCCTTGTTTGATCCGAGTTGCTCTGCTATATGACCACTCTAGTCATTTTGGAGCAAGCTATGCGCGAGATTCAGTTGAAGGATGCCAAGGCAACACTTTCAGCGGTGGTCGATCAAGCCGTCGCCGGGACGCCTGCCGTCATCACCCGTCACGGGCGCAAGCAGGCTGTCATTCTGTCTTTCGAAGACTATGAAAGGCTTTCGCGCGTGCCAAGTTTTGGACAATTGTTGGCGGCCTTCCCTGGTGACCTTGGCGATATTCCGCCTCGTTCCCGCAAACCGGCTCGCAAGGTCGCGTTGTAACGCGGTCGATGTTTCTGCTGGATACCAATATCATCTCGGCAATGGCGCCGTCCAAGAAAGCGGATCGGCATGCATTGGCGACTTGGCTCGACCAGGCGAGCAACCATCTGTTCCTGTCCGTTGTCACCGCATCCGAAGTTGCCGCTGGAATAGCGAAGGCCGAACGTGAGGGTGCGACAACAAAGGCGAACTCGCTGCGCGGCTGGTGGCAAGCGGTTCAGCACCTTTATGGAGAAAGAGTGCTTCCCTTCGATTTGCGCGCCGCGCATGCTGCCGGACTAATCCTGGATCGGGCGAGGGCGCACCGGCCTGGATTTGAAGACATAGCGATCGCTGCCACTGCCGAGGTTCATGGTTTAACGATACTGACGGACAACGAGCGTCATTTCGCGCCACTTGGTGTGCCAATGCTCAATCCGCTGAAGAGCTTGCCGTCTTTGCCGGCTCAGTCGTCGTAGCCCTGGATTGTCCCAAAAGTGTAATGGCGCAGCTTCAGAGCGGTGATCAGGTTTGTCAGCTTCGTCTTGCCGTCGAACGCGTTCTGGAACATCTCGTCATGCATCAGCAGGATCAGCTTGCCGGGCTTGACGAAGCGGCCATAGCCGAACAGGTGATCGATCTCGCTGACCAGATGATCGACGCTCTGCACCGGCTCGCCGTTGTCCTTGTGCACCCATTCATGGTCCCAGCCGTAGAGATAGAAGCCTGAGGCCGCGACAAACTCGTAATCGGGCTCTTCACGCCCCTCCTGGGCGAGGCCAAGCGAAGTGTCGTTCTTCGACATGGAGGGCAGCCTGAACACGTCGCGCCCCGGCAGTCTTGCATGCACCAGGGGCTTCAACCCGAGCACCGCGTTTGCCCGTACCATGTCGGCGACGACACCCTCGGTGTCGCCGTAAAAATGCCGGTAGTGATTGTAAGCATGGCTGTAGCTGTGGTTGCCGAGCGTCACCAAAGGAAGCTGCCTGGCACGCTGGACGAGCGCTCTGTTGGCGGCGCTAGCCTGTGCGTGCATGCCGACCATGAATAGGGTTGCAGGAACCTGCTCGGCTTCCAGCACATCGAGGATGTTGCTTGTGCCGTTCAGCGGCCCATCGTCGAAGGTAAGATAGATTATGCGATCGGCCCCTTGGGCGGGAACCGCAAAAATCAAAAGCGCCGCCAGCACAAACCGAAACGGTGTCATCGGCCCCGATATCCGGTTGCGATCACGACAAGGCCGCCATGTCCACAACGGCTTGTCAAGGCGAGCCGGTGCATGTCGCCCAAAAGTGCGCAGCGGTTTTGGGATAACGACATGCACAAACAAAAAGGCAAACCTATGCCAGGCTTCCTTGCAGCACCGTCAGCTTGGCCTTCTTGGGCATGCGGGCGGTCAGCCATTCCAGCGCCTTGTCGTGCGGCATCGGGAAGGCGATGGAGTAGCCCTGCACCTGGTCGCAGCCGATCGCCATCAGCGAATTGAGCTCGGCCTCGGTTTCGGCGCCCTCTGCGACGATCGAGATGCCAAGGCCACGCGCCAGCTCGGTGATGGCGCGGACGATCTTCGAGTTGTCGCCATTCTCATGGATGTTCTGGACGAAGCGGCGATCGATCTTCAGCCGGTCGATCTCGTTCGGGTTGACATGGCTGAGCGAAGCATAGCCGGTGCCGAAATCATCGAGTTCAAGATGGACGCCGGCTGCCCGGATGTGCCGCAGCTTGGCCGCGATGCCCGTCTTTTCGTCATCGAGGATGACGGATTCGACGATTTCCAGCGACAGTTTCTGCGGCGGCAGCCCGGCCTTTTCCAGCGTCTCGAACAAAAACACATCGAAGTCGTGCTCGCGCAGCTCGGTGCCGGAAACATTGACGGCAAGCCGTCCGAAGGCAATGCCGGCGCGATTCCATTCGGCGGCCTCGTTGATCGCCTTGGTGATGACGATGCGGCCGATCTCGGGCATGAAGCCGCATTTCTCGGCGACCGGAATGAACTCGCCGGGCGGGATCATGCCGCGCTCCGCATGGTTCCAGCGCACCAGCGCCTCGATGCCGCTGATCGTGCCGTTGGTCAGCGATACCTGCGGCTGGAAATAGACCTGGAACGCCCGCTCGGCGATGGCGACCTTGATGTCGTGCTCGAGCTGCTTGCGATAGTCGAGTTCGCGGCGCAGCTCCTCGGAGAAGAAGGAGAAGTTGCCGCCACCAAGCTTCTTGGCGGAGTAAAGCGCCAGATCGGCATGGACCAGCAAATCCCCAGCATTGTCGGCGTCGATCGGATAGACCGCGATGCCGGCGCTGGCGCCTGGGAGAATGGTCGTGCCCTGGAAGACGATCGGCTCGTTGATGTGTGCCAGGATGCGCCGCGCCAGCATATTGATGTCTTCGGTGCCGCCGGCGCCGCCGAGGATCATGACGAACTCGTCGCCGCCCAGGCGCACGCACAGATCCGACGCCCGGCAGGAATCGCGCATGCGCTGTGCCGTGACGACCAGCACATAGTCGCCGGCGGCGTGGCCGAGCGTATCGTTGATCTGCTTGAATCGGTCGAGATCGAGCTGGACGACGGCAAGGCGTTCGCGACGCCGGTGCGTGCCCTTGATCAGCGTGTCGAAATGATCGGTCAGGAACGTGCGGTTGTGCAGGCCGGTGAGGCCGTCATGCACCGCGATGAAGGCCATGGAATTGCGCGCGTCGATCAATTCATTCGTCTTGCGCAGGATGGCGTTCGACATCGGCCTAAAGATGAACAGCGCCACCAGTATGATGACGCCGATTGTGGCGTAGAACAGCGTGCGATGGAGAGCGAGCAGCTTCTCGGAGCGGTCGTCGGCGTCGGCAGTGATGCGCTGGCCGAGCGCGGCATAGCCCGACAAGGTCGCATTGGCGACAGAGGCGTCGAGATTGACGCGCTCGCCGCCGCCCTTGTAACCGCCATTGCCGCTGAATTGCGATTCATAGGCCGAGATCAGGCGGTCGCCATTGGCGATCAGCCCGACCGAGAAATAGTCGAGGTGGAAGGGCTTGGCGAAAAGGACGCTTTCGATCGACTTCGGGTCGAGCTTGGCCGGCGATTGCGGATCGGCTCCCGTCTGATCGAGCAGCAGGTCGTAGTTCGTCTCGAACTCCGCCGTTGCCTGCTTGAGCGCGCTGACCAGCGCCGGCTGCTTGTCGCGTGAACCGGCACCCGTTGCACCGGCAAGGAAGACGATGCGCTGCGACAGCGTCTTTTGCGTGCTGACGATGTCGAGCAAGTTGTGATTGTGCTGTTGGGTGGCCATCATCTGCTGCAGCAGGATGAAGGAGGCGATCACCATGGCCGCAATGATCAGCAGGGCCAGCCAATAGCCAGCCTTGATCAGCAGTATGAGCTTGCCTGAAACGGTTTGCACCGGCTGCTGCGACATTTTCGGGGGCGGCCCTCTCGCCTACGGATTCTTGCCAAAAGATTCTTGTATGAGCACCATTGAACTGCAAACGTTAACAGGACCGGAAATCGACGGCTGCCCGGAAAGGGGCAGCTGTCGAAAGATCGCGAAATGGTTATCGGCTCGTTTAGCGCCGTACCGGCATTTGAGCGGTCATCGGCCAGAACCGTTTGTCGCGGCGTCGTTTCCGCGGCTGCATGATGATCGACATCGGGGCCGCATCGTGCTGCCTGCCACCGATCCGGTCGTTTTTGCGATGGATTTTTCGCGCGGACGAGACGACAGTCAGCCCACATCAAACGAGGCCGACCATGACCGCAGCATTCCTCTCCCACATCGACAGCGAGCTCGCGGGGCTCAAATCGGCAGGCCTCTACAAGTCGGAGCGGTTGATCACTTCGACGCAGTCGGCCGAGATCGAGGTCGGCGGCGACAAGGTGCTGAATTTCTGTGCCAACAACTATCTCGGCCTCGCCGATAGCGCCGATTTGCGCAATGCTGCCAAGCAGGCGCTCGACCGCTATGGCTACGGCATGGCATCGGTGCGCTTTATCTGCGGCACGCAGGAAGAGCACAAGCAGCTCGAATCCACGATTTCCTCTTTCCTCGGCATGGAAGACACCATCCTCTACGGCTCCTGTTTCGATGCCAATGGCGGCCTGTTCGAGACGCTGCTGGGCGAGGAAGACGCCATTATCTCGGATGCCTTGAATCATGCCTCGATCATCGATGGCGTGAGGCTGTCTAAGGCCAAACGTTTCCGCTACGCCAACAACGATATGGCCGATCTCGAGGCGCGCCTGAAGGAGGCGAAAGACTGCCGCTTCCGGTTGATCGCCACCGACGGCGTGTTTTCGATGGATGGCATCATCGCCAATCTCAGGGGTGTCTGCGACCTCGCCGAGAAATACGACGCCATGGTGATGGTCGACGACAGCCATGCCGTCGGCTTCGTCGGCCAGAACGGCCGCGGCTCGGCCGAACATTGCGGCGTCGAGGGCAGGGTCGACATCGTCACCGGCACGCTCGGCAAGGCGCTTGGCGGGGCCTCCGGTGGCTACACCTCGGGCAAAGGCCAGGTGGTCGACTGGCTGCGCCAGCGCTCACGGCCGTATCTGTTCTCCAACACGCTGATGCCGGCGATCGCCGGCGCTTCGATCAAAGTGTTCGAACTGATCAAAGACGGCGATGGGCTGCGCGACAAACTCTACGACAATGCGGCGCGCTTCCGGTCGCAGATGGGCAAACTCGGCTTCACGCTGGCCGGAGCCGATCATCCGATCATCCCGGTGATGCTGGGTGATGCCAGCCTGGCGCAGGAGATGGCGGCGCGCATGCTGAAGCGCGGCATCTATGTCATCGGCTTCTCCTTCCCGGTGGTGCCGAAAGGGCAGGCCCGCATCCGCACGCAGATGTCGGCGGCCCATTCCAGCGCCGATATCGACCGCGCGGTGGAAGCGTTTGCCGCCGTCGGGCGCGAACTCGGGGTCATTTCCTGAAAGGCCGGAATCGAAAAGCGCTTCCGGATCAAGAGATTCAAGGGACAAAAGCATGTCGAACATGATGAAGGCGCTGGTGAAGGCCAAGGCCGAGCCAGGCATCTGGATGGAAGAGGTGCCGGTGCCGGAGATCGGCCCCAACGACGTGCTGATCAAGATCAAGAAGACGGCGATCTGCGGCACCGACGTGCATATCTACAATTGGGACCAGTGGGCGCAGAAGACGGTGCCGGTGCCGATGGTCACCGGCCATGAATTCGTCGGCACCGTTGCCGATTTCGGCGCTGCGGTCACCGAATACAAGGTTGGCAAGCGCGTGTCGGGCGAAGGCCACATCGTCTGCGGCCATTGCCGCAACTGCCGGGCGGGCAGGGGGCATCTGTGCCGCAACACGCTCGGCGTCGGGGTCAACCGTCCGGGCGCTTTCGGCGAGTATCTGGCGATCCCGCAGCACAATGTCGTGCCGATCCCCGATGATGTGCCCGACGAGATCGCCGCCATCTTCGATCCCCTGGGCAATGCCGTTCACACCGCATTGTCCTTTGATCTGGTCGGCGAGGATGTGCTGGTGACCGGCGCCGGGCCGATCGGCATCATGGGCGCGCTCGTCGCGCAATGCGTCGGCGCGCGCAAAGTGGTCATCACCGACATCAACCCGGTGCGGCTGGCGCTGGCCAAGAAACTCGGCGTCCAGCATGTCGTCGACGCCTCGAAGGAAAAGCTGCGCGACGTCATGCCGGCGCTTGGCATGACCGAGGGGTTCGACGTCGGCCTCGAAATGTCGGGCGCCGCCCCCGCTTTCCGCGACATGATCGACACCATGAACAATGGCGGCAAGATCGCCATTCTGGGCATCGCGCCGACCGGCTTCGAGATCGACTGGAACAAGGTCATCTTCAAGATGCTGCATCTCAAGGGCATCTACGGCCGCGAGATGTTCGAAACCTGGTACAAGATGATCGCGCTTGTGCAGGGCCCGCTGGATGTCTCCGGCCTGATCACGCACCGCATCGGCATCGACGATTTCCAAGCCGGCTTCGATGCGATGCGCAGCGGCAGTTCCGGCAAGGTGGTGATGGACTGGTAGATGCCGCCCTACCGCAGAATTCTGTTTTTCATCAGCCATTTCACGGAGCGGGGCCACGCGTGGTTCGCACCCATGCGAAGATCGGTAAACCCCTCCGAAACATGTCTCCCGGTTTCGGCGTCAAGGATGCGAATGAACATAGTATGTTCTGTTCGGTTGACGCGCGTTACGACGCCAAGCAAGGCAAGCGACGCGCCGTGCTCCTTGGCAATCGGGCCTTCACAACCAGCGCAGTTGCGCAATCCGTGCGGCGCAGCAGCCTGTGTATCCCTCGCCGGCACATCAATTACTGTAAAACCCCCAGACTGGGAGAGCATGTCCCTCGCAACTTGTGCCGATTCCGACAGATAGCGCCTGTCATATTCATCCGGGGGAATTATTCCCGCCCCGGCGCTCTTATCCTCCAATTCGAAAGGGAACACTTCGATCGACATCGGCTTTGTCTGCTGGGCCTGCGCAAATGTGCAGGTGCCTACAAGCAGCGTCACCAGGACACTTAATGTGCGAATGCTCATCGTAGTCCTCCCGTCGGTGTGATGGGCATTATACGCGGCCTGACAACGCAAATCACGATCAAATCGAAGGCAATGCTATGCTTTGGCTGTGGTGGGAGCTCCCACGCAGTCTCGCTCGAACTCTGTCGTTCAGAGTGATTGGCTTGATCTTGGACTAGCTCGGGACCAGACTGGTCTCCAATGCAGCCAGTCCGCTGGTGATCGCCGCGCGCTCTTCAGCACTTAGTCTTGCCAGCAAATCCCGTTCGAACGCCTTCGCCAGCGGCACCATCTCGCGATAGGCGGCAAGCCCCGTTCCGGTCAGCGTCAAATGTTCGATACGGCGGTCTTTTTCGTCCGGTTTTCGCGTCAGCCAGCGACGCCGTTCGAGTTCGGCGACAGCGCGCGAAACCTTTGTCTTGTGCATGGCCGACTGTTCGCCCAGCGCCGTCGCCGTCATCGTGCCACGCTGTCCGAGCCCGGCCAGCGTGCGCCATTCGGGACGCGTGAGGCCGTGACGATCCTTGTATATCCTCGAGAATTCCCGGCTGACGGCCTCGGCAAGCCGGTGCAGCCGGTAGGGCAGGAAATTTTCCAGATTGAGAATTTCAGGCGCGTCGGACGCTTCGCTCTTGATCACCATTTTTCAAAGTCGCCATTGATGGTTACATTTTCAATGGTTACAAATGAAACCAGTTTGGTCAATTGATATCCATTTCGGGAGGAAGCAATGGCCTTTTCCTATATGCCGGGCTTCGGCAACGACTTCGAAACCGAGACGCTGCCCGGTTCGCTGCCGCAAGGACGGAATTCCCCGCAGCGGCCGGCCTACGGCCTCTACGCCGAGCAGCTTTCGGGCTCGCCCTTCACCGCGCCGCGCGGCACCAATGAGCGCTCCTGGCTCTACCGCATCCGGCCAAGTGTGAAGCACACCGGCCGCTTCAAGCCGGCGAGCTATCCCTTGTGGAAGAGCGCGCCCAATGTCGGTGATCACGAACTGGCGCTTGGCCAGTACCGCTGGAATCCGGTGCCGATGCCGAAGGAGCCGACCGATTTTATCAAGGGCATGCGCAGCATCACCACATCAGGCGACGTGCTCGGTCAGGCGGGCATGGCAGCGCATGTCTATGTCGCCAACACCTCGATGGTCGACGACCATTTCTTCAACGCCGACGGTGAATTGCTGGTCGTGCCGCAGGTCGGCGCCTTGCGCTTCGTCACCGAGATGGGCGTCATAGAGCTTCGGCCCGGCGAGATCGCCGTGCTGCCACGCGGTCTGGTCTTCAAGGTCGAGCTGGTCGACAAGGAAGTGCGCGGCTATGTCTGCGAAAACTACGGTGCCAAGCTGACGCTGCCCGACCGTGGCCCGATCGGCGCCAATTGCCTGGCCAATCCGCGCGATTTCAAGACGCCTTGCGCCTGGTTCGAGGAGAAGGAAACGCCTTGCCGGCTGACGGTGAAATGGTGCGGCAATTTCCATGTCACCGAGATCGGCCATTCGCCGCTCGACGTCGTTGCCTGGCACGGCAACTACGCGCCCTACAAATATGATCTGGCGACCTTTTCGCCGGTCGGAGCGCTGCTGTTCGACCATCCCGACCCGTCCATCTTCACGGTGCTGACCGCACCGAGCGGCGAGGAGGGCACGGCCAATATCGACTTCGTCATCTTCCCGCCGCGCTGGCTGGTGGCCGAAGATACCTTCCGGCCGCCCTGGTACCACCGCAACATTATGAGCGAGTTCATGGGCCTGATCCATGGCCAGTACGACGCCAAGGAAGAAGGCTTTGTGCCCGGCGGCATCAGCCTGCACAATCTGATGCTGGCCCATGGGCCGGATGCGCCTGGCTTCGAAAAGGCCTCGCGCGCGGACCTGAAACCGGTCAAGCTCGACAACACCATGGCGTTCATGTTCGAGACCCGATTTCCGCAGATGCTGACCCGCTACGGCGCCGAACTCGAAACCCGGCAGGACAATTACATCGACTGCTGGGCGGATCTGAAGAAGCGTTTCAACGGCACGCCCGAGGGCGACTGGTCTTGAGCACCGAGCCAATGCCGGATCGGCTGGTGCTTCTTGGCTCGAAGGGCGGCCCGGCACTGCGGCCGGGTGGCCCATGGCCAAGTTCGTCGCTGCTGCAGATCGGCGGCCGCAGCATCGTCGTCGACTGCGGACTTGGCGTCACGCGTGGTCTGGTCAACGCGGGTGTCAGCCTGAAGGGACTCGACCTGATCTTCATCACGCATCTGCACTCCGACCATGTGCTGGAACTGGGGCCGCTGATCCACACCGCCTGGACGGCGGGTCTGGCGGCGCCGGTCCACGTGTTCGGTCCGCCCGGCACGGATCATTATTGGCAGCGCTTTTGCCAGGCGATGGACTTCGACATCGAAATCCGCGTCGTCGACGAGGGCCGGCCGGATATTCGAGACCTGGTTTCGATCGTCGAATTCGGCGAAGGCCAGGTGCTCGAGCAGGGCGGCTTGACGGTTTCGGCGCTGCGCGTCGAGCATCCGCCGGTGACCGACTGCTTTGCCCTGCGCTTCGAACACGGCGGGAAAAGCGTGGTGTTCTCCGCTGACACGGCCTTCTTTCCGCCGCTCACCGAATTCGCCCGGAGTGCGGATATCCTCGTCCATGAAGCCATGCTGGAGGAAGGCATCGAGCGGCTGGTGGCCAGGACCGGCAATGGCGCGCGGCTGAAAGAGCATCTGCTTGCCAGCCACAGCTTTGCCGAAGAGGCCGGCAGCATCGCCAGCGATGCCGGGGTGAAGAGACTGGTGCTCAATCACCTCATTCCAGCCGACGATCCCGGGATCGGCGAGGCCGACTGGACTGCCGCTGTCAGGAAAACATGGGCTGGCGACTTGACGATCGCCCGCGACGGCCTTGTTGTGGGCTTAAGCAGCGGGAAAGCTGCACAAGGAGAGGAAATCGCATGAAGCTTGCCACATTGAAGGACGGGACGCGCGACGGAAAACTCGTCGTCGTCTCGCGCGACCTGACACGCTTCACCGACGCCTCGTTCCTGGTGCGCACGCTGCAGGCGGCGCTCGACGACTGGCGCCGCATCGCCCCGCATCTCGCGACAATAGCGGAATCGCTTGAGAACAATGCGATGCCGGCGGAGCGCTTCCACGAGCATGACGCCCACTCGCCGCTGCCGCGCGCCTATCAATGGGCCGACGGCTCGGCTTACGTGAACCATGTCGAACTGGTGCGCAAAGCACGCAGCGCCGAGATGCCGGCAAGCTTCTGGACCGACCCGCTGATCTACCAGGGCGGCTCGGACGCCTTCATTCCGCCACGTGACCCGATCCGCATGGCTGACGAAGGCTTCGGCATCGACATGGAAGGCGAGGTCGCCGTCATTGTCGACGACGTGCCGCTGGGCGCCAGTCTCGAAGAAGCAAGGGCAGCGATCCGACTGGTCATGCTGGTCAACGATGTCACGTTGCGTGCGCTCACCGGGCCGGAGCTGGCGAAGGGGTTTGGTTTTTTCCAGTCAAAGCCGTCCTCGGCGTTTTCGCCGGTCGCGGTGACGCCCGACGAACTGGGTGACGCCTGGGACGGCGGCAAGGTCAGCCTGCCGCTGCTCGCCGACCTCAACGGCAAGCCGTTCGGCCGGGCCAATGCCGGTATCGACATGACCTTCGACTTCCCGGCGCTGATCGTTCACGCGGCAAGGACACGGCCATTGGCCGCCGGCACGATCATCGGCTCGGGGACCGTCTCCAACAAGCTCGACGGCGGGCCGGGCAAGCCTGTTTCGGCCGGTGGCGCCGGCTATTCCTGCATCGCCGAACTGCGCATGATCGAGACGATCGTGTCAGGCGAACCCAAAACGCCGTTCCTGCGCTTCGGCGACACGGTGCGCATCGAGATGAAGGACAAAACGGGGCATTCGATATTCGGCGCCATCGAGCAGAAGGTCGAAAAATACGAGAGGTGAGGGCATGACGGGGGTCTATCTGCTGGCTGGTGTCTGGGCACCCGCCATACTGGCGGTCTTCATCCAGGCGATCCGGCTGAGTTACCGCATCGAGGCGCGCTCGCCCGACCTGACCAACCGCAGCGGCTTTCCGCGCAAGGCGATGATGTTCCACACCATCACCAACATCAAAGTCGCGCGGGATGAGGAGACGCAAGCCATGCGGCGACGCATGAACGGGCTGCTGTTGATCGTTCTTGCCGGATTCGCGATCATGGGGGCAGGCTTGCATCTGGTGCGGGCAGGGGGATGATCTCGTGAACCTTCTCGACCATCTGCGCCGTATGGCCGGCAACAATCTGTGGTCGAACGACCGGCTCTACCGCGCGGTGCTGTCCCTCCAGCCCGGTGAGTTCGAGGCCGAACGCACCAGCTTCTTTCCGTCGATCAAGGCAACGCTCAACCACATCCTTGCGGTCGATCTTCTCTATCTCGATTTTCTCGAAGAGGGTGGTCTCGGTGCTGCCGCCCATGACGACTTCGTGCCCCTCGACGAGCCGGCGGCGTTGTTTGCCGCGCAGGTCGCAGCCGACCGGCGGCTGATCGCCTTTTGCGATAGGCTGTCGGCCGACGATCTCGATCGCCGCGTCATCACCGACCGGCGCGAGGACGGCATGATCCCCGAGCGCATCGGCGATATCCTCGCCCATGTCTTTCTGCACGACATCCATCACCGCGGCCAGGTGCACGCAATGCTTTCGGGCACGTCGGTCAAGCCGCCGCAATTGGATGAATTTCTGCTCTGTTATGATGCGAAGCTGAGGGAGAGAGAGGTCGAGCGGTTGGGTTTGTGAGAGCGACTTGTCTCGCTAATCATCCCAGAGCGACATCATAACGGGCAAAACACGGGTCGGATGTAAGGATTGCTAGGTTCTCCATTTGCGCCTGCGCGATCAGCAGTCTGTCGAATGGATCACCATGATGGTGGGGTAGGCTGCTGACGGCGTTCGCATGCTGCAAAGTGACGGCAAGTGGCTGAAATTGCATTCTGGGAAGCAGCGTTGGCAGATCGTCCGGCGCGTTGAGTTTTCCGATTGAGCGTTTGATGGCAATTTCCCAGACGCTTGCCGCGCTCGCGAACACCACCGCTTCCGAAGCCAAGATAGCGCGGTGGTGCTGGCTGAGACGTGGATCGTCTGAAATCGACCACAGGATGATATGCGTGTCGGCGAGAAACGGGCCGACCGTCATTTCACGTACTCGTCCCATTCGGGACCGAGTTCATCAAAATCGTCCGCAATCCAAATCTTGCCCTTCAAGGCGCCAATACGCGGCAGTGGTTCGGCCGCTGCCGGCGGTACGATGCGCGCGGCCACCTTGCCGTGGCGTGTGAGAACGATCTCCTCGCCGGCTTCCGCGCGGCTGACGAGTTCCGACAATTTGGCCTTGGCCTCGGCGATGGAAACATTCATAGCGCGATCCTTATGACCATAATTTAGGTCATAATTGGTCGCGCCGCAAGAAGCCCGGTTCGAATCTACTACTCCGCAGCCTGAACCTTGATCACCCCGCGCTTGATCTGGTCCTGCTCGATGGATTCGAACAGCGCGCGGAAGTTGCCCTCGCCAAAACCTTCGTCGCCCTTGCGCTGGATGAACTCGAAAAAGATCGGGCCGATCACGGTCTTCGAAAAGATCTGCAGCAGGATCTTGGTCGTGCCGCCGTCGACGACGCCTTCGCCGTCGATCAGGATACCGTGCTTCTTCATCCGCTCGATCGGTTCGTCATGGCCATTCACGCGGTCATACGACATGTCGTAGTAGGTCTCCGGAGGGCCGGGCATGAACTTCAGGCCGTTCTCGGCCAACCTGTCGGTGGCGGCGTAGATCTCGTCGGTGCCGACAGCGATGTGCTGGATGCCCTCGCCATTGTACTTCTTCAGATACTCGGCGATCTGGCTGGTCTCGTCCTTGGACTCGTTGAGCGGAATGCGGATCTTGCCGCAGGGCGAGGTGATGGCGCGGCTGACCAGGCCGGTGATCTTGCCGTCAATGTCGAAGAAATGGATCTGCTTGAAGCCGAACAGATTGCGGTAGAAATCCCACCATGTGTCCATCTGGCCGCGGTAGACATTGTGGGTCAGGTGATCGAGATAGTAGAAGCCGACGCCTTGCGGCCGCGGGTCGCGCTCGCCCAGCCACTCGAACTCGGCATCATACGCCGAACCCTTCTTGCCATAGGTCTCGATGAAATAGAGCAGCGAGCCGCCAATGCCGACGATTGCCGGCACGTCGAGCGCCTTGTCGGCGCCTTCGTAAGGCGTGGCGCCCTTGGCAACGGCGTGATCGAAAGCGTGCTTGGCATCGACAACCCGCCAGGCCATCGAGGCAGCACAAGGCCCATGCCTGTCGACGAACTTCATCGCGTGCGAGCCAGGCTCGGCATTGACGACATAGTTGATGTCGCCCTGCCGCCAGATGGTGATGTCTTTCGTGCGGTGCTTGGCCACCGCGACATAGCCCATACGGGTGAACAGTTCAGCGAGCTTCTGCGGCTCCGGATGCGCGAATTCGACAAACTCGAAACCATCGGTGCCGGCCGGGTTGTCCTTGCTGATCTTGGCGGGCGGGGCGTCGTGCGGGAAGGGACCCATGATATTCCTCCGAAAGCTGGCCTGGCCTGAAAAGGCCCTTTGACACGATCATAACGCGGAGGAGGCGCACGGTGCTTGCATTCAAACGCTTGAAATGATGATGTCATGCGGGAAGCGTGCATGATATGAGGAAAAGCCATGGATGAGACGCGCATTGATCAGTTTGATCGCAAGATAATGGCGCTATTGCAGGGTGATGCGCGGCTGACCAACAATGATCTTTCGGAGCGGGTGAACCTGTCGGCGTCGCAATGCTCGCGCCGCCGCCAGCGGCTCGAGGAGGATGGCTTTATCAAGGGCTATCGGGCGGTGCTCGACCGCGACAAACTCGGTTTTTCGCTGGTCAACGTCATCTCGGTCACACTCGCCACGCACAATCACGACAATGCGCGGCGCTTCGGTGAACTGGTGGCGCGGCTGCCCGAGGTGCAGGAAGCGCACGCGCTGACCGGCGAGATGGATTACATCCTGAAAGTGGTGACGCCCGACCTGAAGTCGCTGTCGGAATTCGTCAACGGCGTGCTCTTGCCGCACGAATCCGTGCAGCATGTAAAAACGGCGATCGTGCTGGAGACGCTGAAGGAAACCGGCGCGCTGCCGATTTAGGCAGAACGGATTTCAGTTGATACGTCGGAGGGGCAGCACCCCCCTCTGTCCTGCCGGACATCTCCCCCGCAAGGGGGGAGATTGGATGTCGCGAATCCCTTCGCCAATCGCCAACGTTGCAGGAAGAGCCTTGGCGGCGAAGCTGCCGATCTCCCCCCTTGCGGGGGAGATGGCCGGCAGGCCAGAGGGGGGTGTGAAGGATCGCCAGCCTACGGAATGACGGAAGGCCGTTCAATCCTTCGACTGCTGGATCAACCCATACAAATTGGTGCAGCGGGCGCCGGAGCGGCAATAGGCGAAGACCGGGCCGTCGAGCTCGTCGAGCGCTTCGGCCTGATCCTCGACATTCTCGGCGGTGATCTGGCCGCTGATGACGGGGATGTAGCGGAAGGCAAGCCCTGCGGCTTCGACCGCTGCCTTGACGGTGTCGGCAGAAGGCTGGCCGGGCTGTTCGTCATCGGGCCGGTTGCAGATGACGCTCTTGAAGCCGGCTTCCTTGATGGCGGCGACGTCCTCAGGCTGGATCTGGCCCGAAACCGAATAGTCCTCGCTGATTTCGCGGTATTCCATGGCAGCATCCTCGCAAACTGGTCAGGCGGCAGTCTTGCCACTCCCCGACATGGGCGGCAATCCATACCGAAGGAATTCTCTGCCAAATAGACACTGCGTGCCGGAAAATCCAACCGGGCCGATGCGGCCCGGCTGGACGATCCTTCAAACTCAGCTGCCGAGAATGGCGCCTTTGATCTGACGGATGTTGTTGTGCATCATGTCGATATAGGTCGCAGCCGGGCCGTCGGGCTGCGACAGCGCATCCGAATAGAGCGTGCCGCCGACCTTGATGCCGGTTTCGCTGGCGATCTGTTCGATCAGGCGCGGATTGGTGATGTTCTCGACGAAGATCGCAGCCGCCTTGTCCTGCTTCACCTGATTGACCAGTTTGGCGACGTCTGCGGCGGATGGCTCGGAGTCGGTCGAGATGCCTTGCGGGGCGAGGAAGGTCAGGCCATACGCGTGTTCGAAATAGCCGAAGGCGTCATGCGAGGTGATGACGACGCGCTTGCTCTCCGGGATCGAGGCAATCGCAGTTTTCACTTCACCTTCGACCGCGTCGAGCTTCCTCGTGTAGGCGGCGGCATTGGTCTGGTAGCTGACGCAGCCGTCCGCATCCGCCGCGCAGAAAGCCTCGGCGATGTTCTTCACGTAGATCCTGGCATTGGCGATCGACTGGAAGGCGTGCGGATCGGTGACCGTCTTGCCGCCGCCGGTGCCGGCACCTTCGGCCGCGTCGGCATCGGCGAATTCAGGCTTGAAATCGATCGGCGTCACGCCCTTGGTCAAGGTAATGATAGACGCCTTGGTGGCGCTGGCATCGACCAGCCGCTGCAGGAAACCTTCGAAATGCAGGCCGTTGACCAGCACGATGTCGGCCTTGGCCATGGCCACAGCATCGGCCGGGCTCGGCTCGTAGACATGGGCGTCGCCATCCGGCCCGACAATGGTGGTGACGTCGATGCGGTCGCCGCCGACATTTTTGGCGAAATCGGCAATGACGGTGAAGCTGGCGACCACTTTCAGCGGTGCCGCCAAGGCCGACGATGCGCCAAAGGCGGTTAATGTTATAACGCTCATAGCCAAGGCGGCATGGATCGATTTCAGCATAGACGGGTCTCCTTCTAGGGGCGGGGATCAGGCCGTTCTGTGACGGTGATGGATGATGCGCGCGCGCAGAATGCCGCGCGTGCCAAACAGGATCGAGGCGAAATAGACGACGCCGGCCGACAGGATGATGGCCGGGCCGGACGGCAGCGACGCGTGATAGGACAAAAGCAGCCCGGCGACGCAGGACGCGAAGCCGATCAGCACCGCCAGCACGCACATCGGCTCGACGCGAACTGTCCAGAAGCGGGCGGCTGCGGCCGGCAGCATCATCAGCCCAACCGACAGAAGCGTGCCGAGTGCCTGGAAGCCGCCGACAAGGTTGAGCACGACAAGGCCGAGGAAGATGAAATGCACCGGACTGCCGAGCCGGCTGACCGAGCGCAGGAACAGCGGGTCGAGGCATTCGGCGACCAGCGCCCGCCAGAAGATCGCGAGGCTGACCAGCGTCACCGCGACGATGCCGCCGATCAGCGTCAGGGCCTCATCGTTGAGCGCCAGCACGGTGCCGAACAGCACGTGCATGAGATCGACGCTGGAACCGCGGATCGACACCATCAGCACGCCGATGGCGAGCGAAATCAGATAGAACGCCGCCATCGAGGCGTCCTCGCGCTGGATGGTGAAGCGCGAGACGGCGCCGGCGCCGAGCGCGACGATGACGCCGGCGATCAGGCCGCCGATGGTCATCGGCAGGATCTCCAGTCCATAGAACAGGAAGCCGGCGGCTGCACCGGGCAGGATGGCGTGCGCCATCGCGTCGCCCGACAGGCTCATGCGTCGCAGCATCAGGAAGACGCCGATAGGGCAGGCGCCGAGCGACAGCATCAGCGAACCGATCAAAGCCCGCTGCATGAAGCCGAAATCGGCGAAGGGCGCGATGACAAGACCGTAAAGCATGTCCATCAGGCAGCCCTCGGTCCGACGCCGTGTTGATGGTCACGGTGATCGTGGCCATGGTGATCGTGACCATGAGCGTCCTCGCCCGGCTCGCACCAGGGTGCATTTTCTTCCCAGGCTTCGTGGAAGCGGCGGGCGCGCAACAGGTTATCAGGCTTCAGCGTTTCCCTGGTTTCGCCCCAGGCGATCGGCTGGCGGGCGAGAAGCAGCGTTTCGGGGAAATTCTGCCGCACCAGGTCCAGATCGTGCACGACAACCATGATGGTGCGTTCCTCGCCATGCCAGTGCTTGATCAGGGCAATGAGGTCGCCGACCGTCTTGGCGTCGACAGCATTGAAGGGTTCGTCGAGCAGGATGAGGTCGGCGTCCTGCAGCAGGACACGCGCAAACAGCGTGCGCTGCAACTGGCCGCCCGACAGCGTGTCGATCGGCCGCTTCTCGAAACCGCCGAGGCCAACCGCCATCAGCGCCTTGCTGACGTCTTCGCGATCTTCCTTGGTGTAGCGGCCAAGCAGGCCGCGCCGTGGCCACAGGCCGAGCGAAACCAGATCCACCACCCGTGCCGGAAAGGAGCGGTCGAGCTCCGATTGCTGCGGCAGATAGGCGGCACGTACACCGGGCGCGCGGATAACCTCGCCGGCCATCGGCTTCAGGACGCCGACAATGCCTTTCATCAGCGTCGATTTGCCGGAGCCATTGGCGCCGACCACAGCGGTCAGCGAGCCCTTGCGGATGGTGCCGTCGAGATGATGGATCGCCGGATGGCTGCCGTAGCCAAGCGTCAGGTCGCGGAATGTCAGGCAGGTATTTGTCATTCTGCGATCCGTAGGCGACGAAATCCGGCTGCTGGCAGCGGCCGACTGGATATGTGATGTTATTACATTAGTCAACAAGCCAATCCGGCGGAATTGCGGCCGCAGGGTCAACTTGCCGTGTTTGCACATCCATATGCCGTTGGCCCAAGGGGATTCGACCTGACGATCTTGCCCGAAGCCGGTCGCGACTCTAAAGAAGCGCAACCGCCACAGGAAGGAACCATCCAATGAGCATTCGTCGCATCGATATTGGCCCGCGCATGAGCCAGATCGTCATCCATGGCAATACCGTCTATCTGGCTGGTCAGGTCGGCCAGCCAACCGGCAACGTCGCTTCGCAGACCAGGGACATCCTGGCGGCCATCGACGAACTGCTGGCCAAGGCCGGTTCCGACAAGACCAAGATACTGCAGGCGATCATCTGGCTGGCCGACATGAGCACCTTTGCCGAGATGAACGCGGAGTGGGACAAGTGGGTGCCGCAGGGCAACACGCCAGCCCGCGCCACCGGCGAAGCAAAGCTCGCCACCCCGGACTATCTGGTCGAGATTATTATTACCGCGGCGATTTGATCGGCGGCCTTCTACCTCCCCCTTGTGGGGAGGTCGGACCGAAGGTCCGGGTGGGGGTCGGCGCCGCTGCCCTCCGCTATGGCTCCGGGCGTTTGGCGGTGGAAAAAACAAAAAGTTTGGGGTTTGGCCCCCCACGGGGGTGGACACCCAACCCCCACGGCGGGCGGGACA
>NZ_JAMYPL010000025.1:0-106550 GCF_040320355.1 Mesorhizobium sp. M0715 | reverse complement strand
GGGCCCCCGCTTGCCCGCGGGGTTCCCTCCCGTTTGTGTAACTTCGGGGGTTTTGCGGGTGCCACCCAACCCGTCCCGCCCGTTTTTGGGCGGGGGCGCCACGCCCGCCGACCCGTGCATGAACGCGTGCGCCGGTGGTCATCGCCAGGATGACCGCCATTTCGTCGCCGCGCGGCGCATCGGCAATGCCGATCTCGATCGCATCGAAATGGCTGCGCACATAGGAGGCGTTTATGTGCGTGATCGGGATGTCGATGCGCGTTCCGGGGCCGCCGACCTTCTTGGTCGAAGGCACGATCGCCTTGGCATTGCCGAGCAGTTCGCGCATCGCATAGCCGCCCGGATTGTGCCAGAGCGCGCCATGTTCAAGCTCGCCGGCGGCACCGACTATGGCACCCTTGCCATAGCCTTCGATAGCCTGGCCGCCTTCACCAATGGCGTCGATCAGGCGCTGAGCCATATCGAGACCGAGCGGCTTCAGGTCTTCCATGAAGCCGGTGATCTCTTCGACATAACGTCCGGCAAAAGGGTTGGCGATGACCGCGACGACCGCGCCCCGCTTGAGCGGGCGTGCCGCGTGGGGTCCGCCCTCATGGAATATCTCTTCGACCTGAACCAGAAATTTCCTGACCACCACAGCCGGCATCGTTCGCTTCCTTCATCCCGTCGTTCATAAAAACTCATTAGAGTATCAACAATTATGCCCATGGACATTTGTCAAGCGCAGACGTCGAGCAAGTGGGCGAAGGGCCAAGAAAACTGCATCGGATGACGATTGACAGCCTGTTAAGCCGCTCCTAAACTCATATGACCATCAACGAACTCGCCGTTGTCCCGGCGGACACGTGGGGATGGTCAAAGCGTGGCTTCAAAAGCTGAAAAAAGCTGAAGGGGAATGACATGAAAAGGGCGCTCAAGAGTTTATTTCTGGCCGGCACGATGCTTGCCATTTCGTTCGGACCGGCCGCGGCACAGGCCAAGGTTTCCGTGGCCGCCATCTCGGGATATTTTGCCCAGGGCTTCGGCGTTTCGATCGTCAACGGCCTCAACAAGGCCAAGACCGATTTCGGCATCGACCTCAAGCTGGTCGACACCGGCAATCGCGCGCTCGACTACCAGCAGCAGTTCGAGAATCTTGCCAAGGGCAAACAGTACGACCTCATCTTCGTGATGGGCTGGGAGCTGGTGGACTCGCTGCAAAAGGTCAGCGCCGAATATCCTGACCAGCGCTTCGTGTTCATCGATGGCGTCCTCGACAACCCCAAGATGATCTACGCCAATTTCGCCGAGGAGCAGGGATCCTTCGTCGCCGGCGCGCTTGCCGGCATGATCGAAGCCAAGGGCACCGCCTTCGACAAGATCGGCGACGGCAAGGCGATCGGCTTTGTCGGCGGCCGAGATATCCCGGTGATCCGCAACTTCCTGGGCGGCTACGAGCAAGGCGCTAAATATGCCGCGCCCGACGTCAAGGTAAACTCCGTCTTCGCCGGAACCTTCGACGACCCGGCCAAGGGAAGCGAACTTGCCCAGGCGCTTTACGGCCAGGGCTCCGACATTGTCTACAACGTCGCCGGCCCGACGGGTGAAGGCGTGATGCAGGCAAGTGCCGCGGTCGACAAATATTCGATCGGCGTCGACATCGACATGTGCGGCTCGGCTCCCGGAAATGTGCTCGCCAGCATGCTGAAGCGCGGCGACATCGCCGTCTACACGCTGATCAAGGACGAGGTCGAGGGCCGCAAGATCACCGCCGGCACCCGCACTTTCGACCTCGCCTCGGGCGGTGTCGAGGTCAAGGTCTGCGATGACATCGCCGCCAAGATCCCGGCAGAGATGACCGCCAAGCTCGATGAGATCAAAAAGGGCATCGTTGACGGCAAGATCGTGATCGCCAAGGCAAAATAAGCCAACAACAGCGCCTCCCTCCCAAGAAAGCGCTACACTGATCCGCCGCGGCGTGCCGCGGCGGATCAGTGTCCAATCTGCGAGAGCCACGTTGTCGAACACGCCGGGGTCGCCGACCCTCCACAGCAATGCCGCGATGGCCGTCGAGTTGACTGGCATCACCAAGCGTTTTGGCGCATTCGTCGCCAATGACGGCATCGACCTTGCGGTCCGCCGCGGCGAGATCCACGCCATCATCGGCGAGAATGGTGCCGGCAAGACGACGCTGATGAACATCCTGTTCGGCCTCTTGCAGCCGGACGAAGGCTCGATCCGGCTGAACGGTGAAGAGATCGTGATCGCCGACCCGTCCGTGGCGATAAAGGCCGGCCTCGGCATGGTTCACCAGCATTTCAAGCTGGTTCCCTCGCTCTCGGTTGCCGACAACGTCTTTCTCGGTATGGAAATCCGTCGCCATGGGCTGATCGACCACGCTGCACAGGTTGAGCGCACGCGCGAACTGTCGAAGCGCTTCGGCTTGCAGGTCGATCCGACCGAGCGCGTCGGGCTGCTCTCGGTCGGCATAGAGCAACGCATCGAAATCCTGAAGGTCCTGGTGCGCGGCGCGCGCACCATCATCCTCGACGAACCGACCGCCGTGCTGACGCCGCAGGAGAGCCGTGAGCTGTTCCAGACGCTGCGCAGCTTCGTGGCCGAGGGCATGACGGTGATCTTCATTTCGCACCACCTGGAGGAGGTGATGGAAGTGTCCGACACGGTGACGGTGCTGCGCAATGGCAGGAAGGTGGCGACCCGGCCGACGGCCGAGCTCAGCAAGGACGAGTTGGTGCACATGATGGTCGGCCGCGAGGTCAGCTTCGACCGCCGGGCGCGTGCGTCGCTGCACGGCGACGTGGTGCTCGAAGTGAAGGATCTGTGGGCGCGCGACGATCGCCTGCTGCCGGCCCTTCGCAACGCCAGTTTCACCGTCCGCTCCGGCGAGGTGGTGGGGATCGCGGGTGTGGCCGGCAATGGTCAGACGGAGCTGGCGGAAGTGCTTTCGGGCCTGCGACCGGCAAGCCATGGCGGGGCGTGGCTGAAGGGCCGGAATCTCACCGCTCTCTCCCCCGCCGCGATCCGCCAGGCAGGCCTCGCCCATGTTCCAGGCGACCGCATGGTGCGCGGGGTCGATCGCAACGCTTCGATAGCGGCCAACACCCTGATGGGCCGCCAGCATCGCGCACCATGGAGCCGCGGCGGCATGCTCAACTGGAATGCCATACATCAAAACGCCGAAACACTGATCAAGAGCTTCGATATTCGCGCGCGCGCAACCGGCGATGCCGTCAAGCGGCTTTCGGGCGGAAACATCCAGAAGGTCGTTCTGGCGCGCGAATTCACCAACGGCGCCGATTTCCTGCTGATCGACCAGCCGACGCGCGGCGTCGACATCGGCGCCCAGGAGGCCATTCATGACGAGATCATGCGCCAGCGCGCCGCCGGCCGCGCAATCCTGCTGATTTCCGTGCAGCTCGACGAACTGGCCGCCCTTGCCGACCGCATCCTGGTGATGTTCAACGGGCGGATCATGGGCGAGGTCGCCGGCGACGATGCCGACGAGGAGCGCATCGGCATGATGATGGCAGGCGTGGCCGCGCCGGAATTCGCCGCGGAGATCGCATCATGAAAGACCATTTGCGTGCCGTTTCCGGCCAGGTCATCGCCATCGGCGTGGCGCTGCTGATGGGCGCGATCATCATCCTCATGGTCGGCGAAAGCCCGTTGCGTGTGTTCATGACGCTGTTGCGCGGCGCCTTCGGCGATCAGGAGAAGATCGCCGGGACCTTGCTGCAGACGACGCCGATCCTGATCTGCGGTGTCGCCGCCTGCATCGGCCTGCGCGGCGGCATGTTCAACGTCGGCATCGAGGGCCAGCTGTTCCTCGGCGGCTTCGCTGCCGCCTGGGTCGGCTTTGCCATGCCCCTGCCCGCGGGCATTCACACGCTGGCCGCGCTGGCGCTCGCGGTCGTGGCAGGCGCGGCCTGGGTCGCCATCCCCGCCTACTTCCGCGCCCGCTACAACACCAACGAGGTCGTCTCGACGATCCTGTCGAACTACGTGGCGGTGCTGCTTACCTCCTATTTCACCATCTTCCTTTTCAAACGGCCGGGCGGCTGGTCGGAGACGCCGCCGATCCTGGCGACTTCCTATCTGCCGGAGATCTTCACCTTTTCGCGGTTGAACTGGGGCCTGGTCATTGGCCTGGTGCTGGCGGTCGGCGCAGCCCTTGTCTTCCGCTACACCAAATGGGGTTACGGCGTCACGATGGTCGGTTCGGCGCCGAAATTCGCCGAATATGGCGGCGTCAACGTGAAACGGCAGGGTTTCCTGGTCCTGCTGCTTTCGGGGGCCGTCGGCGGGCTGGCCGGCGGCGTCGAGACGCTCGGCGTCCATCACCGCTTCATGGAAGGATTTGCCCCCGGTTTCGGCTTCGATGGGCTGATCGCCGCCCTGCTTGCCAATGGCTCGCCTGTCGCCACCATCTTCACCGCACTGTTCTTCGGCGCCCTGCGCAACGGATCGCTGCTGCTCGAGGTCGATACCAGCGCGTCGCGCGAGATCATCACCGTGATCCAGGCGCTGATCATCCTCAGCGTGTCGGCCCAGGTGCTGGTGAGAAAGCGCGGCGACAGCCAGGCAGGGGAGCGGCGATGGAAATTCTAGACAAGCTCATCAACGTCGCGCTGATCGCGGCGACGCTTCGCACCACCGCGCCCATCCTTCTGGTCGCGCTTGGCGGCTCGTTCACCACCAAGGCCGGCATCTTCAACATCGGCCTCGAGGGGCAGATGCTGGTCGGCGCCTTCTTCGCCGTCCTTGGTTCGATCTGGACAGGTTCCGCACTCGCGGGCGTCGCCTGCGGCGTCGCGGCGGCGCTCGTCTTCGCCCTGGTTTTTGCCGTCCTGGTGGTGAGCTTCAAGGCCAATGAAGTGGTCGTCGGGCTGGCGCTCAACATCCTGGCCGGCGGCATGACGATCTCGCTGATGAAAGCGATCTTCGGCACGCGCGGTTCGATCGTCGGTCACGGCATCGTCGGCCTGCCGAAAGTCCAGCTGCCCGGTGCCCGCGACCTTCTCGGCTCGTGGGCGCCGCTGATCTCCGGCTTCACGCCGCTCGTCTATGTCGCCTTCATCGCCGTGCCGCTGCTGGTCGTCTGCTACAAGCGGACGCGGCTCGGCCTCTATATCCGCGTCGTCGGCGAAAAGCCGGAAGCCGCCGAGGCGCTCGGCATCTCGATCACCCGCGTCCGCTACATCGCGTCCCTGCTGTGCGGATTGCTGGCGGGCCTCGCCGGCGCTCATCTGTCACTCGGCTACATCACCATGTTCACGGAAAACATGTCTTCGGGCCGTGGTTTCATGGCGGTGGCGATCCTGATCTTTTCCAACGGCGATCCGCTGAAGGTGCTGGCCGGCTGCCTGCTGTTCGGCTTCGCCGATGCTTTTTCGTTGCGCCTGCAGACGTTCGGCTATCCGTCCTACCTGGTTCTCACCGTCCCTTATGTCGTCGCGCTGATCGCATTGTTCGCGCTGTCCTACCGGGCGCGTCCAAGGGTTATCGCCGAGACGCTGGAATCGATGCGCAAGCTGCTGTCGGTAGACAAGAACACTGAACCCGGCCGCAAAAATCCCCAGTGAAGGAAGCCTTTATGGAACGCATAATCCTCGACGTGGATTCGGCCGGCGACGATATTCTCGCCGTGCTGTTTGCAGCGGTCAATCCGAGGCTCCGGCTCGAGGGGGTGACCACCGTGACCGGTGCGGCCGGCCCGATCGAACAGGTCACCAACGTCGTCCTCAACACGCTGACGCTCGCCGGGCGTGACGATATCCCGGTTCACGCCGGCGCGTGGCGGCCGATCGTCGGCAACGCCAAGGCCGACATGGAGGCGCCGGTGCATTTCGAAAAGCGGCTTGTTGCCCGTTTCGGCGATCGCCTGAAGAAGTTCAACCCGCCGGCGCCGACGCCGGTGCGGCAGGCCACATCGGGACATGCGGTCGATTTCATCATCGGCACCGTCATGGCCAATCCGGGCGAGATCACGCTGGTGACGACCGGCCCGTTGACCAACGCGGCGATGGCGCTGTTGCAGGAGCCGGGATTGACCGGCGCACTCAAGCGGCTGATCGTGCTCGGCGGCAATTTCCAGACACCGGGCAACATCACACCCCTGTCGGAGTACAACATCTGGGCCGATCCGGAGGCTTCGCGCATCGTGCTCAACGCCGATGTCGAGAAGATCCTCGTGCCGCTCGACATCTGCGAGGACAACCGCGTCGCCGATTCGATGCTGACGCGCGACGACATCGCCGACATGCAGGCCGTGGCAAGGGACAATCCCGTCCTTGAGATGATCGCCGACAGCTTCCCGATCTACATCGACATCTGGCGCGAATTCTTCGACCTCGTCGGGTTCCCGATGGACGACGTGATCACCGTGGCGCTGGCTTTCGATCCGGGCCTGGCGACGATGACCGAGCCGCTGTTCGCCGACGTCGTGCTCGACGGCCGGCTGGCGCGCGGCCAGACCGTCGCTTATCGCGGCCGGCAATTGCTGCCCGGCGGCGGGCCCAAGACCACCCGCATCTGCACCGGCCTGGACGGCCGGCGTTTCCTCGACGGCTTCAAGAAAACCATAGCGCGCTACGAGCGGGCGGCGTGAAAGACGACATGATGACCAAGCCAACTCCTATCCTGTTCGACTGCGACCCCGGCCACGACGACGCCATTGCGCTGGTCATGGCGCATCGTTCGCCTGCCATCGAACTCCTCGGCGTCACCACGACCTGCGGCAATGCGGAAGTCGAGAAGACGACCGCCAATGCCTTGCGCATCCTGGAATATATCGGCGCCGGCGACGTGCCTGTCGCGCAGGGCTGTCACCGTCCGCTGGCGCGCCCGCTGGTGCTCGGCACCGCCGATGGCCCAAGCGGCCTCGAGGGCTCGCCCTACCTGCCGCAGGCGACGATCAAGCCGGTTGACCAGCACGCCGTCGATTTCCTGGCCGACAGACTGCGCGCCGCGCCCGAACCGATCCTGGTCGTCGCCACCGGCCCGCTCAGCAATATCGGCCTGATGATCCTCAAGCATCGCGACGTGCTGCCCAAGATCAAGGAGCTGATCTGGATGGGCGGCGTGTTCTACCGCAAGAGCGAGATCATCACGCCGACCGAGTTCAATGCGTTCTGCGACCCCGAGGCGCTGAAGATCGTTCTGGACAGCGGCGTGCCGATCCTGATGGTCGGCCTCGACGTCACCATGCAGGTGCTGATCGAGGCGCCGCAATATGCCGAACTCGCCACCATCGACACGCCGCTCGGACGGCTCGTCAACGACTGGCTGCTGTTCTACGAGAAGCTGCACCGCAACTCGATGGGCGTCGGCGGCGCCATGCACGATCCGCTGGCGCTGGCGCTGGCCATCGACCCGACATTGGTGCGCACGCGTCCTGCCCATATCGGCGTCGACCTGTCCGGCACCTACGCCTTCGGCGCGACCATCGCCGACTACTGGGGCGAGCGCGGTGAAAAGGACAATGCCCGCATCGCCCATGAGGTCGATGCGGACCGCTTCTTCAAGCTGATGTTCGATCTGCTGCGGGACTGACCTAAGCGCAGCAGCGCAGGCAGCGTTAGACGATAGGAATTTTTTCTTGACTCCCTGCCCTCAGCTATGGTACATTTTTGCCTATGGTGCAGATTTGCGCCAATGACCCGCCGCGCAGGCGGGTTTTTCGTTTGGCGCTCCGTCAAATCTCCCTGACAAATTCGGCCGCGTGAGATGTCAGGGTCAGTTGAGCTGGTTGAGGATTCCAGAGCTGCTCGCGACCATCAAACTCCTGTAGATCAGGAACGCCAGCGTACAGATCGCGGCCAGCGAGATCGGGACGCCGAATGGCACCACGCCCTTGCGATCCAGATGCTGGACGATGAGCCGAAAAGCACCCGCAGGCAGTAGGAAAGGGTTTTTCACGATCGCCGCGGTTGCCAAGGCGAAAACCAGCAGCAGCACTGAAAACACCGCGAGAGCCCCGCCGCTGATCAGGAATGGCACGACCGCGATCAGCTTGACATCGCCGGCGCCGATCTTGCGCAAGGCCCAGAAGGGCAAGAACGCGACGAACAACAGAAGCCCTGCACCGGCGCTCAGTCCCATGTCCCACCACGATCCGGACTGGAGCGACAGCAGCAGCAAGCCCCCAGCGCCCAGGCAGAGCAGCAGCAGCACGTCGCGATTGGAAATCTTCTGGGTGGTGAAGTCGAGCCAGGCAATCCTTGCCAGCAGAGGGATGGCGAGCACCTTCAGCAGCAGCGCCTCGACCAGCAGCATGCTAGCGCTCGACGTTCTGCACGCTTGACGACAAAAGCTTCAGATTGTTGGCGACGGTCGGATCGTTGGGCGCCAGTTCATAAGCCTTGAGGAAGTTCGAGCGCGCATCCTGCAGCTTGCCGCGCAGCAGGTAGGAATAGCCGACATTGTTGTAATATTCGGGCGTCGCGCCGACCAGCTTGAAGGCCCTGGCATAGGCCTTGTCGGAAAGGTCGAAGCGGTGGATCCGGTCGGCGCAGGCGGCCAGCCCCATCCAGGCGTTACCATCATTGGGCGCCAACTGCGTCGCCTTGAAGAACAGCGCGCCGGCATTGCCGTAATTCTCGGCGCGGAACTGGTTCTTGGCTTCGGCGACAGCCTGGTCCGAGGCGTAATATTCGACATCGCTGACGGTTTTCAGCCCGTCGAAAGCATCGCCAAACGACGTCACGTCGCCTTTCGACGGCTCGTTGGTGCGAACGACCCCGTCGGTGGCGTCCGTCTGGCAGCCGGCAAGCATAACAGTCAACAGGCAGAACGCCGCCGCGATAGCCCTCTTCATACAGATTCCCCCAAGGGTCTCGGACCTCATATTAGAATCAGATCATACACGCAATCAGAAGAAAATGCCCCTCATGCGGATGATCACCGGTAGCATGATAACCATCATAACCACAGGGAAGATACAAAGCCCCAACGGAATCATCATTTTCACCGGCAAAGAATTGGCGCGTTCCTCGGCACTCAGAATTCTCTGGCTGCGCATCTCTTCGCTGTAAACGCGCAAAGCGTCCGTCAAACTGGTGCCGAGTTCCTCCGACTGCCGGAACAGTACGGCCAAAGCCCGCGCCTCATCGAGTCCGATGCGGTCAGCAAGTTCTCGCAGTGCTTCCCGCAGCGGCTTGCCGGCACGCAACTGCAGAGTCATGATCGAGAGCTGAATACCAAGCCATTTGTGGGTGCCAGCCAGTTCGCTGCTCACGCGCTCAACCGCCGCCTCCAGGCTCATTCCCGCGTCGGCACAGGTGATCATCATGTCCATGAAATCCGGAAAGCCGCGACGATAGATCTCCTTCTGTGCATTCTCGAAGCGATCGAGCATAATGCTCGGAATTACCATGCAGGCCAGCCCGAACAGGCCAGCCCCGGCAAGACCTATGAAACCGGGCAAGGAAGGCGGGAGCACTCGAGTCAGGAGCGCATAGGCAGCCAGAAACCCGACACAGACCGCACCAAGCCGCGACAGGGTATAGATGAGCGGAGCGCTTGACTGATAGAAGCCCGCCCGAAAGAGCTTCGCGTCCAAGGCGCTGGGCTCGTCTCGCTCCTTTTCTACGGATCGAAAGTATGCGTCGACCGGCCGCTGTGCGGCGATCTTGGCAAGCTGTTCCTGCCCAAGGAGCGTGCGGCGATCGGAAATACCTTCCGCCATCAAGCTTTGCGCTACCAACTTCCGCGTCTGCAGCGCCGGCAAAAAGACGAGGGCACCAAACAGGAATAGCGCCACCGCCGCCACGAAAACGGCGGCAGAAACCAAAATGCTGAGATCCTGAACGGTCGAAAACAAATTATGCCTCGCCCCCTATTAGAAATCGAAACTGACCATTCGATACATGATGAAATCTCCCAACAACGCCCATAGCCCAAAGGCCAAAAACACCGGCATGATCAGCGGGTCGTGCCAGACTTTGCCGTAGTAGGCTGGAGCAGTTAGCTGAAGGAGCAGAAATATCACGAGCGGGAACAGTGAGATAATCCATGCAGACACCCGCCCCTCGGCCGAAAGCGCCTTGATTTTCATCTTCAGTTTCTGCCTTTCGCGCAGCACCGACGAAAGATTGGACAGAATTCCAGTCAGATTGCCCCCGGTCTTGGACTGAATCGACAGTGATACCGAAAGCAGATGAAGACCCTCGAATCCAACACGTTGGGAAAGTTTTCGTACGGCTTGTTCAATGCTGAGGCCAAATGTGATTTCGTCGGAGACGATGCCGAATTCGGTACCGAGTGGATCGGGCATTTCGCGGGCGACGAGACCAACCGCTACCGAAGCCGGATGTCCGGCGCGCAACGAACGAACGATCATGTCAAGTGCGTCAGGGAGTTGTTTGGCGAATTTCTGGATCCGCTTGTTGCGGGCGCGGCGAAGAACGAGAAGCGGCAGCATAAATCCGACTATCACGAAAACAATGGACGACACCAAGGTCGAGAAGCCCAGAAGGAATGACAGAAACGACGCCAGTGCCAGCCCTGTTAGAAGGAATGTCGCGGCGAAAGACAGTGGATTCCGGGTGATGCCGGATTGGGTATAGAGCCTATTCAGCCAGATCAGGCCAGAAAGAAAGTCGCCCGACTCCGACAGCCCGCGTTCGCGTAGCAATCCTTGCAAGGTCTGTTCGGCCGGAACGTCGTCCGTCAGTCGCCTCAGCCGATGGTTGATCGCGCCAATTCGTGACCGGCTCTTGGCAAAGGAAAGATACATAGCTTCGCCGGCGAGGATGACCGACGCTGCCGCAAGCACGTAGATAAAATAAAGCAATGCCTGGCCGGTGAGCATCAGAGAGCAACCTGCGGATTGAACGCGTCCTTGGCGAAATGATGCCCTTGCGTTGCTGCTTCCGCGGCAAATCTGGGCCGGACTCCTGTAGCACGAAATTCACCGATGATCGTACCGTCGGCAGCGACATCGCGCCGGACAAAATGATAGATTTCCTGCAGTTGGACGACGTTGCCTTCCATTCCGGTGATTTCCGATATGGAGGTGACGCGCCTGCCGCCGTCGGAAAGCCGCTGCGTCTGCACGATGATGTCTATGGCCGACGCGATCTGCGCCCGGATGGAATCGTGACTCATCGGCATGCCAGCCATGCCGACCATCTGTTCGAGCCGCGAGATCGCATCGCGTGGCGTGTTGGCATGGATGGTTGTCATCGACCCTTCATGGCCGGTGTTCATCGCCTGCAGCATGTCGAAAGCTTCCTCGCCACGGACTTCGCCAACGATAATGCGATCCGGCCGCATGCGCAGAGCGTTTTTGAGCAACTCGCGCTGGCGCACCTCACCCTTGCCCTCGACGTTGGGCGGCCGCGTCTCCAGCCTGCCAACATGCGGCTGCTGCAACTGCAGTTCGGCCGCGTCCTCGATGGTGATCAGGCGTTCCCTCGGCGGGATGTAGCTCGACAGAGCGTTGAGCAGGGTCGTCTTGCCACTGCCGGTGCCGCCCGAAACCAGGATCGACTTGCGCGCCTGCACCGCGATCCGCAGCAGATCGATCATCGGCTGCTTGATCGAGTTGAGTCCCATCAGGCGTTCGAGCGAATAGGGGTTCTTGGAAAACTTGCGGATCGACACCAGCGGGCCGTCCACCGAGATAGGTCGGACAGCGATGTTGACGCGCGATCCGTCTTCCAGTCGCGCGTCCACCATGGGCGCCGATTCATCGACGCGCCTGCCGATGGCGGAGACGATCTTGTTGACGACACGCAACAGATGCGCCTCGTCGCGGAACCGGATCGATGTCTCCTCGATGACGCCGCGCCGTTCGATGAAGACGCGCTTGTGGGTGTTGATCAGGATGTCTGTTATAGAATCGTCCTTGAGCAGTGGTTCGATTGGCCCCAACCCCAACATTTCGTCGGCGGTCTCGCTAGTCAATCGGTCGAGTTCACGTGCATTCAGCGGTACAGCACGAGCCCGAACGAACTCCCGCACGATCGGACGGATCTCATTTAGGATTTCATCCTTGGATGCCGTTTCGAGCGTCGCAAGATTGAACCGGTCGATTAAGTGACTGTGTAGTTCAACCTTCAGCGTCAGGAGATGATCGCCGTCCGATTCGATGTCGGCTGCCGGGGAAAGAGCCGGAGCAACAGGCACCACCGCCAGCGGCTCGGCCTTTGTCGCTGCCTGTTGCTCGCCTGGCCCTTTGATAAACCGCCCCAGCATAATTGCTTATACTCCCCACGGACTCATATTAGCTGAAACTAACTGTTAACCACCGGGGGCACAAGCGCCCGGATGGCTCGCGTACAACCAATACTTTTACATAGTTAAGAGCAGGAGCCTGAAATAACGTGTTTATTTTATAGGGCTGCCTGTTCGCGACCTCAGTGCCGACCCCGCTTTCCGCGCCTGTCTTTTTTCGGCGCCAAATCGCCCCGGAAACACCGCTAACCGCCTAGATATAAAGGAATATGCATTATAGCTAATGCTTCCCTAATTTCGCCACACCCACGGCGAAATTGTGAACGAATGGTTAAGGACGGTTGAAAAATGAAAAGAATCAACGCCTTGAGAAGATCTCGGTTTGCATTCTTCTTACCGAATCATGTACAGGAAAGTTAAGGAACCCTTAATCTCGTTTGACTCTGCATTTTCTCGGGACCTAGGATCGAGATGACGGGGGATGCTTGGGTATGGATTTCATCCTTTGCTCTGTCTCGTCGGGTTCAAACCTCCAAGGGGAGAAATTGACATGAAGAAGCTCATGACGATGACCCGGCAGTTCCGCGACGATGAAAACGGCGCTGCCATGGTCGAATACTCTATCCTGATCGGCATTATCGCCACAGCGTCGATCCTGGTTGTTCTTGGGATCGGAGCTTGGGTTACAGACTCGTTCACATCGCTTTGCGACAGCCTGATCGCCGTTGGCAATATCGCGGCCTGCGATCCCAACGGTCCGTAATTTCTGAATTTCAGGCCCGGATTGTGTGATCCGGGCCTGAAAACTAGTCGCAGCGGGCGATTCCCGCATTATGGGCTTGGGGCTTGGGGCTATGCGCGCCAATACACTTATCATGATTGTCCTCGCCGGCGTTTTCGGCGTTCTGGCTGTGGTGCTGGTCAATATCTGGTTGGCCAGTCAGCGCAATGCCATGGCTCAAACCGGCGTGCCGGGCAGCACGGTCGTGGTGGCGGCAATGGCGCTCAAATTCGGCGACGTGCTGACATCAGACAAGCTGCGCGAAGTCGCGTGGCCAGCGGGCGCGGTTCCGGCCGGGGCATTCAAGTCAACTAAGGACCTGTTGGCTGGTGACGGTGCCAAGCAGGCACTGCAAGCGATCAGCGTCAATGAGCCGATTCTTGCTACCAAGATCACCGGCCCAGGCCAGCGCGCCACGCTTTCGGCAGTGCTTGGCGAAGGCATGAAGGCAGTGTCTATCCGCGTCAACGACGTGCTCGGCGTCGCAGGATTCGTATTTCCGGGCGACCGGGTCGATGTGCTGCTGACGCGCACGGTGCGCGGCGATGATGGCGCGGACAGGAGTTTTGTCGACGTGCTGTTGCAGAGCATGAAGGTGCTCGCCGTCGACCAGGTCGCCGATGAAAGCAAGGACAGTCCGACGGTCGTCAAATCGGTGACGGTAGAAGCCAGCACCAAAGATGCGCAGAAGCTGACATTGGCGGCAGGCGCCGGACAATTGTCGCTGGCACTTCGTCAGGCCGCTGCCAGCAAGGGCGAGTCAACGGAACGGGTGACGCTTGCAGACCTGACCGGCGAGACGCCGGCAGACGTCGCCGCCAGGCAGGCGGAGCTCGACAGGAAGGCAGCAGCGGAAGCAGCGGCCGCGGAAGAGCGCAAACGCGCCGAAGACAAGATAGCTGGCTTGACTCAGGCCGTGGAAAAAGTGGGAAGTCGCCTTGATGAACTGGGCAAGGTAAAGCCCGCTCCGGTCATGGTGACGGCACCCGCACCGCAGCCGGTCGTCAAGGAAGTCAAATATGTGACCCCCGCGCCGCCGATACGCACGACGGTCGGCGTCTTTCGGGGCGTGAAACTCGAGACATATGACGTGCCGCGACAACCATGATACGGTGCGGCTAATAAAACGGACTGCCGCCGGCAGCGATGGGGAGACGGGGATGCAGGGGTCTTGGTTGAGGATGGCGGCGGCCGCGTTGCCTTGTCTGGCGGCGCTGTTGCTGTCGAGCCTGGCGGCCGAGGCGGCCGACCGCTTCATCGACGTGTCGACCCCCAGCGTCCATCGGATTTTCCTGCCGATGTCGCAATCGGTAACGATCCAGGTGAGTGCCAATCTCGGCGACATCGTCGTCGGCGACGAGAAGATTGCCGATGCCCAGCCGATGACCGACCGGACACTCTATGTCATCGGCAAGGGCGCCGGCACCACCACGGTCAATTTGTTCTCTACGGACAAGCGCTCTCTCGGCGCGCTCCAGATCGAGGTCGGCGTCGATGTCAGCGACATGGCGCAAGCGATCCGCCAGGTTGCGCCAAAGTCGCGCATCGAAGTCGGCTCGGTCAACGGCAGGGTCAGGCTTGGCGGTCATGTCAAGGACGGCGCCACTTTGGCGGCGATCATGGCGGTTGCGCAGCAATATGGTCCTGACGCCATCATCAATTCCGTCATCGTCGACGACAGCCAGCAGGTCAATCTCGAAGTGCGCGTGCTCGAAGCCAAGCGCAACACCGGCAGGGATCTCGGCGTGTCGATCAAGAGCAGGAACGGCGATGGCACAACCCGTACCGGTACCGGTGTTGCTGCCGTCGACGAGGACGGTGTCGTGCTCGGACCGGGCGGTCTGCTCAGCGGCCTCCTGTCCAATTCGGCTCCGTTCGGAGCGCTGATCACGCGCGTCATCGACAGCAACATCAAGGTCGATCTGATCATCGAGGCGCTCGAGTCCAAAGGCGCGGTGCGCACGCTCGCGAACCCCAATCTCACCACCCTTTCCGGCGAGCCGGCCAGCTTCAACGCCGGCGGCGAGGTACCAATCCGCAGCATCGGCACGGATGGCCTAGTCCAGATCGATTACAAGCAATTTGGCGTCAACCTTACGTTCACGCCGGTCGTGCTCGACGACGGTAAGATCCATATGAAGCTGGCGCCGGAGGTCAGCGACCTGACCGGCTTCACCACCGCCGGCGACCCGATCTTCACCAACCGCAAGCTGGCGACCGTGGTCGAGTTGCGCGACGGCCAGAGCTTCGCGGTCGGCGGACTTCTGTCGAGCAAGACGACCAAGCTCCAGGACCAGGTGCCTTGGCTCGGCCAGGTGCCGGTTATCGGCACGCTGTTTCGCAGTTCGAGCAACCAGAAGGAAGAAACCGAGCTGGTCGTCATCGTCACGCCGCATATCGTGCGGCCGGTGAAGCCCGGCGAGCAGTTGGCGACACCGTTCGACAAGACGCGTCCCGCCAACGATCCGGAATTCTTCGTGCTCGGCCAGCTTGAAGTGACCAAGGACATGGTCCGCAAATATGAGCTGGGCGAAGGCGTCACCGGCCCCTATGGCCACATGCTCGACTTCAAATCGAAGGACAAGATGCTCTATGTCAAGAAATAGCGCCTTGATCCTCATTGTGTGCGTCGGTGCGCTGTCGGGCTGCGCCGCGGACTATCTGAATCACTACGATTCGGTGACCCTGGCTGCCGGCGACACACAGAAATTCAATTCGATGCTGCAGACGGTCGATCCGCTCAATCCGAACGCAAGGAATACCAAGATCGAGGGTGACGGCGCGCGCGCCGCTGCCGTTGCCCAGGCCTACAAATATCCGCCGCCGCCGCCGCCGCCGCCGGCGATCACGGTCAATGTCGGCGGGTCGGGTGTGACGCCGTGAACTGAACGGAAGGATGCGGAGGGCGCCGGGCATGCGAGGGGCTCTGGCGCGAGGTGAAAGAGAGTAAGGTCATGTTGGGGACCATTCGAGCCTTCTGGAACGATCAACGCGGCATAGCGATGATCCTCGTTGCAATCATGCTGCCGGTGATCATCGGTTTTGCGTTACTTGCCGTCGATATGAGCCGGGCCAACAGCCTTCACAATGATCTGCAGAAGGGGATTGACGCCCTCGCGCTTGCCACAGCCGCTGAGCTGGACGGCAGAGCGGATTCGATCACGCGGGCGGAGTTGGCGAAGACAACCTTACTCACAAATACAACGAAATTTTCTACCTCTGACGATCCTGCCTCTAACGTCCACACGCTCGCCGTGGCTGATGTGACCGTTAAATATCTGACCGGGATACCGGCCGACGACAGCATCGGGTTGAATGCTGCGGGTGTCGATGCCAATGGCCATGACTGGTCAAGCACAGACCCCAAAGCCGTGACGTTCTCCTTGGTGACAGTAAACCCGTCCGGTGACGGGGACGGTGCCGGCTCTTTCGCGACCATCTTTCCGGCAAGCTTTATCGGCAGCAACGGCACCTTCGACATCCGGCCGCAGGCGGTTGCCGGATTTGTCCAGTCGATCTGCGAAACGGTGCCGATCTTCATGTGCAATCCGTTCGAGACGACCGATCCGCTGACCAGCAAGACCATCCAGCAGGCATTCGCATCGGGCGATACCTACAGCCGCGAATTTCGCATTTTGAAAGTCGACAGCAACCCCGGCCCAGGCAACTTTGGCCTGCTGGAAAACGGCCTTACCTCGATACAAGAGGGAATGGCCAAGGGAACCGCTGGCACCTGCTACAGCCGGACTTCGCTGACTACAAAAACGGGCGTCACCTTGGGGCAGGTTAATACTGGCCTCAATGTGCGTTTCGATCTTTATCAGGGGTCTTTGAAAAACAACAAGGACCTCGGTTATCGGCCGGCGAGCAATGTTCGCAAGGGGGCCAGCAAGAACAGCAATTGCAACAAGTTTGATGTCGCGACAGATGGTTCCGCGTTGCCTCTTCCGGATGGTACCGGCTATAGTTCCACAACGGGCATGACGCTGCCGATCGCGTTGAATTCGTTCTGGACCGCCTATTGGGCCGCCAATCACAAGAACGCAGCGTATCCAAACCTCCCGGCGACGACTGACCCGCTCAAGCGTAACGTCCCCGCATCCAGGTATGATGTCTACAACTATGAGATCGCGGCCGGAATCGTAGGGGACAAGTCGAAAGGGCCTTCAAACGAAGTGGGAACACCTTCGTGCTATAAGGGAGACCTGACCAAGGCAGATCCGAGCCGCCGATTGATGAACATGGCCATCATCGATTGCAAGGCGAACCAAGCGAAGCTAAACGGGCACACCGCAGTCAAGCCGGATGGCTATGCGAGCGTCTTTCTGAACAATCCCATCCAGAAGCAAAATCCCAACGACGAGGACAATCCGGAAGGTACTGGTGCCGAGAAGGCGATCAGCCTTGAGATCGTCGACGTCGATGGAGGGTTTGCTAACAACACCCTTGTAGACAAGGCATTCCGCAACGAAGCCCAGTTGTATCGGTAGAGTCGACATGATCAGGTTCGGCAAAATCATACGGCGGTTCCGAGGCGACGAAAGTGGCGCCGCTTTGGTGGAAGTCGCAATCACAGCACCACTCGTATTGCTGTTGTCGGCCGGTGTGTTCGAATTCTCCAACATCCTGAACACACGCTTGCTTCTCGAAGCCGGCGTTGAGGATGCGGGTCGCTACATGGCGCGATGCAGCAGCGATTGGGCGACTTGCAAGGCACGGGCTCAAAACCTTGCTGCCTATGGGACGATCGATAGCGGCACCGCCCGGGTGACTGGATGGCTTCCAGCGACGGTTGACATCACCAAGGCGGTCTCGCTGGACGCGGTTGATGCCGCCACGGGCACGCAGCTTTATCTCAGCAGCACGACCAAAGTCGATGTCGTGGACGTCAGCACTTCCTATTCTTATCCGGACGTAGGATTCTGGTCGTATCTTGGCTTTGGGGCCCTGACCCTCAGTGTATCCCATCAGGAACGAGTCATCGGATGGTGACGGAGCGCATCAAGTTTTGGGCTAACCAATCCGGAGCGACAATGGTCGAAATGGCCATCGCTCTGCCACTGCTGTTGACGCTTCTGCTTGGCTTCGTCGATTTCGGATACGCCTTCTACCAATGGAACGCCGGAAACAAAGCGGTGCAAGCCGGCGCAAGACTGGCGCAGATTTCCACCCCCGTCGCCATCGGGCTTCCATCCGAGACGCTAACGCAGAGCGATATAGCCAAAGTCGGCACAGCGGTGTCGGCCGGCACGTATGATTATGTCTGTACTGCAAGCGCAGCAGGCGTCGCTTGCTGCAGTATCGGAGGAGGCTTGTGCAAGTCCGAGGATGCGAGCCAGGCCGCGTTCGATACGATCTATGACGGCACCGCCAATCGTGCTGGAATGCTCGACTTCCTGCCTATGCTGGAGAAATCGCAGGTGCGGATCGAATACGCGGCCTCTGGCCTCGGCTACTGGACGCGCCCTGGCGGACCGGTGCCGACCATTACCGTCAGCATTACCAATCATCCCTTCCAATTCTTCTTCCTGGGCGGCCTGCTCGGATTCGGAAACATCACCATGCCCTCCATGCTGAGCACGGTCACGGGCGAAGATTTGAAGAGCGTCTATCCATGAATGCCATCAGCACCAAGGTTACGCCGACCAAGCGCAAGCAGGTGGCGCTGTTTTCGTCGGATCCGAATTTCAAGCGCGATGTGGCGACGCGGCTCGATGCGCTGGCGATCTATGATGTCAGGATTTCCGAGACGAGCGACTTTCTCAAGGGGCCGCCGGCCGATACGCGCCCCGGCATCGTCATCCTCGATCTCGGCAATGGCGAGCTGCTCGGCAGGCCCGGCATCGTCGAGGCGCGCGCGCTGTGGGCCAGCGTGCCGCTGATCGCGGTTTCCGACGAGCTGAGTTCGGAGCAGACGCGCGTTTTGGTGCGCATGAACGCCTCGGACTGGCTGCACAAGCCGCTCGACGGCAAGGAGCTGCTCAATGCGGTGACCTTCCACGACACCGGCAACCAGGGAACGAAGAGCCGGATCATCACCTTCATCAGCGCCAGCGGCGGCGCCGGCGCGACGACGCTGGCGCTGTCGGCGGCCGAATTCCTGGCGTCGAAATCGGCTGAGCGCGGGGCGTCCACCTGTCTCGTCGACCTGGATTTCCAGAGCGCCAATTGCGGCGCCTATCTCAATCTGTTCAACCAGTTCGACCTTGCCGGCATCATCGGCCAGCCGGAGCGGCTCGATGTCGAGCTGATGGACGTCATCAAGCTGTCGCGCCCGTCCGGCCTCACCCTCTACGCGTTCGAGCGGCCGCAACTGCCGTTCGAGCCGCATGGCAGCGATTTCGTCTTCCGGCTGCTCGACCTCGTCGCCTACCGCTTCGACGACATCGTCATCGACCTGCCCAATCTCGAAACGCCCTGGCACAATTCCGTGCTGTCGACGAGCGACGAGATCTTCATCGTGTTCGAGCTCAACGTCGCTTCGCTGCGGCAGGGCAAGCGGCTCTACAAGAAGATCCGCGAGTTGCGCGGCAATGCGGTCTCGATCACGCTGGTCGCCAACAAGCACAAGCGCAAATGGTTCGGGAACCATTTTTCGCGCAGCGAGCTCGAAAAGATCTTCAAGGCGCCGCACATCAAGTCGGTGGCGCTGGACAACGCGCTTCTGACCGATGCGCTGAACAGGGCCATCCCGCCGTCGGAAGTGGATGGGCGGGCGCGCTTCAACAAGGATCTGAAGCGGATGTTCAAAGAGCGGCTCGATGACGCTGCCCGATAGATATCGGATCGCCCCAAAGCTCGCCGGCGCCTGCGTGCTCGGCGTGGCGCTGGCGCTGTCCGTCCACGATTTCGCCGAGGCGCGATCGGCGCTTTCGGAGCGGCCGCCGCTGCCGGCGATGGGACCCAGCCTGCGCAAGGCCGTCGCCTTTAGAACCGCCGAGCAGCCGGGAACGATCGTCATCCGCAAGGACGAGAAGGCGCTTTACCTGGTGACCCGCCAGGGCCAGGCGCTGCGCTACCAGATCAGCGTCGGGCGCGACGGGTTCGGCTGGACCGGCACCGTCAAGGTCGGGGCGAAGACCGAATGGCCGGAGTGGCGCCCGCCGCAGGAAATGCGGGCCCGCCAGCCGGAGCTGCCGAAAATGGTGCCCGCCGGCCCCTACAATCCGCTCGGCGCAAGGGCGCTCTATTTGTCGCGGGACGGGCGCGACACGCTCTACCGCATACACGGCACCAACGACCCATCGGGTGTCGGCTTCGACGGGACATCGGGTTGTTTTCGTCTCACCAACACGGATGTGATCGATCTTTTCAAACGCGTCGCGGTCGGCGCAAAGGTGGTGGTCCAATGACGATGATCAGCGAACCGGACATGCCGGCGATCGATATCGGAAACCAGGAACAGCGCAAATCGGCTGCCGCCGAGAAACCCAGCAAGGCAAAGACGATCGGCGTCATCGTCGCCGGTGGCGCGCTTCTGATCACCGCGATCAACATGGCGGCCGCGGTCTATCTCTATCGGGGCATGAGCGACCTGCGTTTCGTCGAAGCGCGGCTGGAGCAGCTCGGCGCGTTCGAGCAGCGGATCGCGGCACGGCTCGACACGGTCAACAACGGCTTCCAGAGCCGTTTCGAGAAACTGGACAGCCAGCTGCAAGGCAGCTTCAACGAGATCGATGCCAGCATTGCCCGGTTGGGGCAGAATGCGCCGGTCGCCGGCGGCGAGGCCATGCCGGGTGCGGAAGAACCGTCCGAATTCGCCACCAGCACGCTGGCGCAAGCGCCCGAAGCCCTCGACGGCGAGAGCGCGAGCGAACCCGGCGTCATCGAAGCGCCCGCACCCAGGAAGAGAATCGCATCGGCCTCGCCCCCTGCTCCAAGCTCCAACTACCAGCGCATCCAGCAGCCCGACGGCAAGGTCTATTACCGCCGGATCAACTAGACCCGGCAGAGCCCGGAGCGGGCGGGTTGCAGGTGGCGATCGGTCTAGAGATCGCGCTGCAGCGCCAGGATACGGATGGCCCGGACGGACCGCTCCCGCGCCTCAGTGAGGAAGGCGATGTGGCAGTAGGCACAGGCCACGATGCCCAAAAGCAGAACCAGGCTGTTTTTCAAGGTGAAATCGACGGCCAGCGAATACGGAAGACCCTTGGGCGACGTGAATTCGGCAATCGTGCTCGCCGTTTCCGAATGGCTGCCGACGGCGATCATCAGGCCAGCGAAAATCAAGGCGACGTGGTTGGCGAGGAACGAGAATGCCGACTTTTTGGTGTGGCACGCCACCCAGCAGACGATCGCTGCCGCGGCAAGAATGACGGCGTCGACAGCCATGGAACCACCCAGCCAGACATCGACCTGCTGCCAAAGCACCGTCGACAGAGGGCGCAGTTCAAGCCATAGCCACCATGCGGTGGGGCTGGCTGGATAGGTGCCCAGCAACAAGGTCGCCACGCGCTCCCCTGCCAGGACCGCCAGAATGAGAAACGGAAAGGCGAAAAGCAGAAGCGGCTTGCGTTTCATGTTCCCTCGACAATCTGCAAGCCAGGATAGGCCGTATAGATTGCTCAAGGCTTAACAGCCTACTTCCGGCCCTCTCCCGATTGCGAGCGTTCGAGGACGGCGAAGAAGATCACGGTGAGCAGAAGGACGATCAGCAGCAGCACGAACGCGGCCGCCGCGCCTTCGTTGAGCGAAAGGCCGAGAAAGGCACGGCGATAGGCAAAGAAGCTCAGCACTTCGGTCGCATTGCCTGGCCCGCCCTTGGTCAGGACATAGGGCAGATCGTAGGTCCGGAACTCGTTGATCAGCTGGATGATGATGGTGATCGCCGCGACCGGCCGAAGCATCGGCAGCGTGATGTAGAAGAATTGCTGCCAGCCGCGTGCGCCATCCACTTCAGCTGCCTCATAGGGATCGCGCGGCAGAGCGGCGAGCCCCGCGGCGAGGATCAGCACGACGAAGGACATTTGCTGCCAGATGTCGATCGCCGCCATCGTCCAGAGCGCCATGCCTGGCGTGCCGAGCCAGTCGAGGCGCGGCAGGCCGAACGTTTCCATCAGATGATTGGCGATGCCGAGATTGGGCTGGAGCAGCATGCGCCAGATCAAGGCGACGCTGATCGGCGACATCGCCATGGGAATGGTCAGAATCGCGAAATAGACCGGCTTCATCCGGACCGTCCGGTTGAGCATCAGGGCAATACCGAGCCCGATCACGAATTCGCCGACAACCGTCACCGCCGAATAGCGCACGGTGAGCCAGAGCGCGTTCCAGAACAGCTCATCGCCGATCATCGAGGCGAAATTCTTGAACCCGACAAGCGGCAGAAGCTGCGGCTTGATCAAGGTCATCGAGGAGATCGAGAGGATGCAGGCATAGGCCAGCGGAAAGCCCATCACGATCGCCAGCAGCAGCAGGCCGGGCAAGGCAAAGGCCCAGCCGGTCCGCCACTCGCGGCCACGGGCAGCCCATCCTTTTTTGATCGCATTGTGCATCGTAGCCGAGCCTTGGTCGGGGTGGCGTTGCTGATCTCGTCAAGATCCGGGGTCTGGACAAGTCCGGCGCGGCTGACACCGCCGCGCCGGATCTCCTTGCCGAGCCGGACCGCTATTTGTCGAGGAGCCCCTGCAAGCCGTCGGAAGCCGCCTTCAGCGCCGCGTCCGATGTCGCCTGGCCGCCAGCCGCCAGCGAGAGCTGGGTACCGAGCAGATCCTCGTATTGCGCCGAATAGGTGAAGATCGGGAACGACTTGCCGGTCGCCACCACATCCTCGGCGGTCTTGTAGAAGGGATATTTCGCCAGCACCGCCGCATCGGCATAGACATCGCTGCGCACGGGCGCGTGGCCCTCGAGCGCGCGCTTCACCGAAACATCCTTGCTCTGCACCCACTGGATGAAGGTCCAGGCGGCTTCCTGCTCTTCCGGCGACGTGTTCTTGGGAATGCCCCAGCCCCAACCGCCGCTTTCGCCGTGGCCACCCGGCATCACCGACAGGCCGACCTTGCCGGCGACCGTCGGACACTTCACGGCATCGTCCATCTGCGGCAGCATCCACCAATAGGTGACCATGCTGAAGGCCGAACCGCTGCACATCAGGCGCATGGTGTCATCGAGCGTCGCCGACACGGCACCCTGCTGGGCGCCGTGCTGGATGTTGTCGACATAGAGATCGAGCGCCTTCTTGGCCTCTGCCGTGTCGAGGCTCGCCTTGCCGTCGGCATTGAGATAGCTGCCGCCGGCGGAGAACAGGTAATTGGAGAATTCCATGCTGTTGGGATCGCCGCGCTGGCCCTGCATCGCGGCTCCGGCGACGCCGGCATTGGCCTTCATGAATTTGGAAATCGTCACATAGTCTTCGAGCGTCGTCGGCAAAGCGAGCTCCTTGCCGGTTGCCGTCTTGTAGGCGGCCTTGAGCTTCTCGTCGCCGATCAGGTCCGTGCGGTAGAGGAGGCCCATCGAGTAGTTGTACATGGGCACCAGGAACAGCTGGTCCTTGGTCCGGCCGAGCAGGTCAAGCGTCGAGGGAATGAAGGGGCTCAGATCGTATTTGGATTTCTCGACGAAGGGTTTCAGGTCGGCCAGCCAGCCGGCCGCCGGAAATTCGCCGGCCCACAGGAAGTCGACCTCGAGCACATTGTAGTAGCTCTGCGACGCGGTCAGCTGGGACACCAGCTTGTCGTGCATGTCGGGATAGCCGATCTTCTCGAACTCGACCTTGATGCCGGTCTGCTTCTCGAATTCGGGCAACAGCGCTTCGATGATCTTGGTTTCCGGCACGTCTTCCATCAAGGCGTGCAAGGTGATGGGCTCAGCCGCCCTGGCCGGAAGCGATGCGCTGACAACCGCTGCCCCGCTCACGGCCGTCATCAGCATTTTGATCAAGGTCTGCTTGTTCCAAGTCATAACTCTCTACTCCTCTTTCCCTCTGGACGCGGCGGTGATCCCGTCACGATTTAATAACCGGCTAGCGAGCCATGTCGGCTCTCGGAGCGACCGGCCTATTTCACGCTGCCGAACGTCAAGCCCTGGACGATGAAACGCTGGATGAAGCGGGAAGCCACGACCAGCGGCAGGATGGCAAGCACGACGCCGGCAGAAACCTTGGCGATCTGGACGCCGTTCGAGGTCTGCAACGCGGCGAGCGCAACCGGTATGGTCGCCGTCTTCGGCCCGCTCAAAACCAGGGCAAACAAAAACTCATTCCACGCCAGGATGAAGCCGAGCACGCCGGCGGCCGCGATACCGGGCATCGACACCGGCAGCACAATGCGCCAGAAGGCGCCCCAGGCGGTCGCGCCGTCGGTCATCGCCGCCCACTCCAGATCGACTGGAATGCCTTCGAAGAAGCCCATCAGGATCCAGGTCAGGAAAGGCAGGTTGAGCGCGGCATAAACGATGATCAGCCCGGTCAGCGAATTGCTGAGCTCCAGGCTTCGGAACAGCGTGAAGGTCGGCAGCACCAGCGCCACGGGCGGCAGCATTTGCGTCGCCAGAACGGCAAAGCGCGCCCAACGACCGCCCGTACGGAAGCGGGCGAAGGCATAGCCGGTGGTGGCGGCGAAAGGCAAAGCGAGCAGAACCGAGCCGAGCGCGACGATCAGGCTGTTGAGGTAGGACTGACCGAAGCGACCTGACAGCAGCGCCGAATAATTGTCCGTCGTAAAGGCCGGCATCAGCTCGTTGCTGTAGGATAGCTGCTCGGGCACGAAGCTCGTCCGCAGCACCCAGAGCGGCGGCAGCAGCACGATGGCGCAAACGACAATCAGCCCGAAATGCAGGCCGAAGCGGCGGCGAAAGGCAGGCCGTTCGTTTCTGTCCATCATCGAGTGGCCCCCATGAGGCTCGGCCGCGCGATGACCAGTTCGGTCTCGGGATCAAACAGGTGCATTGGCAGCGGGTCGATGTAGAGCTCGACGATCGAGCCGACGGGCGCCGTGAAATAACGGCTCAGGCGGGCGGCGATCTCCAACGGCTTGTCGTCTCCGGCGGGGTGGGCATGATCCTTGCCGGTGGCCTGACCCGCGATCTGGCCGATCAGGACGTTCTCGGCGCCGAGAGCCTCGACGGCCACGACCCGTACGGCAATCTTCTGCCAGTCCGGCTTGTCGGCGCGTTCGTGGAAATCTTCGGCTCGAACGCCCAGAATGACGCGGCGCCCGACACGCTCGCCATAGGCGTTGCGGTGGCGGGCGGGGACGGTAAGCACGGCACCACTGTCGGTCACGACGGAGAGCCCTTCGCCAGGTGCGGGCTGAAGCGTGGCCGGAATGAGGTTCATCGGCGGCGTCGCCAGGAAGCGCGCGACGAAGGTGTTGACCGGGTCGGCATAGACTTCAAGCGGCCGGCCGGCCTGGACCAGGCGACCATCGCGCATGATGCATATGCGATCGCCCATGGTCATGGCCTCGACCTGGTCATGCGTGACATGGACGATGGTGCGGCCAAGGCGCCGGTGCAGCTTGACGAGTTCGAGCCGCATCTCTGCACGCAGCTGCGCATCGAGGTTGGACAGCGGCTCGTCAAGCAGGAAGGCCGCCGGTTCGCGAACGATCGCCCGACCGAGCGCGACACGCTGCCGCTGGCCGCCCGAAAGCGCTGCCGGCTTGCGGCCGAGAAGATTCTGCAGCCCGAGCAGGTTAGCGGCGTCCGCAATCTTGGCATCGATGACCGCTGCGTCGGTGCCGCGCATCTTCAGCCCGAAGGCCATATTCTGCCGCACCGACATATGCGGATAGAGCGCGTAGCTCTGGAAAACCACCGCGACGTTGCGGTCGCGCGGCGCGACATTGGCGACGCTCTTGCCACCGATGCGGAGATCGCCGGAAGAGATACTCTCCAGGCCGGCAATCATCCGCAGCGTCGTCGACTTGCCGCATCCCGACGGGCCGAGAAAGATCACGAATTCACCGTCAGGAATGGTGAGATCGACCTCATGCACCCCGTAATTGCCATTGCCGTAGAGCTTGGAAACGCGATCGAGCTCGATAGACGCCATAGACTTTCCTCATGAACCCGTCTGACCCGGCTGAACGCCGAAGGCCGGAGTCGAGCGAACGGTCATCTTAGAGAACAAAATATAACATTGAAAGCCTGCCTTCTGATCATATGTGTTCACTTTTTTTGGATGGCGCGTGCCAGCATCAGGATCCGGTTACAGCCGCCAAAAGCCGTCAGGTCATGTAGACGCCGCCGGTCACGTTGACCCCCTGGCCAGTCATGAAGCGGGCTTGATCCGAACAGAGGAAGACGACGACGTCGGCGACATCCTCCGGCAGCTCGAGCCGGCCGAGCGGCGTCTGCGCGATATAGTCGGCGACCACCCGTTCGGGCGTGACTTGCCGCAGATGCGCCTCCCACTCGACTTCTCGCGATTGCATGCCGGTCTTGACGAACCCCGGGCAGACGGCATTGACGCGTATCCCTTTGGGCGCGAGCTCGCGGGCAAAGGCCTGCGTCCAGCCGAGCACGGCGAACTTGGACGCCGAATAATGCGCCAGGAGCGGCGCACCGACCTTCGCGGCAAGCGAGGCGGTGTTGACGATGCAGCCCGTGCCCTGCTTGACAAAATGCCGTCCAGCGATCTGATTTGCGAGGAACACCCCGCGCGCATTGACCGAGAAGTTGAAGTCCCACTCCTCGTCGGTCAGATCCAGCGCATGCTGCATGGTGGACACGCCGGCATTGGCGATCAGGATGTCGCAGCCGCCAAGCGCTTCCAGTACGGCGGCAAAGGCCGCCTCGACGGAATCGCGACGGCGAACATCGACCGTGACGGCGACGGCACCGCCGCCAATCTCCTCGGCCGCCTTGCGCGCCGCGTCGGGATCCAGATCGCCGATCGCCACGGCGACACCCTGCCGCGTCAGGGCGGTCGCGATCGCGCGACCGATCCCCGCGCCGCCACCCGTCACAAAGGCACGCTTGCCCGCGAGTTCGGCAAGCACTGGAGGAATGACGGAGACAGCCGGCATGGTCGTATTCTCTCTGCTTGGTGGCGGAATGCGATCTGTTGATATCGAGATGCATACCAATAAATTCGAACGCTGCAAACATATTTTTGTTTGAAAATGTTCGATCATGCGGTAGAGTTGAAGTTGCAGACCGCTTCGTCAGCGGCTTACCCACCGGATACATCGATGGCCGACGACACCGCCTCTCCCCTATCGTCCACGCATGGCGCACCGCGTGATGCCGATCGTCAGCGCCTTCTCGCGCACGATCGACAAGCCCGCATCCTCGCTTTCCTGCGCCGGACGGGGTCGCTCACCGTCGCCGCGGCAGCGGCCGAACTCGCCGTTTCCGACATGACGATCCGCCGCGATCTCGTCGAACTGGAACGCGAGGGCAGGCTGGTGCGAATCCATGGCGGCGCGATCGAGGCCGATAACCCGCCGCTGGTCGCCATGGACAGTGAGGAGCCGAGTTTCGATTCGCGCTTGCGCCAGCGCCGTGACCCGAAGGCCGCGATTGCCGCCGCCGCGGCCGCCTTGGTTTCGGGATACCGCACGATCGCATTGGATGTCGGCACCACCACCTATCTGATGGCCGAGCACCTCAAGGACCTTCCGCACGCCAAGGTGTTCACCAACAGCCTCAGGATCGCGGCGGCGCTGAACGGCGGTATGCCCGAAGTCTATGTTGCCGGCGGCCGCGTACGAGCCGACGAGATGTCGACCGGCGGACCCGCGGCCATCGCCCAGTTCGAGGCGCTGTGGTTCGACGTCGCCGTGATCGGCGTCTCCGGCATCACGGCGGACGGCCTTTTCGACTATTCCTTCGATGATACCGATATGAAGCGCGCCTATCTGAGACGCTCAGGCACCAAGATCGTGCTCTGCGATTCCGCCAAATTCCTGCGCATGTCGCTGGTGCGGATAGCGCCACTATCGGACATCGATATCCTCATCACCGATGCCGAGCCGCCGGCCAAGATCGCCGCGGCGCTCGCCGCGGCCAAGGTCGACCTGCGCATCGCGCCGCCACTGACGCGCGACTGAGGCGCAACATTCTCACTTTATCCCCAAGGAGACGACTCGATGGTATTTGAATTTTTCGGCGACAAGAAGAAGGCTGTCATCTCGATGGCCCACATCGGTGCCCTGCCGGGAACGCCCCTCTATGATGCCGATGGCGGCCTCGACAAGCTGATCGATGGCGTGCTCTCCGACATTCGCAAGCTGCAGAGCGGCGGCGTCGATGCCATCATGTTCGGCAACGAGAACGACCGCCCCTATGTCTTCAAGGCGCCGCCCGAAGGCATTGCCGCCATGACTGCGATCGTCCAGGCGGTGAAGCCCGAACTGAAAGTGCCGTTTGGCGTCAATTATCTCTGGGATCCGACCGCCAGCGTCGCGATCGGGGCTGCCACCGGAGCCCGTTTCGTGCGCGAGATCTTCACCGGCCTGTTCGCTTCCGACATGGGCTTGTGGGAGCCCGATTGCGCCGCCGCCTCGCGCCTGCGGCACAATCTTGGCCGCGACGACATGAAGCTTCTCTTCAACATCAATGCAGAGTTCGCACACTCGCTCGACCAGCGTCCTATTGAATTGCGCGCCAAGAGCGCGGTGTTCTCGTCGATGGCCGACGCCATCCTCGTTTCCGGTCCGATCACTGGCCAGCCGGCCGACCAGTCCCACCTGCGCAGCGTCTGCGAGACGATCAAGGACGTGCCGGTCTTCGCCAACACCGGCGTGAACATCGACAATGTCCGCGATGTCCTTTCGCTGGCGAGCGGCGTCGTGATCGGCACCCATTTCAAGATCGATGGCAATACCTGGAACGCCGTCGACGGCGATCGGGTCAAGCGCTTTATGGACGTTGTCGCCACTTTGCGCTGAGGACGGCTTCCACGGCGATGCCGGCCACCGCCGGCTCGCGGTGATCATATCGATCGTTGCGGGCCGGCGTCCGGAATGATCGACTGGTATCGAGCAGTGGGACACAACGAGGCAGACAGGTTCGCCCGCCTGCCCTTCCCGGCATTTCAATGGATTCGACATGGCGTTCGTTCTCGGTCTCGATATCGGCACCACCTCGACGATCGGCATTCTGATCCGGCTTCCCGATCAGGTGCTGGGCCTCGCCTCGCGCCCCGTCACGCTGCATTCAGAGCACGCGGGCTGGGCTGAGGAAGACCCCGCGCAATGGTGGACCAATGTCCGGGACATCGTGCAGGAGCTGCTCAGGACCAGCGGCATCAAAGCCGAGGAGATCGTGGCATTGGGCACAACCGGCATGCTGCCAGCGGTCGTTCTTCTGGATGACCAGGGCGAGGTGTTGCGGCCGAGCATCCAGCAGAGCGACGGCCGCTGTGGCGCCGAAGTGGCCGAACTGCGGACCGAATGCGATGAGACGGCTTTCATCGCCAAGGCCGGCAACGGCATCAACCAACAGCTCGTCACCGCTAAGCTGCGCTGGATAGAGCGTCACGAACCGGAGGTGTTCAGCCGCATCGCCACCGTTTTCGGCTCCTATGACTATATCAACTGGCGCCTCACCGGCGAACGTGCGGTCGAGCAGAACTGGGCGCTGGAGGCCGGCTTCGTCGACGTTTCGACGCACCGGATCGACGACGATCTGGTGGCGCTCGCGCACATACCGCGCTCGGCCGTGCCACGAAAGATCGCCTCGCATGAGATCCTCGGTTCCGTCTCGGCGAAGGCCGCGGATGAGACCGGCCTGATGGCGGGAACACCTGTCGTCGGTGGTGCGGCCGACATGATCGCCTCCGCGCTCGGCGCCGGAGTTGCCAAAGCAGGCGATGTCCTCCTGAAATTCGGCGGCTCGGTCGATATCCTGATCGCCACCGATCAGATCAAGCCCGATCCGCGCATGTATCTCGATTACCACCTGGTGCCGGGCCTGTTCATGCCCAATGGCTGCATGTCGACCGGCGGCTCGGGCCTCAACTGGTTCGTACGCAATTTCGCCGGCGGCGAGATGGCCACGGCACAGGCCGAGGGTATTTCGGTACACCAGCGGCTCGATGCGCTGGCGGCAGAGCGTCCCGCCGGTGCCGATGGCCTCACCATCCTGCCCTACTTCCTCGGTGAGAAGACGCCGATCCATGATCCAGCGGCTCGTGGCGTGATCGATGGGCTGACGCTGTCGCACGATATCGGCCATGTCTGGCGCGCTTTGCTCGAGGCCTATGCCTTTGCCATCGCGCATCATATCGAGGTGCTCAACGACATGGGTCACCGGACCGAGCGCTATCTCGCCTCCGACGGCGGCTCGAGCAGCAAGGTCTGGATGCAGATTGTCGCGGATGTCTTGCAAAAGCCGGTCCAACGACTGACCGGGCACCCCGGCTCTTGCATCGGCGCTGCCTGGACGGCGGCGATCGGCGTCGGCCTAACCGACGACTGGTCGGGCGTTTCCGGTTTCGTCAGCTTCGCCGACCGGCTCGATCCCGACCCGCGCAAGGCTGACATCTACCGCGACGGCTATCGCCGCTATCGCGATCTTTATGCGCGCCTGTCGGCTCCTGGCGCGACCAGAGCGGGATCGTCATCGTGATGTATCGCGCCGTCGCCTGGGACATCGACGGAACGCTGATCGACAGCGAGCCGTTGCATCATCAATCCCTCCTCGCCGGCTGCCGCAACTGGAACGTCGATCTTGACGACCTGCCCGACCAAGCCTTTCGCGGCATCCATATGGGCGACGTCTGGACAATGCTGCGTCCGCGTCTCCCAGTCGGGCTCGACCAGGCGGAGTGGCTCGCCGCTATCAATGCCCACTACGTCGCGAACCGGGCGAACGCCGTCCCAATCCCCGAGGCGGTCGAGACGATTCGGACCCTGGCTGACCGCGGCGTCCCGCAGGTCTGCGTCTCGAATTCCGGCCGGCAAGTCGTCAATGCCAATCTCGATGCGCTCGGCGTGCTCGATCATATGAGTCTCACAATCAGCCTCGACGACGTGTCGGCCGGCAAGCCCGACCCCACGCCCTATCGCGAGGCCTGCCGGCAGCTCGCCGTAGCTCCAGAGTCGGTGGTGGCCGTGGAAGACAGCCGCACCGGCACTAAGGCAGCACGAGCCGCCGGTCTGTTCGTGGTTGGCTATCTCCCCAGCGGCGGCCTGCTCGGCGACGTCGATCTCAGCACCAACCGTCTGTCGTCGATCCTGGATCTGTTTCCAGGCTGAGGGTTTGCGCGTCGTTACCTTCCAGGTGTGCGCTTGACCATGCATTCAGGATCGTAGCGTGATGGCAACTGATCGATTCACATCGACCGGTAGGAATCCCCCTTGCGCCTCGGCGTCGTGAAACCGCAAACGACACCACACCAGGATGGACGCTTCATGAACGACCTCCCCCAAACACTTGCAGCGGACTCGCTCGGGCCAACCGTGGCGATTGGAGAAATCCTGGTAGAGATCGTCGCGAGGCAGACAGGCACCGGCTTCCGGGAACCTATCGACCTCATTGGCCCCTTTCCGAGCGGCGCGCCCGCCATCTTCATCGATCAATGCGCACGTATGGGCGGAGCGGCCGCAATGGTGGGCGTGGTCGGCGACGACGATTTCGGCGTCGTCAACGTGGAGCGCCTGAAGCGGGACGGCGTAGACACTTCCGCCATCGCTGTTTCCCCGGATTATCCGACGGGCAGCGCCTTTGTTCGCTACCGCACGGACGGAAGCCGCGATTTCGTCTACAACATCGCCAAATCCGCCGCCGCTCGATTGGAATGGACCCCGCAGGTCGAGGCGCTGATCGCGCGTTGCGGGCATATCCATGTCATGGGAACGGTGTTCGCAAGTCCCGCAGCCTGGGCGATCACCGAACGCGCGATCCCGCTGATCAAGGCACGCGGCGGCACGATGTCGCTCGATCCGAACCTGCGCAAGGAATTGCTGGCGCACGGCCAGACCGAGGAGAAATTCGCCGGTCTGGTGGACGAAGCGGACCTGCTGCTGCCGTCGGGCAATGAATTGTTCCTGGCCGCCGGCACGGACGGCGAGGAACGCGCGATCGAGGCGCTGTTCAGACGAGGGGTCAAGGAGATCGCCGTGAAGCGCGGCGAACATGGCGCGTCAGCCCGTCAAAGCACCGGAGCCCGCGCCGATTGCCCCGGCCTGATCGTCGAGGAAACGGACCCCACCGGGGCCGGCGACTGTTTCGGGGGAGCCTATGTCGCATGCCGGCGGCTGGGCATGGCGCTGCAGACGGCGCTCGAATTCGCCAACGCGGCAGGGGCGCGCAACGTCACACGCCACGGTCCCATGGAGGGAGCCGGCACGCCGGCCGAGCTGGAAGATTTCATGGCAAGAACGGCGAGAAGAAATTGATGCGTGTGGCGATCGAAGATTTGCCGGCCCTGCACAGGGACGGGAAGAAAATCGGGGTGACCTCGGTGTGCTCGGCGCACCCGCTGGTGCTTAAAGCCGCACTACGCCACGGCCGGGAAACCGGCACCACCGTGCTGATCGAGGCGACGTGCAATCAGGTCAATCATCTGGGCGGTTATACGGGCATGACGCCGGCCGATTTCGCGGCGATGGTGGAAGCGCTCGCGGCAGCCGAGCGGTGCCCGGAAGAGCTGATCGTGCTTGGCGGGGATCATCTCGGCCCTAATCCCTGGAAAGACCGGCCCGCCGAGGAGGCGATGGCGCAGGCCGGGACGATGGTCGATGCCTATGTCCGCGCCGGCTTCCGCAAGATCCACCTCGATGCTTCGATGGGCTGCGCGGGTGAACCGGCGACGCTAGACGACCACACGGTGGCCGGGCGCGCGGCCAGGCTGGCGGGCGTCGCGGAGCAGGCGGCAGCGCAGAGCGGCGGGGCAAGCCCGGTCTACATCATCGGGACGGAGGTGCCGCCGCCCGGTGGCGCCGATCACGCTTTGGATGCGATCACCCCGACCAGTCCGGAGGCGGGTAGCCAGACACATGCCATTCACGCCCAGGCGTTCCAAACCGCCGGGCTTGAAAGCGCATTTTCCCGCGTCATCGGGCTTGTCGTGCAGCCGGGCGTGGAGTTCGGCAACCAGAATGTGATTTTCTACGATCGGACCAAGGCCGGCGACCTGGCGGCAACCCTCGACAGATTGCCGTCGCTCATTTTCGAAGCCCATTCGACGGACTATCAGGGTGAGAGGCCGTTGCGTGAACTCGTCGAGGACGGCTTCGCCGTCCTCAAGGTCGGACCCGAGTTGACCTTCAAGCTGCGCGAGGCGCTGTACTCGCTCGACCTGATCGCTTCCGACCTGGTGCCTGACTATGGCGAGCGGCCGCTTTACCACGCAATGGAAGAGCTGATGCAAGGCACCCCCAAGAATTGGGCAAGCCACTATCATGGAAGCGATGCCGACAAGCGGACGCTGCGCCACTACTCCTATTCCGATCGCATCCGATATTATTGGGCGATCCCGCAAGCCCGTGCCGCCTGCAACCGTCTCTTCGATACGTTGAACGGCCGCAAGGTGCCGGTGATGCTGTTTCTCCAGCACCTGCCTTCTGCAGTCACATGGGCTGACCGCGCCTGCGACGTCGAGGAGATCGCGATCGGTCACGTCCGGCGGAGCATCGAGGCCTACGCCCGGGCATGCGGCACCTGAGATCCTCGTCCGGTCCTTCAAGGCCAGAGCGGATGGGCTGGCGGGCGGCAGGAACGCTTACAGCGATGGCCCCAATCGGATCGGACTGCCGTCGCTGAAACGGGATTGACGGAACCTGTAGAGGTTGTGCCCAGTCTCGTTGCCTTGGACGAGGTCAGACAACACACGGCCGATGCCGGGTCCGATGCCGAAGCCGTGGCCGCTCATCCCGGTCGCTATAACGAGACCCGGGATCGCAGCGGCGCGATCGACGATGGGCACGACATCAGGCATCGCATCGATCATGCCCGCCCAGCTCGCCTTGAGCGGTACAGTCGTGAACTGAGGGAAAAGCTCCCTGAACCCGCGGTCGATGGCGCGGAGCGCCGACGTCTCGGGAGCGGGATTGAGGACCCGCATCCGTTCGAAAGGGCTTTCTTCATCCGCGTTCCATCTGCGCGGCGTCGACCAGCCATCCGGGTATCCTCGCGGCGCGCCCGGCAGGTAGCGCGTGCCGAAGGGATTGGCCATCAGGGCGCTGAAATATTTGCCCGCATGGCGAAATGCGTCCGGCCCTATGTAGAGTTGGCTGCTGCCTCCCGATGCGAGCGTATACCCGCCATCCTGCCTGCGCCGGAAAGCGATGCGTTCATCCGCGGCGGCACCGGCGTGGATCTCCGGCATCGGTGCTGTCGCGGCGACGGTCGCCCTGACGCTGAGCTGCGGAATCGAGATGCCGTGGGCGCGCAGAAAGAGCGACGTCCACGCGCCGCTGGCGACGACGACGCTCGAGGTCGCGATGCGCCCTTTCTCGGTCCAGACGCCACTGATGCGTCCCGCGGAGATGTCGAGCATACGTGCCGCGCAATTCTCGATGATCGTCACACCTTCGCGGGCCGCCAGGCGAGCAAGCGCGGGCACCGCGACCCAAGGTTCCGCCCGCATGTCCGATGGGGTGATCATTGCGCCTTTGAACGGTCGCGACATGGCCGGGATCAGGCTTGCCAACTCACCTTGGTCGAGGAGACGCGTGTCGACGCCATGAGCCTGGGCAATCTCGAGAAACTTCGCGAAACCGGCCATCTCCTTGTCTGTCCGCGCAAGATAGGTAACGCCCGTCTGCTTCAGTCCTATGTCCTCGCCACATTCCTGCGCCAGTTGCCGCCAGAGGCGCTGCGCTTCGATGACGATCGGCAGTTCGTCGGCATCGCGGCCCTGCTGCCGGATCCAGCCCCAATTGCGCGAGGATTGCTCGGCGGCGATGCGGCCCTTTTCCAGCAGCGTCACCGAGACGTTCCGTCGCGCCAGGAACAGTGCCGTGCTCACGCCAATGACCCCGCCGCCGATGATCACGACGTCCGAAGTCTTCGGCAGGGGCTGCTGGAACTGGATCGAGGTGGCTTCGGTGAAGGGGAAGATTGTCAAAGAGCACCGTCCTTCTTGGTATGCTGCGGCGACATCCGGTCCACGCTGGCAGCGAGATCTGGGCAGCGATATCTGGCCGCCGTGAAATGTCGATACCACGCGAGGAGATTGATCGTCAGCTACTGCTTGCCGACAAGGACAGCGACAGATCGCGGGTCTGGAAGTCCCTCTGGACAATGAGTTTTGAAACTGCCGGCCAAAGGCTGGCGACTGTGCAAGCGTGCCCCACTATAGCGTTATCGGCGGCGGCATCGTCGACCTGGCGACGGCCATGCGGCTGGTTGAGACATATCCCGGCTGCAGCCTGATGCTGTTGGCCGGAAATACTGTCCGAGCCTCGGCCTCGCCGACCTGCTCCCGCACGAAGCAGGCATCCGCGCGCAAGCCGTGCGCAAAGACAGTGCCCTCATGATTTCCTGTTCGCACAAACGGACCGCATGCTGCACGTCTGTAACGCCCCTTCACCCGCCGCCTCCTCGACGATCCCGATTGCAGAGATGATTCGAGATCGCCTCATGCAGGGCTGCTGAAAACGAGGCGGTATGCATGGAGCCGCAACGCCCGCTGAACGCTGGAGTATCCGTCTTGGCCAAGAAAGGGATTGGGGCACGGGCCGCGGGCAACGCAGCTTTTGCGTCAGAACCAGATCCGCTCACCACCGGGCCAGCAATTCCGCTCCCGGCGAGAAGGTACTTGGCCTGCCGGCTATAGCCGCTCGGCCTCAGGCCTGCGGTTTCCGCAAGCCTCCTGTGGACGCCGGCATTTTTGGCTGCGCAAAGATCTCAAGCGAAACGACGGCCGACGTCGCAGGTTCGACCGTCATAGGCATAGCCCGACGAGCTCCCTATGGTACACGTCCACAGAATGCACTGACACTCAAGCCAGCTTGGCTAAGCCAGAAATCTTTAAGTCTTTGAAATGACCTGACTATTTATGGTACCCTTGGCTGGGACCTATCCCCGGATCAAGCTATTGTTTTTATTATGTTTTTTCTGCTCCAACGTCCGATTTGTATCACAATAGGTATCACAATCTGTAGCACCTTCTCCGCGACCCTTGGATGCCTTCGCCCACAGCGGCCGCAGCGTGTTTGACTAAAGCCACTCGCAGATCCGGTGTCGTGGCAGGTAAAAGAATACCGTCATTCTTCTAACCGATTGCGTCATACGAATTCACCGCCACCGGCCGCTCCCAGGCTAGTCGGCTCAGCTTGCCTATGCACGAAGAAGCCGAAGCAAACCGTCATCAACTTTCCTTACTCGAAGGAATAGGTGAAGCCCTCCTTGGAGGCGCCGACGGTTACCCTTGTCATCCTTTCGCCCTCGAGCGAGCGGTTCAGCACGCCGCGGCTCAATTCCGGCAGCAGCGTGTTTGTCAGGATGGCATCGATCATCCGCCCGCCGGATTCGATCTCGGTGCAGCGGGCCTTGACTAGGTCCATGACGCCATCGCCGATCACCAATTCTGCGTCGTTGGTCGCACGCAGCCGGCGAGCGATCTTGGCAAACTGGTGACGGGTGATCGCTTCGATCATCGAACCCGAAAGCGGATAGTAAGGAATGGTCACCACCCGGCCAAGAAAGGCCGCAGGGAAGACCTTCAGCAACGGGCTGCGCAGCGCGGTGTCCAGATCGTCGAGCCCTGCCCGCAGCGTGCCATTCCTGGTCCGATCCATGATGACTTCGGAGCCGACATTCGAGGTGAGCAGGATCAGCGTGTTCTTGAAATCGATGCGCCGGCCCTCGCTGTCGTCCATCATCCCCTTGTCGAAGACCTGGAAGAAGATTTCGTGCACGTCAGGATGCGCCTTCTCGACCTCGTCGAGCAGGATCACCGAATAGGGTTTGCGGCGGACCGCCTCGGTCAGGATGCCGCCCTTGCCGTAGCCGACATATCCGGGCGGCGCCCCCTTCAAGGTAGAGACCGTGTGCGCCTCCTGGAACTCGGACATGTTGATCGAGATCAGGTTCTGCTCGCCGCCGTAGAGCGTCTCGGCCAAGGCCAATGCGGTTTCGGTCTTGCCAACGCCCGAGGGGCCGCAGAGCAGGAACACGCCCACCGGCTTCTCCGGCGCGCCGAGCCCGGCGCGGCTGGTCTGCACACGCTTGGCAATCATCTCCATGGCGTGATCCTGGCCGACCACGCGTTCGGACAGAGTGCTGGCCAGCCGCAGCGCTTTTTCGGTCTGGCTCGACAGCATCCGCCCCGTCGGGATGCCGGTCCAGTCCTGAACGACCGCCGCCACGGCGTTGCGGTCGACCGACGGCAGGATCAGCGGCGTCTCGCCTTGCGCCTCGGCCAGTTCGACCATCAGTTCGCGCAACCGGGTGAGATCGGCGGCCGGATCGGGTGGAGGGGCATTGGCAGCCGCCGGTGCCTCCACATTGATTTTGGCCGTTTTGGTCTTGGGCGTTTCGACCTTGGGCAGCGGAGTCTCAACCGAGTCCGTGCCTGCTGTTTCCCTATTGGTCTCCGGCGTCTCCACCGCATCGAGCGGCACACCTTCGCCACGCAGCCTGGCGCGCAGTTCGAGTATTTCGGCAACGAGTGCCTTTTCCCCGTCCCAACGCTCCTGTGCGGCGGCGAGCATGACTTCGGTTTCGGCTAACCCGGTGTCGACCCGTGCCTGCCGGTCGCTCACCTCGATGCCGATCGCGGCCTCGCGACCGATGATGCCGCGCTCGACCTCCAGCGCCTGGCGTCGGCGCATGATGTCCTCGACCTCCGCCGGCGTGGCGTGCTGCGATATGGCGACACGGGCGCAAGCGGTGTCGAGAAGGCTCACCGCCTTGTCAGGCAGTTGCCGCGCCGGGATATAGCGATGCGAGAGACCAACCGCCGCCTCGATCGCCTCATCCAATATCTGCACCTTGTGGTGCTGTTCAAGAACGCCGGCGATACCGCGCAACATGAGAACGGCCACCGCCTCGGACGGCTCGTCGATCTTGACTACCTGGAAACGGCGGGTCAGCGCCGGATCCTTCTCGATATGCTGCTTGTACTCGGCCCAGGTCGTTGCCGCGATCGTGCGCAGTTCGCCGCGCGCCAGCGCCGGCTTCAGCAGATTGGCCGCGTCGCCTGTTCCAGCCGCGCCGCCAGCGCCAATCAAGGTGTGAGCCTCATCGATGAACAGGATGACCGGCGTTTCGGAAGACTGCACCTCATCGATGACTGCCTTCAGCCGCTTTTCGAACTCCCCCTTTACGCTTGCACCCGCCTGCATCAATCCGACATCGAGCATGCGCACACTGACCCCTTGCAGTGTCGGCGGCACGTCGTCCGCAGCGATACGCAAGGCAAAGCCCTCGACGACCGCGGTCTTGCCGACCCCGGCCTCACCGGTCAAGATCGGGTTGTTTTGCCGGCGTCGCATCAGGATATCGACGATCTGCCTGATCTCTGGATCGCGGCCGACAACCGGATCTATCTTACCGTCGCGGGCGCGCTGGGTCAGGTCGGTGGCGTATTTCGCCAGCGCCGAATCCCCACCCGGAGGCCGCCGCGGCGCCTCTGCGGTGGAGACCGTGGTCGAGGCGCCGGCTTCGAGCGAGCCCTCCATGACAACGGCGAACCGTGCGATGACCGCGGCGGCGTCGATCTTGTCAAACTCGCCGCTGATCTTCGACAGCAGGCCTTCCAGGACCGGCGTCTTCAGGCAGGCAAGGAGAATGTGGGCGCTGCGGACTTCCTCGACGCTGAACTCCAGCGTGGCTAGGTTCCAGGCTTCCTGGATGGCATGGAAGATATGGTCGGAAAATTCCTCGATCGACGTTGCGCCGTAAGGCAGCTTGTCGACGGCGCGGGTCATATCGGCCGTGAGCCGGCTCGCATCAAGGCCCGCATCGGCGATTATCATTTGCATATCCGAACGGTCGGAAAGTACCAGTTGCTCGATGAAGTGGACGAGCTCGACGTAAGGATTGCCGCGCAGTTTGGCGGTGTCGGCCGCAGCCTTGAAGGCGCGCACACCGACAGGATTGAGCTTGCCGACCAGTTCCTTGCGTTTGAAGGTCTGCGATGACCGGCGCTGTTCCATCGAACGTGCTCCTGCAATCTGCCAGTCGATAACCTGCCACATAAGCCGTCACTTGACAAAGCGTGATGAACAGCGCCCCTTCCACTTGTGGAGAGTGCCGCGCCATCAGATGCAAACAACCACGCAATTGTCCGCCTCGGTGTAATGCATTTCACATACAGGGTCAGCAATCTGGTCAAGGGTTCCAGCACCCAAGACGCGGCTTGGTCAGCTTTCGTTAATTTTTTGAGCAGTGCTTGAATTGTGGTAAAGTGCAACCGTGTGATACCGTAGGGTCACGTACGGTTTGAGGGCCGATCGCTGGGGGTTGGTGTGATTGATGTCGCACTCTGGCTTGCTCCGCTCGACGGTGAAAATCCGTCAGGGGAGGATTTGCGCAACGACCCGGCTTTTCATGAGCTGGAGCGCCTGACGGAACCCGAGATCAAGGTCGTCCACGACGGCCAGAACAAACCCGCCTCGCAAAGCACCATTCCGGTCGACTGGCCCGCGGTGCTCGCCAAGGCGGAGGAATTGCGTGCGCATGGCCGGGACCTGCGCCTGCTCGTCGTCGTCACGCGCGCGCTGGCCAATGAAGAAGGACTGGCCGGGCTCGCGCAGGGGCTGGCCCTTATTGCGCAGACCTTCGATCAGCATTGGGAAACAATGCATCCGGCACTGCGGCCCAACGCTTTGCCACGCGATGCCGCCTTGCGCCGTATCAACGCGCTGCTCGACCTCCAGAATGGTCAGGAGGGGTTGTTGGCGAACCTGCGGCAAATGACGTTCTTTGCGCCACGTGCGATCGGCCCGATCCAGGGCAAGGATCTGGAAAGGTGTGCGCTCGACGACCGTGTCATGCTCCAGGAAGCCGCCTCGGGATTGAACGCGGCAGAAAAGGCCGCACTGGTCAGTGCGCACGGACAATTGTTGAACCGGGTGCGTGCTGGATGTGCGGCACAGATGGATCAAGCCAACGCAGAAATGGTCTTGCTCGTCGCCGACGCCCGGGCAGCGATCGCAGCCCTTGATGCGGTCGAGACCGCTCTCAACGCCCGTCTCGAGGGCGGCGGCGCTCCTGTTCCGGAATTGAAGCGGTTTCTGCAGCGTCTGCTGACGACCCTCGAACGGAATTCGGCAGCCGGCGCCTTGGCGAATGGCGCGGCCAAGCCGCCCACGCCGGCAGAACCGGCAACGCCTGCTCGAAACGGTCATGGAGCCGATACTATGGCAAGTGCGGCAAGCTACGCGGACTCGAGCACGGGGCTTCCCAACCGGATTTCCTCGCGCGACGACGTGGTGAAATGCCTCGACCTCGTCGTCGCCTTTTATGACCGCACTGAACCGTCGAGCCCGATTCCGCACCTAGCGCGGCGCGTGCGCCGGATGGTGCATATGGATTTCGTTGAACTGATGGAAGATCTCGCGCCGTCGGGGCTGAAGGAATTCCGGCTCCTTGCCGGCGTTCCCGATGTCAAGAAGACGGCTCAGAAGGATGAAAGGTAACAGCACATGCCAGCCGAAAGCAAAGCGAAGGTTATCGAACGAAATCGCGCACCGCGGGTGCAGATCGCCTACGACGTGGAAACCTACGGTAGCCCGACGACGATCGAATTGCCGTTTGTCATGGGCGTGATGGCCGACCTTTCCGGTGCTTCGCAGACCAAGGAAGCGTCAAAGTCGGTGCTGGACCGTTCCTTTGTCGAGACCGACGCAAACCGCTTCCCCAAATTCATGGAGGCGCTCGGACCACGAGTGAAAGCCCGCGTGAAGAATACGCTGCCTCAGGTTGAGGGCGCCGAGCGGGACGAGGAACTGGCGCTCGACCTTACATTTTCCAGAATGGGCGATTTCGCCCCGGACAAGATTGCCGAGCAAGTTCCGCAACTGGCCGAGATCCTCAAGATGCGGCGCCAGCTCGAGGAGCTGCTTGGCTTCATGGATGGCCGCGTCGACGCCGAAAAACGCATCGCGCAACTTCTGAACAACGAACCACTTCTTGGCAAGATCGCCAGCCAGGCGCTGGCCGACGACGACAAGGTTGGGGAGTAAATCATGGCCGAACAGCAAAAGACCGCCGCCGTCGCCGCCGAGGCGGAAGCCATAGATCTTGGAGAATTCAGCGGGCTTCTCGAGAAGGATTTCAAGGTCAAGAAGGACGACAGCGAGAAACTGCAGCAACTCGTGCGCAATCTCGCACTCGCGGCGCAGTCCCGTTCCGAGACCACCACCATCTCCTCCAATGCGATCAAGTCGATCAAGTCGCTGATCGCGGGCATCGACAAGATGCTGACGACACAGGTCAACGAGATCCTGCACGCGCCCGAAGTGCGTGAGATGGAAGGCACATGGCGCGGCCTCTGGTATCTCATCAACAACACCGAGACGGATCAGAAGCTGAAGATCCGGGTGATGAACATCTCCAAGGAGCAACTGGCCGACACGCTCGAAGACTATGAAGGCCAGATGTGGGATCAGAGCCCGATCTTCAAGAAAGTCTATACGGACGAGTATTCGATGCTTGGCGGCGAGCCGATCGGCTGTGTGATTGGCGCCTACGAATTCTCGAACCACCCGCGCGACGTCGGTTTGTTGCGTAACATCTCCGGCATCTGTGCTTCAGCACACACGCCGTTTATCGCAGCCGCCTCGCCGCGCCTGTTCCGCATGGACAGCTGGCAGGAATTGCCGAACCCGCAAGATCTCCAGCAGATCGTCTCCAACCCGGCCTATGCCTCGTGGCAGTCGTTGCGCGAGAGCGAGGACGCTCGCTATATCGGCCTGACCATGCCGCGTGTTCTGGCGCGGCTGCCATACGGCACGGATACCGTTCCGGTGAAGGGCTTCACCTTCGAGGAAGAGGTGCAGGGCGATCACAACAAATATGTCTGGATGAACGCCGCCTTCCCTATGGGCGTGAACATAAACCGCAGCCACAAGCTCTATGGCTGGGGCACGCAGATCCGCGGCGTCGAGAATGGCGGCACGGTGCTTAACCTGCCGGTGCACAGCTTCCCGACCGATGACGGATCGATCGCGATGAAATGTCCGACCGAAGTCGCCATCGACGACCGGCGCGAAGCGGAACTGGCCAAGCTAGGCCTGATGCCGATCCTGCATCGAAAGAACACCGATCTCGCGGCCTTCATCGGCGCACACTCACTGCAGGACGACGAGACGCGGGCGGGGCGGCTGGTCGACCCCGACGCGCAGTCCAATGAGCGGCTGAGTGCCAACCTGCCCTATCTCTTCCCGGTCTCGCGCTTTGCGCATTACCTCAAGGCCATTGCGCGCGACAAGGTCGGCTCGTTCAAAGAGCGCTCCGACATGCAGATCTGGCTGACCGAATGGATCAACCGATATGTGCTGGCCAACCCGGCCTTCGCCGACGACAAGGCGCGCGCCAAGCGCCCGCTTGCCGCGGCCGAGGTTCAGGTGGACAGCGTTGAGGGGCGGCCGGGCTATTACAACGCCCGCTTCTATTTGCGTCCGCATTACCAGCTCGAGGGCATCAATGCCTCGCTCCGACTGGTCTCGGAACTACCGTCCGTGAAGACTTGAATTGCAGCAACACCATCTTGGTTTTTTGAAAGCGGTGGAGAAAGACAATGCCCACAGGTACGAAGATTGATGGCTTTCTAAAAGTTCCGGATATCAAAGGCCCAAGCGTTCGTGACGGCCACGAGGACGAAATCGAAATCCATGGGGTCGATTACAAGATAGTCGCGCCATACGATCCGAATTCGCTCTCGCGCCGCGGCCGTGTCTCCTTGGGAATGATCAAGTTCACCAAGCACTACGACAAGTCCTCGCCCTATCTGAAGAAAGCACTGTTCGAGAACAAGGCGCTGGACGAAGTGGTGTTCTCGGCTCGCCGGACCATCGATGGCGAGACGAATGATTACCTGGTCGTCACCCTCACCGACGCCTCGATCATGGAATACGACCTGTCGCAGGCGGAGGATGAGGAAGACCTGATCGAGGAAGAGGTCAGCTTCGCCTACAAGAAGATCAAGTTCGTCTATGACGGCAATGACGAAATCGAAATGGATGTCTATGTCGGCAAGTGAGGGCCGGCGGCCCGACGCGGACAAGCTGCAGGTCACCGCTGGTTCGCGAGCAAAACGCGAAGCGGTCCAGCCCTCTCTCTGGGACCGCCTCGTAAACGACCTGCCGGGCATGACCTCCGAGATAGACGGGCTGCGCCAGGCCTTGCAGGACGAACTCGGCGCCGACCGGCTGGAGGGTCTGGTTGCGGGCAGCGCGCGGCTCATCGATGCCGATGCGGAGCTGACGGCCGATCAGAAGCGGCGCCTGCACCGCCTGGCCTTTCAGATCCAGCATCGCGTGGAGATGGAAAGCCGCGGCGTGGTCGTGTCGGCCCGCGTGCTCCGGGAGGCCGTGCGGCGCGATATCGAGGCCCTGTTCAACACCGAGCGTTTCGAGGCTGTTCCGCTTCTTTCCGATCTCGAAAGCGAGCAGGCAGCGGACAACCCGCCGTCGCTCGCCGATTTCCCGGAGGTGCGCCGAAGCGTGATCAACTACGGCGTGCCCTCCTTTTCGGGCCGTTCCTCCCGCGATTTTGATCGCGAGGCGCTCGCCCGCGAGATCCGCTCGGTGCTTGCTACCTTCGAGCCACGCCTCAAGGAAAGTACGACGAAGGTCACGGTGACGCTTGGCGACAAGAGCGTGGGTTTGAAGATCGAGATTGACGCGGTGCTGATCATGACGCCGACGCCGGAACGCATGCGTCTGCGCACCACGATCAATCTCGACAACGGCTTGGCGCGGACCGAATTTAGGGAGGCCTGAGATGGATCGGGTCTTCGTGGAATATTACGAGGAGGAACTGACCCATATCCGTGCGCTGGCGGCGGAATTTGCCGACCTGCATCCGGCGGTGGCGCGCAATCTCTCCCTCGACACGGTGCCGTGTCCGGATCCGTATGTCGAGCGGTTGCTTGACGGCGTCGCTTTTCTCGCGGCGCGCACCCGGCTGAAAGTCGATGCCGAGCGCTCGCGGTTTTCACGCAGCGTGCTGGATGTCCTCTATCCCGATCTGGTCACGCCGGCGCCGGCAACGGCTATGGTGGTGCTGAAACCCGGCCAGCAGGTCCAGACGATGGTTGCCGGCCATGTCGTCAAGCGCAACACCCGGCTGGTTTCCGGCCTGCAGCCCGGCCTTTCGACGCGCTGCACCTTCACCACCGCCCAGGACGTCACGCTGTGGCCGATAGCGGTGACTTCGGTAAGCTATTTTCAAGATCGCAGCGCGCTGGCGGCGGCCGGCATAGGGCCGATCGGCGGTGTGGCCGGCGAGGCGGCGCTCCGCATCGTGCTGGCCCGAACCGGAAAAGGCAGGCTCGACGAATTGTCGCTCGACAAGCTTGATCTCTATTTTTCCGGGCGCACCAAGGCACCCTTGATTCTCGACGCGATTTTTGGCGCTTGTTCGGCCGTTGGCGCACGCGCGGAAGGCAAGACCAACCCCGTATCGCCCTTGCCGGAACCCGAAATGATCGGCATCAGCGACGACGAAGCCCTGATGCCTCGGACCCGTCCGACATTCGAGGGGTACCGTCTGCTGCGCGAATATTTCATGATGCCCGAGCGCTTTCACTATGCGCGGGTTTCCGGACTGCAGCCCGTCGTGCGCCGATGCGCCGCCGGGCTCGAGATCATCTTCATGTTCAGGCGTCCAGTGCCCGAGCTTGCCGACTTGACCCCGGCCGATTTCGAACTTTTCGCAACGCCGATCATCAATCTCTTCGAGCGTGAGTGCAACGTCATCGAGCTTGATCCGCGCAGGACGCGCCAGGTGCTGCATGCCGACCGAACGCGGGCGCGTGACTTCGAAATCTATCGGGTCATCCGCGTGGAGGACGCCGACACCGGGGGCAGCGATGCCGAAATTCCGGAGCTCTTCAGCCTGGGTCAGAATCGTGGCAGTGGCTGGGTCTACTCGACCGAGCGGCGTCCTCGTCGCGCGACGGAAGACGAGCGGCGCGACGGGCTGACCCGCACCTCCTACGCAGGGGACGATGTTTTCCTGGCAATTTCACGCCCGGTGGAAAGCCAGGCGAACCGGTCGCTGAAGCGTGTCGACATCGTGGCGCTTTGCACCAACCGCGATCTGCCGATCCTCGATGACAATCCCACTTTGACGCTGGAGGCCGGCGACCCGGTCGAAACGGTGCGGCTTCTCGGCGCGTTGCGTCCGCCTCGCCCGGCCATCCCCGCGGCGCTGCCTTCGGGCGCGGCGGGCGAATCGCGCGCCGACAATCTCGCCTGGCGGCTGGTGGCGCAACTGGCGCTCAATTTTCTCAGCCTTGCCAAGGAAGGCCGCGGCGTCGATCCGCTGCATGCGCTGCTTGATCTTTACGCCGACCGGGGAGATCCGAGCCTTGCCCGCAACGTGCATTCGATCGTTCGCATCGACTCGCGGTCGGTCATCGAACGGCTGCAGATCGACGGCCCGATGTGCTTTGGACGTGGCACGGAAGTAACATTGCATGTCGACCAGTTGGTCCTGGCAGGGCAAAGCACATTGCTGCTTTCGGCCCTGCTGGCACGGCTGTTTGCCCGGCATGCCGGGATAAACGGCTTCGTGCGAACCCGTACGCGGCTGCTGCAGAAGCAGGAGGATGTGCCATGGCCGATGACGCCCGGCAATCGCTACCTGATCTAGACACAGTCGACCCGAACCATGCCGAGGCGCTGTCCGGGACGTTCGACTTCTTCGAACTGTTGCGCCGACTCGAACGGAGGGGCGGGCTGTTCGGCTATTCCGGCTCGCCAGAGCGCGAGCCTGCAAGGCTCGGACAGCATGTGCGTCTTAGCTTTTCGGCCAGGGACGTGGTTGAATTCCACGACGCGAAGGACAAGGCTCCGGCCAGGGTCACCGTCGCAAATCTCGGCCTGATGGGACCCGAAGGTCCGCTGCCGCTGCATCTGACACGCTGGGTGCTCGATCGTCTGTCGCAGCGCTGGTTCACCGGCGCCGATGCCCAGCAAACCAGCGACACGACATTCGTGGACTTCGTCAACATTCTTCAGCACCGCATGATCGCCCTGTATTATCGGGCATGGGCGGATGCGCATCCGGCCGTACAGGTCGAACGCGCGGTCGGCGGGCGCGTTCGCGCCATGCTCGAAGCCATGGCGGGAATAGGACTTCCGGGCACCCAGAACACCGATCTCGATACGGTGAAGCTTCGCCAGGCGGCTTCGCTCGCCAGCCAGGTCGACGGCCCGGAACGGCTGACGCTGTTCCTGGCGGAAGCGTTCAAGGTGCCGGTTCAGATTAAGGAGTTCATCGCCGCCTGGATAATCATCCCAACCGGGCTCCAGACCCGTCTTGCAAAAGCCTATGCAGGGCTTGGCCGAGGAGCGACAATCGGCCCGCGCGTTTTCAACCGCCAAAGCCGAATCGAGCTCCGTGTCGGCCCGCTGGGGTACGAGGACTTCAAGGCGTTCCTGCCCGGTGGCCAGCGGTTCAAACTGTTCAAGCAAGCCGTTCGCGACATGGTCGGGGAATCGCTCGACGTCGATCTGCGCATCGTGCTTGCGCGGGAAGCCGTGCCGCCGCCGCGTATCGGCGCGGTCCAGCTCGGCCGGACCGCCTGGCTTGCGCGGCCCGCCGAAAGGGGCGATGCTGACGATCTGCGGCTGCGCACAATCGTCGGATGGCAGCCGGAAATGGCGGGGGTCGCGACATGAGCCTGCTGCTGACGCTGGAGCAAGGGCCACGCACCCAGGCCGTACGGCACACCCGGCTGGACGAAGGCGACCTGGTGATCGGCCGCAGCGCGGACGCAGGCTGGCAGATCGACGATCCCGACATGTTCGTTTCGCGAGCTCATTGCAGGATCTCGGGCGGGCGAGATGGATATTTCGTCACCGATACGTCAAGCAGCGGATTGTTCATAAACGATTCTGACAGCCCGCTCGGCGCCGGCAAGTCGACGCGTCTTCAAAGCGGTATGCGGCTAAGACTGGGCGACTACGTCGTCTATGTCGATCTGCAGACGCCAACCGCCCAAGCACCCACAGCCGGCCAGCCGGCTCCGGAACGCCTGCCGCCGGCATCCCGGGCGCCGGTGAGCATCGGCCACGACGACTTCTTTTCCGCCACGGTCGAAGAAGAGCCGCGACGGCCACGTCCGGCGGATTTGCCGGACCCGTTCGAACGGCCGGTTCCAGGCGCGTTCGAGCGTGCCACCTCCGGCCAGCGCAGTTCGCCTGGTTTCGATGACCCGTTCAGCCTCGATCCGGTTTCAACGCCTGTGTCGAAAAATGCCGCCTCTTACCGCGAACCGGGCGGCGCGGCGAACCAGGCGGACCCCTTCGGCCTCGACCCCGTGCCGTCTCCCAGCCGGGGAGCCGAGCCCGCTCATGGAAAGCCGTCCGATTTCAAGGATGATTTTGGTTTCGGATCGGCCGCGGCGCCCGGTTCGGCAAACGGCACCGGCTCGGCCGGGCAGCGCGAGCGCATCGCCCAACGACCACAATCCGCCAATCCCTGGGATTTGCCCGCGCAAGCGGCTGACGTCCCGCCTCCGGCGCGGGCAGGTGCTGCTGCCAAACCCGCCCGCCTGCCGGCAGCGCCGCAACTGGGGGACATGGCGCTCCGCTCCGCATTCCTGCATGGCATGGGTGTCGAGGAAGCCGATTTCCCCGAGCGCGACAGCATTGCGGAAATGGAGAAGTTTGGCCGCGAATATCGGTTGATGATGGAAGGCCTGATGCAGCTTCTGCGCAAACGGGCCGAGGAAAAGGGAAACGCTCGCGTCGCCCAGACCATGGTTGGGGCTTCCGAAGTCAATCCGCTCAAGTTTCTGCCGACGGTCGACGACGCCATCGTCACGCTTCTCGCCGAGCGCAGCCCTGGATTTCTCGCCGGCGAAGCGGCAATCGCCGACGCGGTTCGCGACCTCGCCCAACATCACGTGCGCGCCTGGCGCGGCGTACAGGGCGCCTTGCGGCGGATGATTGACCGTTTTGACCCGACAGCGATCGAGGAAGAGCTGAAATCGAATTCCGCGATCGGCACGCTGCTTTCGGGCGGACGCAGCGCCAAGCTGTGGGAGCTTTACCAGAAACGCCACCGTGAAATCGCCGAGAGCGCGGAAAAAAGCTTTCTGGGCGAAATCGGCGCTGATTTTCGGGATGCATATGAGGAGGAGTGAGACATGATCGATCGACGCGAATTCATTGTCGCCTTGGGCGCAACCGGGCTGCTTACGGCTTGCCAGAGCGGGCCGCCGAAACCATCGGTGATCACCGTCAAACTGACCGGCGGGGCCGGTATGAACCCGGGACCGGGCGGCGGCGACCGGCCGGTGACGGTCCTCGTCATGCGGCTGCGCAGCACCGGCAAATTCAATTCCGCCGACTACTTTGCCTTGCAGGGGGATGCCGGTTCGGCACTCGCAGGCGACCTCATCGGATCCGACCAGATAGCCGTCGGGCCGGGAAAGACCGCGTCCAAGACCATCACGGTCGAGCCGGACGCGACGGCGCTGGGCTTCGTTGCACTGATCCGCGAGCCCGGCGGCCGGAACTGGCGGACGACCAAGTCAGTGTCGGCGGGATCACAATTTACGGTCAACGTCTCGCTTGGCAGCGGCGGCATTTCCGCCTAACGGCCAGGGCAAGGGGAGCTCGATGCAGAGAGTAGCGGCATGAGCGATGCAAACAGGGTGCTGTGGTCCGAAGGTCTGTTTCTCCGGACCCAGCATTTCCAGCAGCAGGATCGCTTTTTCGAGGCGACGGTGCGCGGCGCGTTGCAGGCCGGGCAGTTGCATACGTTCGGCTTCCAGCAGCTGACGCTGGATCAGGCATTGCTGGAGGCCGGCCAGATCTCGATCCTGTCCGCACGGGGCATCTTTCCGGACGGAACACCTTTCTCCATTCCAGACATGATGGACGCGCCGCGACCATTGCCGGTCACCCCGGACACGAGCGCCGGGCCGGTGCTGGTGGCCTTGCCTCTGGAGCCTCCGGGAGGTGTCGGCTTCGATCCGGCACACGCAGCCGCCTCGGGAGCACGCTATCACGGGCGGGTCGTTTCGGTGCGTGACGCCGTCCAGGGCGGTTCAGATCCTGAAGAAATCGAGATCGCCCGTCCGCAGGCGCTGCTGCTTGCACCCGGCAAGTCGGTCGGTGGCTACACAGCCTTGCCGATAGCCGACCTCAAGGGGGTTCGAGCCGATGGTGGCGTCTCTCTGGACGAGACCTTCCTGCCGCCGACACTGATTACCGGCGCGGTGGCCTGGTATCGGCAATTGCTTCTGGAAGTTGTCACAGGCCTCGAGCAGATCGCCGAGGCGCATGGCAAGATGGTCATGGGCGGGCCTGGGCGCAGCGTCGAAGATCTGCTGATGCTCAATCTCGCCAATGCGGCGCGTCCGCGGCTCGCCCACATGCTGGCGCAGGATGTCTTCCATCCGGCCGAGCTTTACCTGGAACTTGCCGGGCTCGCTGGTTCGATGGCGACCTACGGATCGAGCGCGCGGCGCCTGGGCGAATTACCCGCTTACGATCACATGGCGCCAGGCCCCGCCTATTCGGCGCTGGCGGATGCGCTGCGCTCGCTCATCCTCAGCCTGCGTTACATCGAGCCTAAATCGCGTGCGCTGCCTGTCATGCGGCATTCGACCAATGTCTGGAAAATCCGCATCGACAACCCGAAGCTGCTGGTGGCCAGCCGGATCGTCATCCGGGTCGGTTCGGAGCTGTCGGAGGACGCGCTGCGCAAGATATTCGTCAATCAGGCGACTGTCGGCTCGGCCGACCAGTTCGAGGGCCTGTGGAAATCGCGATTGCCCGGCATTCCGCTGAAACCGCTTCATTCCCAGCCGCGCGAGATCCCCTACGATGGCGATCGGCTGTGCCTCGAGCTGGACCAGAAAAGCGAGCATTGGGCCTCGCTGCTCGATGCTCCCGGCTTTGTCATCGGCGTTTCGGGCGTGTTGCCAAGCGAGCCGCAGGTGGACTGCTATTCGGTGAACAGGTGAGATCATGAGCCGCGATGATCCGTTCGGACTGTCGGATGATCGCGAACGCACCCGCATACGACTGACCGGCGCGCCGATGCCGCGACCGATGGCGCCGCTGTTGCCGGGGGCGGTGGTAAAGCGGTCTCGGACCCACCCGAACGCGCTTGTCAACGCATTCGCACCCTTGCTCGAGTTCGCTCCCGAGCTCGAGAGTGCGCTGCCGCCGGAGAATCCGGAAACGTTGCGCACCCGATTGCTCGAAGAACTGGTTCGGGCACGCGACATGGCAATGTCGACGGGATCCTCGATGGAGAGGGCCGACCAGGCAGCCTGGATCGTGGCGGCGTTGCTCGATGATCTGGCTCTGAACACGCCCTGGGGTGGGGCCAGCGCCTGGCCTCGGCAGCCGCTTGTGGTCATGCTGCGTGGCGATGTCGATGCCGGCACGCAGTTCTTCACGCGTCTCGACGAACTGGAACGCCATCCCAACCGCGATCGCGAATTGCTGGAACTGCAGTATGATTGCATGGCGCTCGGTTTCCGCGGCAAATATCGCGTGCCTGGGCGATCAGGCGACCGTTCGCTCAATGCCGTTCGCGTGGCGGCGGCACGCTTCCTGCGCGATGCCGACGCTGAAGGCGCGCCACTGTCGCCAAACTGGAAGGGCGTGATCGCATCCGACGAGCCGCAGCGCTTCATCGTTCCGATCTGGGTCATGGCGCTCGGTGCGGCGGTTGTTTCCACAGCGATCCATATCGGGCTCTCGATGGGACTGAGCAGCCAGGCGGTCGAGCTTTCCGCACTTGTGCGCACCTTGCCGCCGCCTGCACGCGGCGACATCAGCCGTACGTCGCCCAAGGTCGAGGCCCCGCCGCCGGAGAAAGTGGATTTTGCGCTGTTGCCGGAATTTCAGGCCGGTGCACCGGCCGACCTCAGATCCGCCCTCAGCGGCACCGAGAGCGTCTCGCTGGCCAAGCTGATCATCCAGGCCTCCAACCCCGAACTGTTCCAGTCGTCGCGGCCACAACTGACCGAAGGCTTCGAGCCTCTGATCGGTTCGATCGCCAAGGTGATCCTCGCCAATCAGGAGCTGATCGGAAACATCACGGTGATCGGTCATACGGACGGCGTTCCTCTGCAAAAGACCAATCCGCTGTCGACCAACCAGCGGCTGTCCGAGGCTCGCGCCCAGACGATTGCCGACATGCTGGTCCAGAACGGAGTGCCACGGGACCGCGTCCATTCCGAGGGCCGCGCGGCCACCGATCCAGTGGCCAGCGACAGCACGCGCCAGGGGCGAGCCTTGAACCGCCGCGCCGAGGTGCTTGTCGAAAAGAGGCTGTGAGATGTTCATCCTGCGCTTCCTCTGGGCGGTTCTGACATCGCGCTGGCTGTGGACGCTGATCGGCATCACGCTGCTTTCCCTGGTCATCTGGGTGTTCGGTCCGATCGTCAGGGTCGGTGCCTACGAACCGTTCGCCTCTGAAAATGTGCGCATCGTCATCATCGCGCTGCTGGTCATCTTCTGGCTGATCTGGCTGATCGTCGCCCAGCGCCGGGCGATCCGCGCCAACCGCCTGTTCGTCGCCGACATTGCCGCGCCCGCGGTGGAAAAGCCGCTGAGCCCCGGCGAAGAGAACGTCGCTGCCGTGGGTGCCAAGTTCGCCGAGGTGATGGCCGAACTGAAGCGCCGCAAGCTGGGCGGCCGCAAGTTTCTGCGCGACATGCCGTGGTATGTGATCGTCGGGCCGCCGGCCACCGGCAAGACCACGGCTCTGCGGCAGTCCGGACTGAATTTTCCGATCGACCTCACCGACGACCTGCAAGGGGTCGGCGGCACCCGCAACTGCGACTGGTTCTTTTCCGAAAACGCGGTTCTGATCGATACCGCCGGCCGCTATGTGCAGCAGGAGAGCCAGCCCGATGTGGACGCGGCGGAATGGCTGGGCTTCCTCGACCTTTTGAAGAAGCATCGCGGCCGCCGCGCGCTCAACGGCGTCATCGTGGCGCTTTCGATCGACGTGCTTTCGGAGGGCGACGAAGCCATCAAGGCGCACGGCCGCAAGATCCGCCGCCGGTTGGCCGAGCTCAACGACCGGCTCGAAATCCGCCTTCCGGTCTATCTGATGCTGACCAAGGCCGATCTGATTAAGGGTTTCGAAGCCTTCTTCGGCGGTCTGTCCACCGCCTCGCGCGAGCAGGTGTGGGGAACGACCTTCGCGCTGGATGCGCGCGTGGATGCCAAGACCATCGAACGCGAAATTTCGACGCTGGCGACGGAGCTGGAGCGGCGGCTGGTGCCGCGCCTGGAGGATGAGGAAAAACTCGCCGCCCGTGCAGAGATCTTCCGGTTTCCTGCCCAACTCGCAAGCCTGTCCGAACCGATCCAGGTGCTGGTCGAGGCGATGTTCGGCGAAAGCCGGTATGAAGAGGCTGCATGGCTGCGCGGCCTCTACCTGACGTCGGCGACTCAGGAAGGGGCGCCTATCGACCGACTGACCGCGGCGCTGTCGTCGTCTTTCGGTCTTCCGCCACGGCGGGTCCTGCCCGCACCAAGGGTCGAGAAACGCAGCTTCTTCCTGAAGAACCTGCTCACCGAAGTCATCTTCAAGGAAGCAGGCCTGGGTACGTTCGACCCGCTGGCGCAACGCCGCCGCGCCTGGATCTGGCGGGGCGCGGCGGCTGCCTGTGCCACAGCGGGCTTGCTGGCCAGTGCGGTGTTTGCCTGGTCCTACTACGACAACCGCAATGCGATCTCGGCCCAGGCAAGCCAGTTCGAAGCGCTGCAGACGCCGTTGACCTCGGCTGCCGCAAACCCGGCATCGGTGCAGCAGCCTGCCATCGACGGCGCGCTCGAGGCAATGGACGCGGTCTCAAATGCCCGGACAGCACCGCCGGCCGCTGTCCAGGATCTGCTAGGGCCATCGGCCTCGGCGGAACTGGTGCGGGCTCAGACCGACACCTACGATCACGCCTTGCGCAACGTGCTTGAGCCGCACATGGTGGCCCTTCTCGAGGCCACCATGTGGCGGCAGATCCGCGATCCGGATTTCATGCTCGGCGCTCTCAAGACCTATCGTATGATGACGGGTCTGTCGCAGATGGATCCCGACTACACCCAGAACTGGTGGGTCAACAGCCTTCCCGAATTCGCGGCCGCAGCACCATTTCCAACCGCCGATGCCGAAGAGCATCAGCTTGCGGCCATCCGCCGGATGACGGTCGACGAAAGCTATATCGAGCCCGACCAGGCGCTGGTTGCCGAAGCGCTGAAAACGGTATGCACGATTTCATTGCCGGCGCGTGCCTACAAGCAATTGCTGGCCGATCCGGTAGTGGCCGGGCTCAAAGAATGGATTCCGGCGAATTTCGCCGGTCCCAACGGCGCCAAGGTTTTTGCGCGTCGCTCCGGCAAGACGCTTCGCGTCGGCATTTCGGGAGCATTCACCTATGCAGGCTTCCATGACGCCGTTCTCGACCGGATCGAGGATGTGGCAGCACAAGCGGCGCTGGATCGGGCGGTCTTCGCCGGGGGCTGCTCCGAGAACTCCGAAACGTCCGTGTCGGCGCTGTCCGAGGACATCCTGAAGCTCTACTACGACGACTATATCGCACAGTGGGACAGCTTCCTGCGCGATATGAGGCTGGCGCCGTTGAGCGACCTCAATGTCGCCAGTGAGAATCTGAAGGATCTTTCCAGCGCCGATTCAGCGCTGAAACGCCTGCTCACGGCGGTCGTTCAGGAGACCGAGCTTACCCGGTCCGATGAAGCGCCGGCCGACGACAAGGCGGCGGCCAAGGGCGGCTCGAAACTGCTCGGCAAACTCGGCAAGCTCGGCAAGATCGTCAAAACGGGGGCAAAGCTGCTTCCACGCGCGGGCTCAGCTGACGAGGTGGATCTTACCGGCAACCTGGTGGCCGAACACTTCAAGCCGCTCAAAGGTGCTATTGCCGAGGTCGACGGCCAGCCGCCAGCACTCGACGCCGCGGTGGTGGCTTTGACGGCGCTGTCCAACGTTTTGCAGACGGTCACGGCCAATCCCGATCCCCAGGATGCCATCAAGAAGCAAGGCGGCCTCGCCGAACTGACGGGGGCGGTCGCAAGGCAAGCGCAAATCCTGCCCGACCCGGTCGACGACTGGCTCGGCGGTGTCGCCGGCGACACCAGCGGGTTGACGCAAAAGGCGGTCACCTCGGAGCTCAACGCCATCTGGCGCGCCGACATCCTGCCCTTCTGCCAGGCGGCGCTCAACGACCGCTATCCGTTCAGTCCCGAAAGCGCGGTGGACGTCAATGTCCGCGACTTCGCCCGCCTGTTCGGACCGGCGGGCCTGATCGACGCGTTCACCAACGACCATTTGATCAGCTATGTCGACACCGCCAGCCAGCCGTGGAAATGGCGTGCCGATTTCGGCCTCGACCCTTCGGCGCTGGCGGCTTTCGAGCAGGCCAGGCGGATACGCGACGATCTCTTTCCCGGCGGTACAGGACCGGTGATGAGCTTCACGCTGGAACCCAAGGACCTGTCTCCGAACGTCACGCGCGTAACGCTCAATCTCGATGGCCAGACCCTCGTCTACTTCAACAACGCGACGCGGCCGCAACCGATGACCTGGCCCGGCAAGGACGGCACCGGGGTCATCTCGCTCGCCTTCCAGCCCATCGATGGTTCGCCCGAAATCATGCTCAACGAGACCGGCAGCTGGGCGTGGCTGAGGATGCTGCGCAGCGGCCGATTCACTGGAACCTCGCTGTCCGATGTCTACAGCCTGCGGCTGGGCACGAAAGGCATGTACGCCGATTTCGAGCTCAAGGCCGCCAGCGTCGAAAACCCTTACAACCTGCAAATGTTCAAGAAATTCTCATGTCCGCCGCAGATATGAGCACCGGCTTCTTCGGCAAGATTCCGGCGACCGGAGATTTTGTCGCCGCGAACTTGCCGCGAGCGTTCATCGACCGCTGGGACCGGTGGATGTCGATGGAACTGCGCGAGAGGCCAGACGAGGGGGAATTGGATTCGCGTGTCTGGCGCTTCATCGTCAAGGGCGGCATTTTCGGCGACCAGCCCTGTGCCGGCGTCTGGCGCATGAGCGAGGATCGCGTCGGCCGCCGTTATCCGTTCGCCATCGTCCGGCTTGGGGCCCCGCCGGAGCCGGGCGACCCGTGGTACGATGCAGTGGCCTCGCTTCTTCAGAACTGCGTCGACAACTACTGGGCGCAGACCCGGCTGGCCGAAAGCCTTCAGATTTTGCCACCTCCGGGCGCCGCCGCCGCGACCGACAAGATCGCATTCTGGAGCGACGACTGGGAGGTCAGGGAGTTCGGCTTCGCCGACATCCACGACCTTGCTCAAAATGCCCTGCCCGCGATGCGCGGCATCGCCGGAGACGGCGGGGTCCTGAGCCATGGGTAACACGGTCTACGCCGAAAAGATGGGCTTCTTCCACCAGGCAAGCGGCGGCAAGGGCGTCGCGCCGGGCGACGTCTGCCTCAGCCCGCCGCCGCCGCCAGCGGGACCGGTGCCGGTTCCATATGTCAACATGCTTTCGGCCAGCGATCTCATCAAAGGCAGCAAGAGCGTCAAGGTGCAGGGAACACCGACGGCGCTGGAGAACTCTTCCGAAGTGGCGCTGAGTACGGGCAACGAAGCGGCCACGCCTGGACTTGGCGCCGGCGTGGTCACCCATCGCATCAAGGGTAAGGGCTCGTTCAAGCTCTGGTCGTTCACGGTCAAGGTCGAGGGCAAGGGAGTCTGCCGCCACGGCGATCCGATGGAGCAGAATACCGCGAGCCCGCTGCCGAACACGGTCGACGTGTCCGCCATGGTCGACTTCTCGGTGGTGCTGGGCAAGGACGCGATGAAGGAAGACTGCCCGCGCGACTACAAGTACTCGGAGGACTATACCCCCACGACCGAGACCCAGCGCGCTTCCGTGCAGGGGCAGACCTGCTGGCAGTGCAAGAAGGACCGCGCCAACATCCTTCGTCGGGCTTCAGGCCCAGCCAAGGACAAGGCGCTGAAGGACATTGACAAGAAAATCAAAAGGCAGACTGACGGCAAGGTCACGATGATCGCCGATCACCAGCCGCCGCAGAAGACCGCGTGGGAGATGGGAGCGTGCCACGATCCGGGCAGCTTCGCCCAGCGGATGCGCGACCTTCCGTGCCAGCCGCATTGTCATGCTCACAGCATGGAGCAGTCCCAGGATATGCGCGCACTGGATCGCCGCGAGCTTTACGATGCGATGAACAAGCACATTGGCGGCCTGGGCATATAGAGATATGAAATGATCTCGATAACGTATCAAGACATCTATGATCGTTGGACAGACGAGTTGAAGATCGTCGTGCCACCATTGCTGGAATGGTGGCATGACCTTCGTGCGCAGGAAGTCAACAGGGAGCTTGTCGACGCCCGCTGGCCGGCGGGACCAGCGAGTCACCCTCGGGTCATTGCCCTGTTTCGGAAGTACTACTTCGAAACGACGCGACTGAACGACTTGCTTTCGGGCGGCGGGCCGGAGCCCGGGAGGAGCGAGATGTGGGGCTCCGAGGCCAAGCAGTTGTCCGAAGGGAGCGAGGGGGACGGGCCGGTCCCACCCGTGACGTTGCTCCTCTCCTGGCTGGGCGACACCGAGCCCGAGCTGGCGGACTTCATGAGGCCGTTCGACTTCATTCCCATCGGGGAAGATCCGGAATTCGAGGAGTCCTGAGCGATGGCACTGCTCGTCAACCACAACATCCAGAACGGGACCTACCGGCTGCTGCGCGCGCCCGGTGACGTCCGAGGCCGCGCGGAAGGGACGGCGCCGGGGACCGGCTCGGCTGGACATCGCAGCCTGTTCGCCGCCTATCTGCTCGATTTCGTGGACGTGTTCGCTGTCGCGTCCGAGACATGGAACGCGAGTGTCGAGGAGCGCATGGAGACCGGCCTGCCGATGGGCGAGGCAATCCTCCGAACGATCGAGGCCAAGGGGCTTGCCGGCCCCGCCGGCCACCCGAGGGTGGTCTGGCTCGTGCGCAAGTACTGGCTCGCGTGCGACAAGGAAAACCGGCGTTCCGCGTCGAGTGCGGTGCCTCCCGAAGTGTTACTTCTCGAGTGGCTGATCCAGGGCGGCCATGACGACTATGCGACGCTGCTGACCGCGATGCCCTACTGGCCGATCGGCCTCGACGAACACGGCAATTGGTGCTGAGCGATGGCGTTCGCGGTCGGGATCGAGAATCGCACGCCGTTCGCCACCGCAACACATGTGCAACTCGACGCCGACGGCCAGGAAGTCCTGGTCGTCATGTTCTCGGCAAGCTTCGATGCGCTCGACGGCGCACCGGCACTGGACGTCTGCGAAGACCAGATGCCGGTCGCGCTCTGGGATATCCCGTTCGGCGATCCAGCCAATTCCTCCAATCGCTACGAAGCCGATATTGCGCCGCATAAGCCGGCCGCCGAAATCCTTGTCAACGGTTCGGCGCACGCGCCGAACCGCCGTCCGGTGGCGGAGATGCAGGTCGGTTTCCGCGTCGGTGGCTTGCAAAAGGTGCTCAACGTTGTCGGAGACCGCATCTACGATGCCGGCGGCTACAGTGCGCCGGCCCTGTTCCGAACCATGCCGATCGTTTACGAGCGCGCCTATGGTGGGACGCTGCCAGATGGCCGGCTTGACCGACGCAACCCGGTCGGCGTCGGCTATCACCATGCCTCGTCCGCCGATCCGGCAGTGCGAACACAAGCCCCGAATGTCACCTACCCCGCCGAACCTTATCTCAGTCCCTCCGATCGGCCCAGACCGGCCAGCTTCGGCCCGCTCGGGCGGGGTTGGATGCCGAGACTGCCGCTCGCGGGCACCTACGACCAAGCCTGGATCGACACGCAGTGGCCACTGCCTCCCGGGGATTTCGATCCGCGCTACAATCTGTGCGCCCCGGCGGACCAGCACCTGCCGGCAATCCATGGCGGTGAGACTGTCACGATCATCGGCATGACACCGAACGGCCGCTGGGACTTCCGCCTGCCGCGCATCGTTGCGCCTGTGCGGCTGATCTATGACGACCGGGTCGAGGAACGTCCGTTTGCCGCGGACACGGTGATTGTCGAGCCGGATCTGTGGCGCGTCACACTGAAAGCGCGCTTTTCACACGTGACAAAACGGAACACGCCGGCGCTGCGGGAAATCGTCTTCGGCCATGTCACGCCCGCCTTTCTCGTGGCCCGGCGCAAGCGCAAGAGCTATCTCAGCCCGCGTGGCGGCGACGGCACAGTCGACCGCGCCGTGTGGCAGCCATGAAGCGGCCGCTCTACGTCGCCGGCGGCGGCGCCGTCACGCCCGCCGGGCTGAACGCGCGGCAAACGATCGCAGCCATTCGGGCGAGCCTTTCGGCCTTCGAGGAAATCACGCTCGCCGAACCGTTCGGAGTGCCACAGGTAGTCGCGCGCATACCCACTCACCGGCATCTGCGCCGCAACGACGGCGAATGGCTGGTCAACATGGCCGCCCGCGCTATCAACGAAGCGCTCGGCGCGGGCGAGCCGGGGGTCGCGGCGGCCACCGCGCTGCTCATCACGACGCCGGAGAGCTTTCGCAACCATCCGGCTTTCGTTGATATTCCGGCGCGCGATTTCCTGGCCGCGGTTGTCGACGCAACAGGCCTGAGATTCCACCACGCCTCGTGCGTCATCGACGGCGGCGCGGCGGCAAGTGTGGGACTGATAGAACGGGCGCTTGCACTGATGGAGGATCAAGGCGCCGCACAAGTGCTGCTCGGTGGCGTCGACAGCCTCGTCAACCACACCGACCTCGGCCGGCTCAGCCGGACCGGACGTTTACAGGGCGCGGACAACGCCCAAGGACTGGTTCCTGGCGAGGCGGCCGTCTTCGTGCGGCTGCTGCGGGAACCTGGCCGCGAGCCTGTCGTGGCCGCTATCCATGGCATCGGCATGGCCCAGGAGACGGACAGCATCCTTTCCGAGCGCTACAGCCAGGGCCGCGCCATGCTCGGCGCGCTGCGCGACGCCGTTTCGGGATCGGGACCATCGGAACCCGACATCGACTTCGTCGTCTCGAACGGCAATGGCGAGCGCTATCATGGCTGGGAGATGCTGATTGCCCGACCGCGCTTCTATCGCACGCACCGCACCCTGATGGCGACGGCCTATCCGGCGATGACGGTCGGCGACACCGGCGCGGCCAGCGGCGCGCTGGCGCTGATGCTGGCCGCCGACAGTCTTGTCCAGAATTATGCGCCGGGATCGATTGCCATGTGCGAAGTCGCATCCGAGAACGGATTGCGCGCCGCCGCCGTCGTGGCGCGGGCGAACCGCCGATAGATTACATCCAGGCCGGGAACCGGCGCGTCCTGCGCCAATCGGTCAGCGGCGTATCGGTTGCCGCGATGGCCGCGCGCAACGCGTCGAGCCGCAACCGGCGCATCGAATGGAAAGGCGTGCGGCCGCGCCCGCCCCGTCCCTCGTCCCACCAAGCAGCAACGCGATCGGCGACAGGCAACGGGCTGTGGTTCAGAGATTCAAACGCCTTCCCCAAATCGGCCGGGTCTATCGTGAACAGGTCGGTGTCGTTGAAATCCACCTCGAACAGATCGCGCATCGCCAGCCCGGCGGCAAAGACAAGTTCCGGTTCGCGCATCTTCTCGATCAGCCAGGGCATCACCGACGGATCGCCAAACAGGCCGATCGACGCCGTTGCCGCCACGCGTAGCAGGGGCTGGCCGAGGCGCGTCTGCAACCAACCTTTCGCGGCCTTGGGCGGCGTTGTCAGCAGGCGTATCTCGATCGCCGCCTCCGCTTGGTCCGTCTCCGTCAGCACGATCTTGTCGATCACTGGGTGCGCGGACCGCGCCTCACCAAGCAGGCAAGCGGCGAAGGCGGCCGCAAGACGTTCTCTCGCCGTCTCGCCATCAAGGCCAGCCAGGACTGCCGGAAGCAGGTCGCGCCGCCCGAGCCCACCGGCGAGCCGAACGGCGCGCCGGCGGACGTTCGCGTCGGAATGGCTGGCCAGATCATGCAGGCGCGGTCCCGGATCGACGCGGTGATGCCAGAGCGCAGACAGCCCAAGGCAGCGTAGTCGCGCATCGCTTGTGTCCAGCCATTGCGCCACGAAGGGACGCAGGTTATCGCGCGGCGTGCGCGCGATCGCAGCGGACAAGCTTGAAAAGCCGGCTTCACCCACGCTTACGCCGGCGTCGATTGCGGAGGTTACCAGTTTGGCATCGCTCCAACGCATTGCCAGAGTGCCGAGCACGAAAAGTTCGCCTGGTTCGGCGTAGTCAGCAAAGCGCGCTTGAGCAGCTTCCCAACCGGCCTTGCCGGCTGCCATGAGCCCTTCAAGATTGGCTTCGAGACGCTGGTCTATGCGACCGATATCGGTTTCGTCGAGGATTGGACCGTCGATCTCCCGACGACGGCGCAGCCACAGGAAAGCCGCGTCCTCGGCATGCTGATCCACGATGGCGGCGATGGTCGCGACGCGGTGCATAGGCAACGCCTCAATTGAGATGCACGGCCCCACCGCGAATACGGTTGGTCCCGCTGGCCTGGCTCGTCAACTGGCTGCCGCGAATGGTCACGCGGCCATTCTTTTCCAGAATGATCGACGCCAGGCCGCAGCGCAGTTCTATGCGCTCGTCTCCGGTGATGACGACACGGTCGCCTTCGCGAGCGACTTTCAGCTCCCTGTTCTTGTGCGCCGGATCGACGATGCGTCCAACGACCAACGGCCGCGTTGGATCACCCTCCTCGAACAGAAGGGCCAGTTCTGAACCGATCGCCGAAATGTCCAGTTCAGTCAGGCTGCGCGCCGCAATCGCCGTCTCGCGCGGATTGCCAACGAAGACAACAAGCGGTGCCCCGCCCTCGAAACCGATCAGCAGGCCGATCACGACGCCGTCGATACGATCCAGCACTTCCATGATGACGCCCTCAGTTGTTGTTGATGGTGCTTCCCTTGACGATCACGTCGCCGTCGGCCTTGACGGTAATCTTGCCGCTGCCCTTGAGCGTTATGTCCTTGCCGTCGGCAACAATGGTGCCGTCCTTTTTCATCGTGATCGACGCCGAGCCGCATTTGAGTGTGATCGAGTCACCCGCCTCGATCACCAGGTTCTTGCCGACCTTGATCGAGCTGTCGTCCGCAATCTGGATTCCGCTGCCCTTGCCGACCTTGAGCGCGTGCCCGCCTCCGACATCGGTTGCGTCGTCAGCGCCGATTTTTGCCGACCTGCCTTTGCCGATTTGCGACGACTGCGCGCCGCCGATGGCGAAACTCTGGTCCGCGCCGATTTTCACGCTCTGCGCGGCCGCGATTGTCCAATTGTCCGCCGCTCCGATGGTGTGAGTCTGTCCGGCCCCCACTGTCATCGAGCGCGATGCGCCGATCTGATTCGTCTGGACGGCGCCAACGCTTCGGGTTTCCGCTGCGCCCACTGAATCCACTCGCGCCGCGCCCACGGTGATCGTCTGGATCAACCCGACGGTCTGCGTGTGATTGGACCCGATCGTCTCCGTCGAGTTCGCGCCGATGCCGATCGTCTCGTTCGAGCCAACCGTAAGCGAGCGGTTGACGCCCACCGTCTCGGTATCGTTCTTGCCGATGTCGGTTGTCTGGTCGACGCCGACCTTGACTGTCTTGTTGTTGCCGACGTCCTCGTCGAGGTTGTGGCCGACGGAATGCTTGGCGTCGTGGTCGATGCGGTCCGACTGATCGTGCTGCACCAGCTTGGTACGGTCATGCTTGATCAGAAGGTTGTGGTCCTTCTGCGCCTGGAAATTGACCAGTTCGGAGCCGGCCTTGTCCTCGAACATCAGCTCGTTGTAGCCGCCGCCGCCGAGCGAGGAGTCCGACTTCCAGCCGGATTGCGTGGCACTCGCCGGCAGCCCGTAGGGCGGCATCTGCGAGGCATTGTAGACCCGGCCGGTGATGATCGGCAGGTCAGGGTCGCCTTCGATAAAGTCGACGATCACCTCCTGGCCGATGCGCGGTATCTGGATGAAGCCCCAGCCGCTGCCGGCCCAGGTCTGTGAGACCCGCACGAAACAGGAGCTGTTCTCGTCCTTCTTGCCCAGGCGATCCCAGTGGAACTGCACCTTCACCCTGGCGTATTTGTCGGTGAATATTTCCTGGCCTGACGGACCGACCACGGTCGCCGTCTGCGGCCCACGCATGATCGGTCGGGGCGTGATCCGTGGCGGACGATAGGGCAAGGCGGTCGGCGCCACGCCCAGGATCACCTTGAAGTTCTCGCTGTCGACGTCGGCATGGCTTCTGTATCCCGGATCGAACAGCCTGTATTCGGCGCTGACCACCAGATACTCCTGGTTCTGGTCCTCGCGCGGAAAGCCATCGAGCTTGAACGTACAGCCCGAAAACAGGCCGCGCACGGTGCCGACCGCGGCGATACGCTGGTGGACGGCCTGGATCTCCTCGCGTCGGATCGCGGCCAGGTTGTCGCCCCGGCCGACTTCGAGATGCGCGCCGGGCTGGCGGTAGTTTTCGCCGGCGGCCAGCTTGTGACTGAACGGCTGGGCCGACTTGGCCATAAGGTCGGCGCCCGGCTTCTTGAAATCATAGTCGGTGTGGGCATAGGCGCCCGGACGCACCGAACTGCCCGGTATCCATTCGGTGATGTATTCGACATCGCGCCGGGAGCCCTGCCCTTCAAAATGATAAGGTACTTTCTCGTAGCCCGGCGCCGGCTTCAGCTTGCTCATCGCATCGGTCAGGACAAGCGTGTGTTTGCCCTCGTCATGCTCGAAAAAATACAGGATGCCTTCATGCTCGAGCAGCCGCTGGACGAAATCCAGATCGGTCTCGTCATATTGTACGCAGTATTCGCGCGGAGGGTAGGAACCCTGCAGACGCAGATCGAACTCCGCCGTGCTGTATTTCTTGAAGACGTCCTTGACGATGTCGACGACGCTCTTGTTCTGGAAAATACGGCAATCGGTGGTGTTGCCGAGGAACCAGAGCCACGGCCTGACGACCGCTTCGTAGTAGGCCAGCCGGTCTTCTATGCGGGTCAGGCGAAACTCGGACACAAGACCGCTGAACCAACGTTTCGGATCGGATTCGCCTTCCACCGAAACGACACCCCCCAGCATCTTCAGCGGATCGATATCGGGGCTGGGGCTGACGAACCCTACCGTATAGGCCAAACAACGGCTGATCTCATCGCGACCGACAAGATGCGTGAAGGTCAACAGCTCGGCGCCAACCGGTGTTTGCACAACCGTGGCACGTTCGTTCGGCATGGGTCGTGCCCCTCCTGGACGCGGCCGCCGGCAGTGGGTTTGAAGTTCCCGCATCCAGGAACTTTTTGGCCCGCCGCACCAGGCTATGTTGAGCCTACCACATGTTGTCCGGCCGACCAAAGAGATGCACAGCGGAAAAACCTTACCCTGCCGATGCATTGGCTCGAAACGCCGCTGTCCTGCTGGATGTGCAAACTGCTAGAATGTGGAGTATCGATCAGCGTTCGACGGCGATCCTCGATGTATATCAGTCTGCAAATCAACAATGTCGACGCCTTGCCTGCGGGCATCTCGACCAGTTACGCGGCGCGTGATCGCGGCTTCGAAATCGGACGCGAGGCTTGTGATTGGACCTTGCCGGACCCCGACAAGTTCATCTCCGGCCGGCATTGCGAGGTTCGCTACGAGGCAGGCGCTTTCTGGCTGCACGATGTCTCGCGCAACGGAACCTACATCAACGGATCGAGCCAGCGCATGACCGGCCCGCATCGGCTGAGCCATGGCGACCGGGTGCTGATCGGCCGCCATGTCATCTTCGTATCGATCGACGACGAGCCCGCCACGACAGGCCATATCAGTTCGACACAACGAGAAATGCCGGCCGCGACAGGCCGGCCGCTCGAATTCGCCGCCGAGCCGTTCTTCACTCCTTCGGAGCAACATTCCGGGCAGCGGGTTCCGGCTCCGGCGTTCTCGTCGCAACCGCCTCTCCCCTCGACCAGAGACGAAGTGCTGCGGGAAATCGCGATCGCGGCCGGCATCTCGCCGGAATTGCTTCAATCGCGCGATCCGCATGAAGTTGCCGCCGAAATCGGCACGGTCCTGCGGACTGTGGTCGAGGAACTGACCATGCTTTTGAAAGCGCGCACGGCCGCGAAAATACTGGCCAAGAGCACACAACGGACGATGATCAGCGCCGCCGACAACAACCCCCTGAAGTTCGGCCCGGGAACCGACGACATCCTCGAAATCATGTTCGCCCGCCGCAGGGCCGGCTATCTGGATGCCAGGCGCAGCATCAAAGATGCATTCCGCGATCTCAAGACGCACGAATTCGCCACCTATGCCGCCATGCAAGCTGCGCTGTCGCGGCTGCTCGACGATCTGTCGCCCGAGGCGATCGGAAAGAAACTCCCCCCGACATCGTTCTCGTCTAAGAAAAGCCAGGCCTGGGACGCTTTTGTCGCGACCTGGCGAACCATGGAGGAAGCCCACGAGAACGGCATGCTGGACATATTCCTGGCCTATTTCAGCGAGGCCTATGCCAAGGCCGACAAGCAGAAATAGACAGGCCCAAAGGGGGATGCGAGGCTGAAGTCGACGAAGAAAACCTCTTTGGTGCGCGGCATCCGGTTCCAATCGAGAGTTTGTGAGATTACGATCGCATACGACAATTCGCTAAGCGGCTAAGGCTGATCGACCTGGGGGTCTGCGGCAAATGTCATCTTTCGGCGGGATAGTAAGATATAGCCTACCTTCCTCCGGACACTGTCAGGGTCGGCAGGGGTTGCGTTTCCTTCACCTGACGAGAAACCGTTTTGCGCCTGTCTCACCCAGTCGCGGGCACACCGCCTGCACGGACGATCGTCCATGAGTTCGAAGGACGATCCTTTCGGCCCGGCTGGCAAGACCGTCATTCGCGCCCCTCCACGGCGTGAGCGAAAACCGGCGCCGGTCCCTCAAGTGCCCGTCGCGGATGACGGGCAAACCTCGCAGATCAAGGATTCGACCGTATTCGATCCCGGCATCGGCCGGCATACACCGCCGGGCTGGGCATCCGGGACAGTGATTTATCAAGGAGCCCCTTCCGCTTCGGCAGGAAGCGGCGCTTCCGAGGCAGCTCTACGGCAGGAGACCCTGCTCAATGTCACGGACAGTGTCAGATATTCCGCGGCAAACCCGATCCTTGCCGCGGCCGCACCATTGCTGATGCTGTTCGGCCAGTTCAGGCTTATCCCCGTCGAGAGACAAGCCGAGCCGTTGGCCGAACATGTCACTGAGGCGATCGATAGGTTCGACAGGACAGTCGAGAAATCAGGTGTTGCCGAAGAGGATGCGCGGATTGCGAAATTCATCCTCTGCGAAACCGCCGACGATCTCGTCGGCAACCTGCCTTGGCCACAGAAAGATACTTGGGCGCAGCACAGCATGCTGTCGCAGTTCTTTCACGTCGAGCCCAGCGGCACAGGCTTCTTCGAAGCGCTGAACAAGGTCCTGGCCAGTCCCGAGGCACACTACGATCTGCTCGAACTGATGCATGTCTGCCTGTCGCTGGGGTTCGAGGGCCAGTACCGGGGCCTGACGCGCGAAGACAGCAATCTCGAACGCGTTCGGCGCGACGTCTACGAAACGCTTCGCTATTTCAGGGCACGCGCGGACGCGGACATCTCGCCCCACTGGCAGGGCTTGGCGTCGACCATGACGCAGCCGTCGACACGCCTGCCGCTCTGGGTCGTCGCGGCAGCCGTGTCGGCGCTGCTGACTGCTGCGTTCTTCGCACTGCGGGTCTTCATCACCAACGAAGGCGACGCTGCCGCCGGTGAATTGCTGGCGCTCAACCCATCGACGCCGATTACCATCGAACGGGCCAGCGTGGCGCCGTTGGCGGAGCCGGCGAAAATCGTCCCACCCGTCGCCACAACCACGCAGATCGATCGCATCCGTTCGGCACTGGCCAAGGAAGTCGAAGGCGGCGGGCTGACCATCGGCACGAAGGGCGACTTCATCGTTGTGGAAATCAACAATCTCCTGCTGTTCCAGTCCGGCAGGGCCGAGGCGAAGCCGGAGTTCCAGCCCATTGCCGCAGATATCGCCGCGGCTCTGGAACCCGAGCGCGGACCGATCAGGATTGTCGGCCATACGGACAATGTGAAGCCGCGGAAATCGAGCCCATTCAAGTCCAACTTCGATCTCTCCGTCGCCAGAGCGAAGGCCGTCGAAGCAATGATGGCACCGAAGTTCAGTGATCCTTCGCGACTAACGGTGGACGGCAAGGGCGAGGACGAACCGATCGCCGACAATGCGACGCCGGAAGGCCGCACCAAGAACCGCCGTGTCGATGTGATGATCGCCAAGGAGGAAACATTGTGAGCACGGCCAGTCGGGAGCGGCCATGACGCGTTGGCTGCTGCGGATATTCAGCATGATTGCGCTGGCCGGCTTTGCGGCGGCAGTGTGGTTTGCCGGACCCTTGATCCGCTTCGCCGATACCCGTCCTCTCGGGCCTGCCTGGCTGCGCGCGACTATCATCGGGGTGATCGTGGCAGCGCTCACGCTTTTCTACGGCCTGCGTTTCTGGCAAGCGAGAAAAGCGCAAAAAGCACTCGAAACCGTGGTCACACACAATGACGACCGCGATGACGACTCGCGGGTGCTCGAGGCCCGCGTGAATGAGGCCGTGGCGGCGCTCAAGCGGTCGAGCGGCAAACGCAATTTCCTTTATGAGATCCCCTGGTACATCGTCATCGGCCCGCCCGGTGCCGGCAAGACAACGGCGCTGGTCAATTCGGGTCTGAATTTTCCGCTGGCCGGTTCGGGTGATGCCCAGCCAGTTGCGGGCGTTGGCGGAACACGCTCCTGCGACTGGTGGTTTACCGACCAGGCCGTCCTGATCGACACAGCCGGACGCTACACGACGCAGGATTCCAATGCCGAGACCGACAAGAAGAGCTGGCTTGCCTTCTTGTCACTGCTCAAGAGAGCCCGCGCACGGCAACCGATAAACGGCGTCATCCTGGCCATCAGCCTCGCCGACCTCGTCAGCCTCGACGATCAGCAGCTTGACGCTCACGTCGTCGATATACGCAGTCGTCTGCGGGAAATCCACGAGACGCTGAAAATCCAGTTTCCCGTGTACCTGCTGTTCACCAAGGCCGACCTGGTTTCAGGGTTCATGGATTACTTCGGCGGCTTCGACGAGCCGCGCCGGCGCAAGGTCTGGGGCGCGACATTCCAGACCACGGATCGCAACAAGAATATGGCCGCCGAGGCTCCGGCCGAATTCGATGCACTGGCAAGACGCTTGGTGGAGGAGATGCCTGACCGCCTCCAGGAAGAGGCCGATCCGGTCGCGCGTATATCCATCTTTGGCTTTCCGGCGCAGTTTGGCGCGCTGAAGGAGCGAATTACCAATTTCATCGCCAGCCTGTTCGATCCGACCCGCAGCCAGGTGAATGTCAGCTTGCGTGGACTCTACTTCTCTTCAGGCACGCAAGAGGGAACGCCAATCGATCAGGTGTTGGGCGCGATCGGTCGCAATTTCGGCAGCAGCCCCCGCGCCCATCTTTCCGGAACCGGCAAAAGCTTCTTTTTGCACGATCTGCTGACGGGCGTCATTTTTGCCGAATCCGGATGGGTTTCGTATGACAAATCAGCTGTAAGACGTGCAACGATCGCCAGGTTCGCCGGCCTTGGCGCCATCGCGTTGATCGCTGCGGCGGCCCTCGGCACCCTAGCCCTGAGCTTCACAGCCAACAGGTCGCTGATCGCCTCCACCACGCAGGCCATAAGCCAGTATCGCCAGACGGCGGACGCGTTGCTCAAAAGCACCGAGGTCACCGATGTCGACCTCGAAAACGTCATTGGCCCGCTCGACCAGTTGCGCAATCTGCCGGCTGGGTTCGAAACCGGCGACGTGCCGACACCGATCGAGGAGACGTTCGGCCTCAGCCAGCGGGAGAGACTTCTTTCGGCATCCAAGACGGCTTACCGGGAAGCGCTGGAACGAATGTTCCGATCGCGCCTGCTGATCCAGGCCGAGCGGACGATCCAGGCCAGGATGGCCGATCCCGCCGCGCTCTACGAGCCGTTGAAAATCTACCTGATGCTTGGCGGCAAGGCGCCGAAGGTCGACGACGCGTTGATCATTTCCTGGATGAAGCACGATTGGGAGCAGAACCGGTATCCAGGTGAAAACAACCGCGAAGGACGCGAGCATCTCGAAAAGCACCTGGGTGCCATGCTTGCCTTGGACGACGCCTACGATCCGGTTTTCGAACTCAACCAGCCGCTCGTCCAAGCCGCTCAACGGTCGCTCGGGCGCATGAGCCTTGCCGACCGTGCCTCGGCTTTGGTCAAATCCGCAGTATACGCGGCAGCTCTGGATGATTTTTCTGTTTCCCTGAAAAGCGGCCCGGAAGCCCCGTTACTGTTCGAGCGGGTCGATGGCGGCGATCTGTCAGGCCTTCGTGTTCCCGGCCTCTATACTTATGCCGGCTTCAACAGCTTCTATCTCGTGCAACTCTCGCGCATTGCCCAGACGCTCGTCGACGACCAGTGGGTCCTCGGTGGCGGCGGCGAGCAAGGCGGCATCGATCAGGAGTTGCCCAAGCTCGGTCCCGAACTTCTCGACCGCTATGGCAAGGAGTTCGCAACGGCGTGGAACAGCGTTCTCGACGGGTTGAAATTCAAGGCGATGCTGAAGGACAAGCCGCGCTATATCGCGCTTTCCGCCGTCGCCTCGCCAACCTCGCCGATCGAACTGCTGTTTACGGCGATCGCCGACGAAACCGCTCTGACGCGGGACGCTGCTTCCGGCAAGGACTCAGCCACCGGGGTTGAAGGCGGCGCGGGCCAGTTACAGGACGCAGCAAGCGTGGCCAAGGGTCTGGCTCGCATCGGCATACAAATCGCCACCGGAAAATCGCAAACCCGTGCCGGCACGGGATCCTTAAGCGCGCAAAACCAGAATCCCGGGGCCAACATCGAAGCGCAATTCAGGCCGTTCCAGGCCCTGGTGAGCGGTGCTGCCGGACACCGCCCGATCGATGCCTTGACCCAGAATTTCCGCGATATCTACCAGAGCCTGCAACTGGCGACCGACGTCCCCTCCCAGACGGAACGCGTCAACGCAAACCTGCAGCTCCAGATAGCCACCCTTCGCGCCAATGTCTCGCGACTGCCCAAGCAACTCGGCCGGATGGTCAATGCGACGGCAGACGAGTTTGAAGGCAACGTCACCGAGACCTCGGTGGCAAATTTGAACCAGATGCTCGACCAGACGGTCACACAGCCCTGCGAGGCGGCGGTCAACGGCCGTTATCCTTTCGCCCGCAATGGCACCGAGGACATCGCGATGGCGGATTTCGCCAAACTGTTCGCTCCGGGCGGGCTGATGGACCGGTTCTTCGCACAGAACCTCGCATCGCTGATCGATATGACCGGTCAGGACTGGAGCTGGAAACAGGATGCTCGCTTCGGCCGCGACCTGTCGAAGTCGACGCTGAAGAACTTCCAGCTGGCGGCCGAAATCCGTAGCGCCTTTTTTCCCCAGGGCGGTTCGGTGCCCTCGGTGAGCGTGACCTTCACGCCCTTCTCACTGCATGGCGATGCCGATGCGGCGGTGCTCGATGTCGACGGCCAGACCGTCCAGAGCAACCAAGCGGGCAACATGCCGAGCATAGTGACCTGGCCGAGCGGCGCGGCTTCCGGATCCGCCAGTCTGAGCCTGACGCCGGAGATGCCAGGCCGCGAATCCGCCATCAAGTTCGAAGGGCCGTGGGCCCTGAAGCGACTTCTGGACAAGGCTGCCGTCACCGGCCACGACAGCAACATGCAAGCACGCTTCGTGATTGGCGGACGCGACGTTACTTATACGCTCCAGACAGGTTCAGGCTCCAACCACTTCTTCCTCCCGGCCCTTTCCGGATTCAGCTGTCCCAAGGCGTTTTGAGATGGGTTTGATCTGCTGATCATGGCGCCGATCCGCTGACCAGAGTTCAAACCCCGGTTTTCCTTAGTTTTCGGTACTTTAATGTTCGAGCCTGTGGCAAAGTGGCGCCAGCGAGCGTCCAAAGGTGCGCCGCAGAAGGACGCTTGAAAAGCGCTTGGTGGCAATTTGAATACTGTCGCCCTTTCCATCGAAAGCTTCGGCGTGAGCCACAAAGGCTGTGTCCGTGAGCTCAATGAAGACAGCTATCTAGTCGAGCCACAAACTGGCCTCTGGGTGGTAGCCGACGGAATGGGTGGACATGACGCCGGAGAGGTCGCTTCCGCCAGTATCGTCGATCATCTGTCAACAATCGGCATCGCGAGCTCGGCACCCGATCTTCGGGCCCGCTTCGAGGACAGGCTGAGCCGGGCCAATGCCGAAATCCGCAGCATATCGGAATCGCGCGGCATCACCATCGGCTCCACGGTCGCCGCCCTGTTGGCGATGGACGGACGATTTGCCTGCCTGTGGGCGGGCGACAGCCGGGTTTATCTGATCCGCAACGCCGCGATCTCGCAGATTTCGAAAGACCACACCGAAGTGCAGGAACTCTTGGATCGAGGCATGATCAGCGCGGTCGAGGCGCTCACCTGGCCACGCCGCAATGTCATCACACATGCGATCGGGGTCAGTGACGACTTCGTCATCGATTTCCAGCAGGGCGAACTGATGCCGGGAGACATTTTCGTGCTGGCCACCGATGGGCTGACGGCACATGTCACCGACCCCGAGATCGAGGCCGCCGTCGTGTCGGCTACACCTCAGGCGGCCGGAGAAAACCTGCTGGAAACGGTTCTGGCGCGAGGCGGAACGGACAATGTCACCATTGTGCTGGTTAAGATTGGGAACGGGCGCAATGGACAATCGCTCCACCCTGATCTGTCCAGAGCGGAGGGCCGAGGCTGATGAGCGCCGATGACAAGACGCGAATATCGCCGCAAGTGGCCAACACCGCTGTCGGTACGCAGCTCAGCGGCATCTACGAACTTGACGAACGGATCGCATTCGGCGGCATGGGCGAGGTCTATCGCGGCCACAACATCCAGACCGGCGACCATGTCGCGATCAAGATCGTGCTGCCCGAATTTGCCCGTGACCAGACGATCTTGTCCTTGTTCCGCAAGGAGGCCTCGATCCTCAACCACCTGTCGCATGATGCGGTCGTGCGATACCACGTCTTCACCATCGATCCCGGGATCGGCCGTCCCTACCTTGCCATGGAATTCGTCGACGGCGAGTCGCTGTACGACATCATGCGACGTGGTCCGATGCCGACGGATGAGGTGCGCAAGCTCTGCCATCGCCTCGCATCCGGCCTGAGCGCCGTGCATCAAGCGGGAGCAATCCATCGCGACCTCTCGCCGGACAATATCATCCTGCCGGGGGGCCGGGTCGACCGCGCAAAGATCATCGATTTCGGTATAGCGCGATCGGCGACCGTGGGCGGGGAGACACTGATCGGCGGGAAGTTCGCGGGAAAGTACAACTACGTTTCGCCCGAACAGCTCGGGCTGTACAGCGGCGACGTCAGTGAACAGTCCGACATTTACAGCCTTGGGCTGGTGCTGGCTGCCGCTCTGCGCGGGAAACCGATCGACATGAGCGGATCGCAGTTCGAGATCATCGAAAAGCGCCGGGCCGTGCCTGACCTCTCTGATATCGACGACGATTTTCGTGACATTGTCGAAGCCATGCTGCAACCGGATCCGCGAGACCGGCCGGTCAGCATGGCTGATATCGCCAGGATGACGCGTGGCGAAGACGAAGGAACAACGCCGCCGACGTCCATCACACCCCGCAACCGGCCAGCCGGGCAAACCCTTACTCCTGATCCCAAGGGCGGCCAGGCATCCAATGTCGCGGGACGCAACGCGCCGACGGCAACGGGCCCGGGCGAGCAGCGCTTCGTCCCGCATGTCCGGCCCGCGCATTTGTCCGAACCGCTGCCTTCGCCGGTCGCCGGCCCTCCGCGCGCGGTCACTGCGGATATGCCCAAGAAATCCACAAAGACCCCAACTATCGCGATCGCTGCCCTGGCGACACTAGCTGTCGCCTCAGGCGCGGGCCTGTATCTGAGCGGCTTCATGACGCCGGCAACGCCGATTGCCGGCAAGACATCGCTTTCCGCGCCCGAACCGTCAAAGCCTACACCGGAAACTTCGGCGCCGACCCTCACGGACAAAGTCGCGAACGCCCCTGAGCCGGCAAAGCCAGTTCCGCCCGTGCAGCCGGAGGCCAGCGTACCGCCGGCTGAAAACCAGCCAGATGCCTCGGCGGCTCAAAAGCCGCAGCCGGCCAAGCCCGCCGAACTCCCTTCGCAGACCGAGGAATCTGAGAAACCGCCGGCAATGGAAGCGCAACCGCAAACAGAGGCGGGCGTGCCGCCGGCTGGAAGCCAGGCAGATGCCAAGGCAGTGCAAACGCCGGAGCCGGCCAAGCCCACTGTCCCCGCGCAAACCGCGGGCCCCCCGGAGTCATCGGCAACGGACGCGCAGCAGCCATCCGAAAAGACACCGCCGGCCCAGCCAGAGTTTGTGGAGAGCCCAAAGCCCAAACCGGAGCCGCAGATCAGCCAGCCGGCAGAACCCAAGGTTGCCGGGCCGGCGCCCAAACCCACTGCAAGCCAGACGGATGCCGCGAACGCCGAGAGCCAAAAGACTGTGCCACCGGCGGCCAAGCAGCCGGACCAACCTGTCGTCGCGTTGAACGTACCCAAACCGGCCATTCCTCCGGCCGTGGACGACATCGCGCAACGAGTCTCCTGGGTTCGCGACTTCGGCGGCGGCGACTGTTTCTATGCGACCATGAATTCGCCAACCGACACCGCAGCCGCGATCGAAGGATTTGGAACAGCGGTCCAGCCATTCGAACGCATGCTGGGCGATTTCCAGGCGAAATTCCATGTGGAGCCCGACATCAGCGTCCGCCTCATTGAGCCGAGCCAGTGCGAAGTCACCAATTTTCTGCGCTTTCTGGGACAGACCGCGGCCGACAAGCCGCAGCTTGTTCTCGACCGGACGTCGGTGCCGAACGGTACGCCGATCAGCGGCACGCTGGTGACGCGTGGCGGGCTCATTTCCAGCGTGTTGCTGATCGATCACAAGGGCATGGTGTTTAATCTCGACGATCGCATCGTCGCACAGTCGGACAAAGCCACCTTCAGCATCCCGATTGGCCTCGGCGCCGCCGACAAGGCCGCTGGAAAGGCCGTGCCGCAGATCATAATGGTGATCACGGGACCCCAGGATATTGAGGCGGCCGCATTCTCGGCGCCGACGCCAGCCTCGGCGCTGCTACCCAAAATTCTCGAGGAAATCGAGACCAACGGATCTCAGTTCTCAGCCACTGCCAAGTATTTCCGGCTCGGCGGATAGCATGGGCGCCCGATGGAACGCTGCTCGTGTTTGCCCCACTCGTCTGCCGACCTGCCCATAAAGCAGTGTGAACCGGTTCGCGCCCTGCTCGCCTTGGCGGGCCACATGAAGCTTGCGGTCATCGCGGGCGCCGCGCTGCTGGCTGTGCTGTCATCCGGCGAAGCGCGAGCCGAATTCACGGTCTGCAATCAGACACTCGACGTCGTCAATCTCGCAGTCGGCCAGAAGGTCGACAATGCCGATCAGACAGACGGCTGGTGGACCATCGGCGCCAATCAGTGCGTGAATGTCATTCGCGAGGAACTGACCAACCGCTACATCTACATCTACGCAACGGACGTCTTCGGCCACGCGATCCTGACGGGATCGACCGAAATGTGCATCGAGCGAAGGCGTTTCTCGACCCGCGGCATCGACGAATGCTGGCAACGCGGCCATATCGCGGCGCAATTTCTCGAAGTCGATACGCTCGAACAGGCGCGGTGGACGTTCTTCCTGACCGGAAACAGCCCGTGACGCACACTATCGACACGAGCTTCAGGCAGAAGAAGCAGGCGCGCCTTGCGCTTCGCAGACGCAGGCTCTGGCGCCGGCTGCTTGCCGGTCTTGCCGCGATCATCATGCTGTCGATCGCCGTGGGCTTCTACCTCACCGCCGATTATTGGTCGTTCGGCGACGAAGACGAAGAGCTTCACGCGGTCGAAGGGGTGGACGACGTGCCGGCCGATGCATCGGTCTATGTGCCTGCCATTATCGACCTTGCCGGGGACCCGATGTGGATCACCCTTGCCCCCGACGCCGACGCCACGTCGAGGGGCCGTTCGATCGCGAAGCCGGCGGATCTCGATCAGGCCGGGATTTCTCCGCAGATCGAAATCCTGTCGGATGTGATGCTCAGCGCCAGCGAAAAATTCATGACGACGATACCGTCGACGCAGGAAGACTTCGCATTCTTCCAGGCGCAACGGCAGACCGCCCCGCCGCCGTCCAACGATCTGCAGGACGATCTTCAGCCGCCGGCGGGGGATCTGCAGAACGATCTTCAGCCCTCGCCTGCCCCCAACGAGGCTCCGGCTGCTTCGGGGCAGCAGATGGGCACCGACGATCCCGAAGCCGGCTGGGGTGAAACAATCGATGCAGGCGAAGCAGCCCTGCCCGCATTCCAGAAGACACAGATCGAAAACAACACGAGTGTCGCAACCGTCACGAATGAGTATCAGCGGTTCGAGGCGACCGAAGACACGTTCGTGAAAATCCTCAACGACCGCAGCCTGGACAGCGTTGCGCTCGATGCGCATTTCTCCGTCGAGGACGCCAGGCGGGCGGGCGAAGCGCTGAAGGCGCTTTTCAACCGGGAAGGCCTGGAACCGGGTTATGTCGTCGCCATGCGTGGTTTCAGGCCGACGCGCGAGACGACAACAATGTCGCTCATGCAGGTGTCGATCTACGCCAAGAGCGTCTTTGTCGGCACGCTGACGCGCAACGCCGCGGGTGCATTCGTATCGGGTGTCGATCCCTGGGTCCGCGAAGATCTGTTCAACTATTCGGGTGCACCGGAAGAAGGCACGCACAAGCGGCAATATCGCCTGCTCGACGCAATCTATTCGACGGCGGCGCGCAACAAAGTTCCGACCGGCGTGATCGGCGAAGCGATCATGTACCTATCGAGAGGACGGGACCTGGACGCCTTCGCCAGCGAGGACCAGCGCCTTGTCCTGATCTATTCACAAACGCCGCGCGGCAAGGGCGAGACCGACGGACGCGTGCTGTATGTCGGCGTGCAGGGTGCTGAAAAGAGCTTCGAATGCTTCGTCTTCCAGCAGAGCGACGGTCAGTTTGCATGCGTTACCGGCGACGATCAGATCCGCTCGCTGACGGTCATCAACGGCATGGTCACGCCGGTCAACGGGGTCATGACGTCCACCTTCGGTCCACGCAAGCACCCAATTCTGGGCGTGGTTCGCATCCACAAGGGCGTCGATTGGGCGGCTCCGGTGGGTACGCCGATCGCGGCCGCTTTCGACGGCGAGGTCACCTTCCAGGGCGACGGCGGCGGTTATGGCAACCTGGTGAAGATTGCGCATGCCAACGGACGCGAGACGCGCTACGCGCATATGCAGAAATTCGCGATAGCAAGCGGTGTCGGCACAAAGGTGAAGGCCGGCGACATCATTGGCTATATCGGCACCACCGGCCTGTCGACCGGGCCGCATCTGCATTTCGAACTCTATCAGAATGGCGGGGCGATCGACCCGCTGGGCACGGTGACCGCCGCGGTCGCAACGAGCGATCCTGCTGTCGAAACACTGACCGACCGTATCGTTCATGTCGAAAGTGGTGGCAGCGCCCGCGCCAAGAACCCGCTTTCTTCAGCAACCGGTGCCGGCCAATTCATATCGAAGACCTGGATCAGGATGATGAACACCTACCGTCCCGAACTGGCGCGCACACTTTCAAATGCGGATCTCCTTGCTCTGCGCTACGACTACACGATCTCGCGCGAGATGGTGCGCAATCTTGCGCGCGAGGGTGAAGCCTATCTTCGGGCGCGAGGCCACCAGATCACAGCCGGCCGGCTCTATCTCTGCCATTTCCTGGGCATGGAAGGCGCCCATCAGGTATTGTCGGCGTCGAGTTCGGCGCAATTGAGCGCCGTGCTCGGGTCGGCCGTCATTCAGGCCAACCCGTTCCTCACCGGCAAGACCGCCGGCTATGTCGTGGACTGGGCCGAAAGGAAAATGGGCCGAAAGCTCAGCCCCGCGGGGACCGGCGCAGGCCAACCGGTATCGACCACGACGGAAGTGCGCCAGACGTCGCCAGAGTTCGAAGAATACAAGCAAGCCATCACGGCCGTCATAAGCTCGCTTCAGAATACCCTTTGAACCTGCCCTCGCGGTTCATGAGTTCACCGTCAGACCATTGGTGTTCCGGCTGCAAAGTGTTACTATGGACAACTTTTTTCGGGTCCTTTGTGAACCAAGACCGTGGTCAGGATCACATACGCCCAAGAGCCATTTTGGCATAAGCGACATTGTCGCTGACGAAATTGAGCATGCGCAGACATCAACAGTGCGCCCTGCTGGGCGGAGGGCTGGTCCATGAAAGCGTTCATCGTATTTCTGAGCGGATTTCTCCTTTTTATCCTTGCCGCGTTCAGCGCTGAGGCAGCCGCGCCCGACGCCAAGCGCGTCGCACTGGTCATCGGCAACAGCAAGTATGTTCATGCTGTCGCTTTGCCCAACCCCGCCAACGACGCGCACCTCATCGCCTCCACGCTGCGCAATGCCGGCTTCGAGGTGATCGAGGGGATGGATCAGGACAATGCCGGCATGCACAGCCTCATCAGCCGGTTCACAGAGCAGTCTTACGATGCCGACCTCGCCGTCATCTTTTATGCCGGGCACGGCATGCAGGTCGACGGCAAGAATTTCCTGATACCGGTCGACGCCGAGTTGACGTCGCCGGCCTATCTCAAGACCCGCACCATTCAGGTCGAAGACTTCCTGGCGGCGCTGCCGCCTGATCCGGCGGTCGGCGTCATCATACTCGATGCCTGCCGCGACAATCCACTCGCCAGGACGTTGGCCGCCTCGCTGCCGAAGTCGCGTTCGTTGGGGTCCGGTCTGGCACCGATCGAAGCAAGATCGGACGGCGTAGGCACGGGCGGCATCCTGATCGCCTATGCAACGGATCCGGGCGCCATCGCTTTCGACGGCAACGGCGTCAACAGCCCTTACTCCACGGCGCTCGCCAGGCACCTGACCGAACCCGGCATTGAGATCCAGAGCGCGCTGACGCGCGTGCGCGGCGAAGTGACCGAGACGACGCAAGGTCGCCAGAGGCCTTGGCACAACGCGTCGCTGGGGCGCGAGGTCTTCATTGGAAAACCCGTGGTCGTGGCGGCGCCTGAAGCACAGCCTGCCAATGCCGGGGCGGCAACCGCCCCCACGCTGGTGGTTGGTGACCCGCCTTCCTGGGAAGTCGAGCAGCGGCTCTGGGATGAAGCCTCCAAGCGCAACTCGGTGCCGTTCTACGAGGCCTATCTCGAGCAGTTCCCAAACGGCCGCTTCGCCACGGTGGCGCGGCTGAACATCGACGAATTGAACGACCCGGAAGCCCAGAACCGGCAGGTCGCGGCACTCGATACGGACCAGGCGAACGCCAGTTCCGGCTCCGCAGTGCGCACCTCGGTCGGCGTCCCCGACGAGGTGAAGCAAACACCGGGCACCGAGTTGACGGAAAATGCCATTGGCCTCGACCGCCAGGGTCGCATCGACTTGCAATTGCGCATCGAAGCGTTGGGCAACGAGCTTGGCCGCGTCGACGGAAACATAGGCCCACAGACCCGCCAGGCGATCGGTATCTGGCAGGTGGAGAACGGCCTGCCGCAGACCAGCTATCTGACACGCGAGCAACTTGCATTCCTCGTGATCCAGACTGATCCGATGATGGAAACCGTGCGCGCCAGATATGCTGCCGATCAGGCCCGTGCGACGCAGCCGAAAAAACAGGTGGTAAAGAAGGTCCGCACGCAGAGACCGGTGGCACAGAAACCCCGCAAACAACAGCAGGTCGTTCAGAAGCGGCGCAACCGGGACACAGTGGTGCGGCAGGATGATGATCTTCCGCCGCCCCGGGATAACAACGACTTCCTCACCAAGGCGCTGATCTTCGGCACCGGTGTGGCTGTGGGCGGCGTGCTCAAGAACTGACCGCCGGCGTTCCTGGAACAGTGGCACGCGGTAGGTGCTATTGCGTCTTTATCCGCATTTCCACGCGGCGGTTAGCCGGATCGTACGGGTTGGGGCTGCGCGGATTCTTTTCGCCCATGCCGATCGGGTTGATGCGGGCGGCCTCGACACCATTGGCCGTCAGGAAGGCTGCCACCGATTGCGCTCGCCGTTGCGACAGGCCCTCGTTGTAGTGGACCGTGCCGGTGGCATCGGTGTAGCCTTCGACAACGAAGTTGAATGTGCTCAGCCGCCTGTCCTTCAGGGCCTTGGCGAACTCGTCGAGTTCACTGCGCGCTGTCGCGTCGAGTTCGGCCGAATCCAACCCGAAATTGATCAGCATATCGAGGCTGGATTTTTCGGCCGGCGCGTCTTTTGCCTTGGTCTTGCTGTTGCACTCTTCCTCGGTTCCTACACAAATTCCTCGCGACTTGCCGAGGTCGGCGGCGCCGGCAAAAAACTTCACGATGTCTTCTGATTTCTGAACAGGGTCGGCGGAAGCGTGAGTCGAGAAAAACACGACTGCCAACACCAAGGCTGAACTGCCCCACTGCATAGCGGTTACTCCTGTTTGAGCATCCGATTTCGATGGTGGTGATCATACCAAATTCCGGGGCAATTGTCTGTCGATAAACGCCAGGGGATGCGGCGGTGCCGGCAGTTGTTGCAGCGTCACCGGTTGAGACTTGACCCGCGCCGCGCCTGGGGCTTGAGTGGTTGGAGCTTCTCGATGAAGGCGTGGCGGTCATGGCCAATGAGCTCCGATTCAAAACGGCACAGGATCTCTTCATGGCTTGTCCCGCTATTGCCCGGGACATGAGAGCCCTTCCAACCGAACAGCAATCGATCGAGTTTTGCCGCGACCTGCTCGCCGGGCGCGTTCCCGAAGAGGCGATCACGTTCTGTGCCTACCTGCTTCCCGACCGGGCTGCGGTCTGGTGGGCGCATGAATGCCTGAGCCATCTGAGCGAGTTGCTCGATGGAACTGATCACGAGTTGCTCGCCTATGTTCGCGACTGGGTCGGTGAACCGGACAGCCATCGCCCCGCGGTGAGCCAGGCAGAGGCAACGCCGCCAACAACGCCGGGAGCCTGGATTGCCCGGGCGGCGGGATGGCGTGACAATGGTTCCTTTATTGTCGGATCTGTTGTCGGCGCAGAAGCACCATCGGCCTTGCAGCCGTTTCCTGCCGCCCATGCAATCAATGCGGGTGTTCTGGCCGGGCTGGCGCGTGTCGCACTGGTGGACCGCTTTGCCGTTCTTTCCGCGTTTGTCGAAATGGGCATCCAGATGGCCGAGATCGAGGCCCTGCGCCAATCGGCGGATGCTTACTTGCAGCCACCTTGAGCCCATTTGGCAAGCGCCACCTTGAAGCGCGTTCCAAGTGGATGTTGCAGGCGCAAAACAGAAGCATCGTTGGTGGCGAAATTTTTCGCCTGTTCGCATAGCCGTGCCTCGTCCCATTCATGGCAGCCGTCGCAATGTTTGTCCTCCCATACCGACTTGTCCAATCCCTCCACCGGGCTGAACAGGGGTTTGCCCTTGATCAGCTGGGCGATGCTCTTGCCATCGATTGCCGGATCACCGAAATCGATCGGATGGTCGAAAAAGATCGGATCGTCCGAAGCCAGCCTGGGGATCTTCTGACGCAGCACATCGAGCGCAAGCTGGTCGTCACTTTGGCCTGATGCGCCTGCAGCGCCGGTGTTGCTTGCGTCGGAGCCGCCTTCGGTTGGAGGTGCGCTCGCCTCGCCCACGATCAACGGCGCATTGAGATCGACCTTGTGCAGAACGACATCCGTTTTCAGCGAAACGTTGATCCAGGGACGCTGCTTGCCGGAGGTTGCCTTGAAGACGTCGCTGGTGACCCTGTTCATGGCGTCGGTGATGGAGACGTTGGATTCGCCGATACGCTTGAGGAGCGCCGAGGTGAAAGGCGAATGTTCGCCCGACCCGTCATAGGCAAGTTGATTGGGACTGGCGGCGAAAGCGACGAGCGTGCCGGTGCCACCATTCTCTACCGGGATCTCGGCAAGGCCGCTGCTGGCGCCGTTGACGCCCGCGGTCTTGGCCAGCACCTCGGCGAGGGGATTGTCGCGGCAAGCGTCGAGAAACACCAGACTGATGCTGGTCTCTCGCGACATCTGGCGCAAAACGAAATCAACCGACACGGCTTCGAAGTCGACGGAGGTTTCATCTTCCAGCGCAGCGTCGACTGGAAGCAGATAGTTCTTGCCCGAAACCTGCAGGCCGTGGCCGGCATAGAAAAACAGCGCGATGTCGGCACCGCGCACCTGTTTCGCGAACTGCACGATCGTCGCCTGTGTCTGCAGCTTGGTCAGGTCGAAGCCGGAAACGACCTCAAAATCGAGTTTCTTCAAGCGTTCGGCCATGGCCTGGGCGTCGCGCACCGGATTGGCGAGCGGCGCCGCGTGCTGGTACTGGGAATTGCCCAGAACCAGCGCGATGCGGCGCTCGGCACTGGCGGCTGTTACAGTCAAAAGCAAGGCAAGCGCGGCAAGCCCGGCGGCACGAAAGAGGCCACCGCAACAGGCGATCAGATCGGACCTCACCGGAACCTCAGTTCACGGGCTTGGTGGCGGAAAACTCGATCCGCCGATTGAGCGCCTTGTTCTTCGGCGTATCGTTGGCGGCAACCGGCCGCTCCTCGCCATAGCCGGCGGCGCTGACCTGATTGCGCGGAATACCCTCGGCAATCAAGGCGTCGGCAACCGCGTGGGCGCGCCGCTCCGACAACTGCTTGTTTGCGTCCGGCGATCCATCGGAATCGGTATAGCCGGAGATCTCGACCTTCAGGCTTGGGCATTTGCCAACGACACCTTCGACCTCCGTCAGCAATGGGCGGCTTTTCGCATCGAGCCGCGCGCTGGCCGGCCGGAAGTAGATGGCGCCGGTGCGTGAGAGCACGGCAAACCTGTTCAAGCATTCCTCATCGCTGAAGTTCGCCTTGGCGGCGTCGGTGGCAACGGGACCTACATCGGTCGAACTCGCCGCGGCGGTCTGGGTTGCAGCGGGCTTGCTGCCGTCGGCGGTGAAGACGAAATCGAACGACACCGACGCGGTGGGCACGATGTTGGTGACGTTGGCCGCCTGCTGGAGTTTGTCCACGTTCGGCAGCAAGCCGAAATCCTCCACGTGAACCGCGACGGGAGCTTCCGAAGCAACGGAGACCATGTCGTCACTGATCATGGTGACGACGATGCTGGCCTCGAGGTCCTTGTCGACGCCGTGCAGATTGAGACGGAAAGGCAGCGTCGACTTCACCCTGCGTTTTGTCGCGAGATCGGCGAATGCGGCGGGATCCACATTGGCCGTCAGCTCGGCCGTCGGGTATTTGAATGTCTCGAAAAACAGGAAGCGCATGCGGACATTGCGCAGGTCGACGCCGGTATCGACCGAATTGAGGTCGAAGGTGACCTTGGCATCACCCGCCGAGCTGAGCGTGCCGGTGATGTTCCTGATCTTGTTTGTCTCGACGATCGTGTTTTTCTTCACCGACTGGTAGGTGATCACCGAAGCCGTGGGATCAAGCGTCCAGTTCGGCGCTGCGTTGGCGGCTTGCGATGCGAGTAGCAGCAAGCCGGAAAGCGCGACGATCAGGCCAAGACCTCGTGTGGCGGGGCCTTTCAGCCTCGTCTTCCACCAGAATGCGACGACTTCGAACATGGAACGCCCCCTGACCAGGACCACCGTATCGACACGACACCTGGCGAGAGCATAGAGCACTTGCGGCTGGTTGGCGAGCAGTTGCAGCCGGTCTTCCGGTCAAGGTCCGGGGGCAGAGTTGGCGTGTCAAATGGTGGCAGGCGGCCTCGGCGAGCGGTGCCGCGAAACCCTGACCTGCTGTTAGCATTATCCCCAGCCGCCGCCTCCGCCACCAGTGCCACCGGTGCCGCCATTGCCGCCGCCCAAAGGTGGAACGACGACAGGTGCGGTTTCCTCAGTCGGTTCGACGAGTTTCTTGGCGATAGCCTTCTTCTGCCTGGTGATCTTTGGCGTGGTCGTCGTGCGAATGAGCTTCGGCCTGTGCTTTGTCGTCGTCACCGTCGGTTCGGCCTTGGGCGCGGGCGCAACGGACATGCAGCCCGCTACTGCCACCAGAGCGCCGGATAGAACTGTGGCGATCAATGCCTGCTTCACTGCCCTGCCCACGATTGCCTCCTCACTGATCAAAACAAGTCCCGACGCGGATTGGCTTGCTCCCAGACCGCTCTGGCCGCATTGACCAGTTGGTCGTCAAGCGAGCCCTTCGCCGGGATCTTCGACTTGAGTTCGCCACGCAATTGCTTGAGCGCGGCCGTTTTCGTCTTCACTTCGAATTTCGTCAGCGTCGTCTGGGCACCCGGCAATTCCTTGCGAAGATCAAGCGCGACCGCAAAGGCCAGATAGCGCACCGCTATCGTCTGGTCGGCATTGGCGCCCTTCTGCATTTCGAGCGCTGCGCGATCATATGCGCCGGACTGATCGCCGCGTGCCGTGGCCAACTCGAACAGTCTTTGCGCTTCGTCGAGGTTTTGCTCGACACCAACGCCATCCCGGTACATGCGCGCAAGGCTGGCCGGAGCGTAGGGCTGGCCTAGATCCATAGCCTTCTGGAATAGCCCCTGCGCCTGCTTGGGGTCCTTTTCGACACCCACGCCGGCCAGGTAGTTACGGCCGAGAAGGTTCATAGAATACATGTCCTGTCGCTGGACGCCGGCCTCCAGGAAGGCAACTGCACGGGCCGGGTCGGCGGTCACGCCGTTGCGGCCTTCCGTGAAGATCGCGGCGAGATCGTTCATGGCATAGGTGTGCCCCATCGCGGCCGCCTTGAGCAGCAGGTCCAGACCTTTGGCGGTATCAGGCTTGACGCCATAGCCATTGAACAAGGCGCGGCCCCACGACGTCATGCCGTAGGGATCGCCCTTGTCGGATGCCGCGGCGTAAAGCGCGTTGGCCTGCGTGCGGTCGATGACCAGACCGGTTCCCGTCGCATACATGTAGCCGAGTTCGAACACAGCACGCACATGTCCCTTCTTGGCGGCCTCCTCGATGGCTGTCTTCGCTTCCTCGACCTTGCCAGTTGCGAGCAGCGCGCGCCCCAGTTCGTAGCGGAAGCGTGGGACATCGGGATAAGCCTTCACAGCGGCTTCGCAAACCTCCACGGCGCCGGCGCCGATTTCGTTCGGCAGCAGGCCGGGAACGACGCCTTGCAGGTCCAGAGGCTCGCCGGCGGCGGAGTCGCACGGATCGACGGTTGGCGACAGTTTCATCGTGGCGGGCTTGGACGAACTGCTGTCCGCACGGATTTCGAAGCCGACCTCGACCGGCGCGGCTACGCCGATCTGAGGTTCGTAGCGCAGGCGGTCGACTTCAGCGGCCATCAGGCTGGACTGAGGTGACAGGGTTCTGTCGGGGAGCGAAAGGGTTCCTGTCGCGGGATATGCCGAAACTTTGAGACTGACCGCGGGATCGTCGGTCGGGAAATCCAGGTTAAGCGCAACCGGGCCCACGCCAACGGGAACATCAATGTCACGGTTTTCGATCGCCTCGGCGGCACCTGTGATATGAATGCCGCGCTCCACCACCTGTTGCTTTTGCTCGGCCGCGAGCGAGGCCATGACCTGTTCGCCATGGGCGCCTTCGCCGCTTTTGACCCGGAACACCAGGATGCCCTGGCTTTGACCGCCCCAATTGTCATGCGTGGCGTAGGCCAGCATATCCACCTCGTCCTGCGCGTCGACCCCCTTGGGCACATCCATCTGCAAACGCGGCAGGTCCTTGCCCTGGATCGGTTCGCCAACCTCGACAGGTTCGCCGTCCAGCATGAGGCGGCCGAGAGCAGGTGGTCTCTCGATGCTCACGGTGATCGTTCCGCCGTCGACATCGACCGGTTCCGGCAGGCCGAGATCGACTGGGCCCACTCCCGACAACACGATTTTCTCCAGCACCGGCGGCAGCGAGGGGCGGTTGCTGCGGCGCATCAGCACCACTTCGTCGATCAGCGACGAGTTCTCCCAGGGAACCTGCAGGCCTTTTGTTGCCTCCACCACATCCCGGCGCACCGCCGCCATGACCGTGCGGATCTCCTGGTTCGGGGCCAGCGCGCGACGGGAAAACGCCGCCGAAAACGGACTGAGGTCGCCGCTGCCGTCATAGGCCGCCGCCCCAGGCTCGGTGGCAAAGGCAATGAGCGTGTTCAGCGAGCTTCTGACCTGCGCGAGCCCGGCGTTGCCGGAGGTGATAAGCTGGTCTCTCAGCCAGTAATTCTTGCGCGGGAACGGATTGTTGCGGCAGGCATCGAGGACGATCACCTGGATCTTCGATTTCGAACGCATCTGTTCCAGGACATCGTTGAGCTTGATGGCCTGGACCTCGATGTCCGCCGCCTGCTTCAACGAGGCATCGACGGGAATCAGGAAGTTTTCGCCGCCGATCTGGAAACCGTGACCGGAATAGTAGACGACGGCGAGGTCGGCGCCATCGATCGCGGCAAGATAATTGCGGAACTGCTCTTCGAACTGCAGCTTGGTGAGATTGCTTGCAACGAAAACTTCGAACCCTGCCAGTCGAAACGTCTTGGAGACGTCCTCGGCATCCTTGACCGGGTTCTTCAGCGCCGGGAATTGCCGGTAGTCGGAATTGCCGATCACCAGGGCGACCCGTCGATCGGCCGACGCATCGAAGGTCGTAAGGGCCGCTACGAAGAAGACCGCGATGAATCCGCAAAGTCGGAGCATGGCCTGTTTCCACCGTCGCTACCTGATGACCACAAGCCCCCAAGGTTGCGGTATCAAGGCTGTTAAAGAGCTCACAATCAGCCGAGACAGGAACAGAAAACAAAAAACCGTCGCGACAGCAGGCACTTTCCCATCCGATCAGGATCTAAATTACCTCAGAGCCGAGCCATCCGCAATGAGTGTCAAACGGCGCCGGCATGGCTGTCTGGATCCGACGCACCCGCCAAGTCCCAATCCAACGACGGGTGCGCCTGATGCCATCCATCGGCTCCCACGGTGGACGGGAAGCGGTCCACCGAAGCCTTTCCGGTTCGATTTTCTTCGCCAAGAATCCTGCGGTTTCCGACAATGATCATCGCGTGTCGCAAAAAAGCTTTTTGGTATCAATCACTTCGCGTCGCTTCCGAGCGCACCCAGTTCCTATTTGTGATACACATTGTGAGACCTACTGTGATACAAATTATGTCCCAAAGGTAAACTTTTACAATAAATTCAATTACTTACTGGAAAACCGATGGTACCGTTGGCTGGGATCGAACCAGCGACCTCCGGATCCACAATCCGGCGCTCTAACCATCTGAGCTACAACGGCACGTTGCCCGAGCGGATCGAAACAGAAACTCATCCGCCCGCTCTGTCGTTCGGCGATGCGTCCTTACGGGCTTATGGATTCTAATTCAAGGCTTTTGGAAAGCAAAGGTCACTTCCCCACATCGACGCGGCATTTGCCTGGCAAGAAGACCAGGCGCCGGACAAAGAAAAAGGCCGGCGGGAGGAGGTGCCGGCCTTTTCCTGTTACGAGCCAGCGGGAGGAGGTGCTGGCTGGTCACCCCGGGGAGCAGAGGGAGGAGGTTCCACTCACCGGGTATTCCTTGATGGCTGCCATCATACACCCGATCGTTTTTAAGAAAATGCGACCTTTTGTTGCATCTTCCGATCATGCGCAAATGTTAGGCAACCTTGATTTCCTTCATCGCCTTCTCGAAGGCGGTCTTGATCGGCTTGGAGACGTCCTCGGCCGCCTTGGAGGCAACGGCCTGGAAGTCCTTGGCCTGCTCGACGGTCGATTCGACGCGCTTGCGCAGGAAGGCGGTCTGCAGCTCGACGACTTCCGACAGCGACTTGGCGCCGATCAGGGCCTCGAGGTGGGAAAAACCGGCCTCGGCATTGGCACGCAAAGCGGAGATGGTCTTGAGCGACAGGTCGTTGGAAACGGTCTTGGCGGTCTCGTAGGTCGACTCCAGAGCCTTCTGGGTCTCCTCGGCGCCGGTCTTCAGCTTGGCGTAGGCCTCTTTCGACTGCTCAACGCCCTTTTCGGCGAAAGCGCGGATCTGGTCGGTGGCCTTGGAAGCGTCGAAGCTCGGGAATTCAACGTTTTCGATCGTCTCGGCGGTCTTGGTCCTGGACATTTTCCATCCTTTTCAGCGGCAGCGGCTTTGACAGAAAGCCGTCTCGTTCATGTATGATGGCAATATAAAGGCAAATTTTGTGCATTGCAATATCTTTGTTGCAGTGCACCATAAATTTCTTTGGGCCGTTAACCAAGAGCCCAGATTCCGGCCTTTGCACGTTCTGGCTTGTGGACCTTCGCGCCTCCGGCTTTTATTAACAAAGCGTTAACTGCAAAATCGCCGCTCCGTGAGGTCCGCCAAGCGCATGCCGTCCGAATACTCCTTCCTCGATGTCGCCGTGCTCGACGCGGTCCGCCAGCGCTTTGCGGCAGGCGACGCGATCGCGATCCTGTCGGCGGATCTGGAGCAGGTGATCTGGGCCAACGGGCCAGGAGCCGCGATGTTCGGGTATCCCGACATCGAGGCGATCATCGGCGCCTCGGCGCAGTTGCCCGTGATCGCCAGGCGCCAGATCATGGCGACCAGCGGATTTCCCGAGATTGGCAGTGACCGCGCCATCATGGTGCGGCTGGCGACCGGAATGACCAGCCGCGCCGTCGGCTTCCTGGCCAGTGCGGTGACCATGCCGGACGCCGAAAAGGCGATCATGCTGGCAGTCCCGGCGGCTCAGACCGGGTCACGCAATGCCAGCGAAATCGCCGCGCGCGCCATTAGCGGCTTCACCGAGGATGGTCATTTCATCGCCTTTGTCGATGCCAGGGGCAGCGTCGAGGCGGCCTCGGAAGGATTTTCGGCACTGGGCATCCTGCCGGAGACGCTGGCGGCACTGGTTGCCGACGTCGCAGCCGAGAGCGACCGCATCGTCAAGCGCCTTGTCCCCGGCGGCACGGCCTCCTATCCAGCGGGGCTGGCAAGATTGACCGAGGAGCGGCATCTGCTGGTGGTGATCGACGAGGACCAGCTCGACGACACCGCCCCTGCGGGCGAACATCCTACGCAAACCATTGCCGAGGCAGCACCGGCTGGCGACGCGGCCTCCCGGCCGGAACAGGGCGCAGAGACCGACGAACCAGGCGCCTCGCTGCCGACCGAGGACGTCGCCGGATCGCGGCCGCATGCGATCGCCGACGCGACCGTACAGACGCCGACAGCGGCCAACAGCGATCAGCCGGCATTGGAGCGCACGCCGGCGCAGCACGACCATTGGTACTTCAACGCTGGCGAGGACGGAGGGCAACAGGCGCCGCGACCTGCCGCGCCCGGACCTGAAGCTCCGGCCGAACCGGGGGCCCTTGAAATCCAGTCCACTTCCGCGGCCACGCCGACGACCGTCTCGGCGATGGACCGCGCAGCGGCGCCGGTGCGCTTCGTCTGGCGCACCGATGCCGAAGGCAAGTTCAGCGCGCTGTCGCCGGAATTCGCCGACATCGTCGGCAAGCCGGCGGCCGACGTAATAGGCCGACGCTTCAGGGATGTCGCCGCTACATTCGGCCTCGACCCCTCCGGCGAGATATCGGGGCTTCTCGAACGGCGCGATACCTGGTCCGGGCGCTCCGTGCTGTGGCCGGTCGTCGGCACCGATCTGATGATACCGGTCGACCTGGCGGCGCTGCCTGTCTATGGGCGCAGCCGCGCCTTCGAGGGTTTCCGCGGCTTCGGCGTCGCCCGCGCCAGCGACGCGGTCGTCGATCCGGAGGCCATCGGCATGGCGCTGGTGCCCAATAGCCAGGCACCGGCAACGCCGGAACCGCAAGCCATCCAACCCGCGCCCGAACAGCCGAACGCCGAGGAGCCTAAGGCCGAGGACACGCAGGCATCGGATCCGTTCAAGGGCGAGGTGCCTGCGCTGACCATCGTGCCGAAACAGGAGCGGCGCTTTGCCGACAAGGTGATCCGGCTCGCCGAACATCGCCAGCCAGCCAACGACAAGGGCCTGTCGACCCTGGAACGCAGCGCGTTCCGCGAAATCGGCGAGCGGCTGAAGAAGGATAGTGCTCCGGTCGAGCCGCCTGAGGCTGAGACTGCGGAGGCGTCGACAGCGGAGGCCGAGGCTCCGGTCAAGCCGTCCGACGACCCGATGCACAGCGGCGTCATCCCTGCGTCAGGGCCAGAGAACGAACCGGTCGAGCCACCCGATGTCGATGCCGAAGACGAGCGGGATCTGGTACGGCTTGACGGTCACGCGGACGAAGCGGCTCGTGAAGCCCCCCCTGGGATGAATGTGACGGGCTCGTTGCTCGACTATGCCGGCCAAGATGACGAACGTGGCCCCGCGGCGGCGGAACCAGAGAACACCGCTGCCGTTTCGCCCGGCGAAGAGCCTGAAGCCACTGACGCGACACATGATGGCCTCGATGACGACAGCATGACGTCAGCGGATTTTCGCGATGCCGAAGACAGTGAGGATTGGGCGCAGCCCGACGAGGAAGCCGCGCCGCCCGACGAGCAGGCGGTTGCCGAGGAAGTCGTCAATGCAGGCGACGCTGCGGAAATACGCGTCGAGCGCCCTCGCCTGCAGGTTCCGCCGCTCAAGACCGAAGGATTCGTGCCATCGGCGTTTTCCACCGGAGATGAACACAAGGCTCCGGACACGTCGCTGCTCGGCAAGCTGCCCGTGCCGCTGCTCATCCATTCCGGGGACCAGTTGCACTATGCGAATGAGGAATTCCTCAGCCTGACGGGTTACGAGGCGCTTGACGATCTGGCGGATGCCGGCGGCCTCGGCGCGCTGTTTGCCGACCCCTATGCCGAGGACGGCGTTTCCGACGGCACCGATCACGCGCTGCGGCTGAAAACGCGTGACGGACAAGAATTTCCGATCGAGGCCATTTTGCGCTCTGTCCCCTGGCGCGACGGCAAGGCGCTGATGCTGGTCGTGCGACGCTCCGGCGAGGATGATGCGCCGCCGAGCCTGCATGTGGTTGGCGACGAGCAGACGCAGCCGGACATTTCCGAGCTCAAGGTGCGCATCGCCGAGATGCGCACCATTATCGACACCGCCACCGACGGCGTCGTGCTGATCGGCCGTGACGGCACCATCCGATCGATCAGCCGGCCGGCTGAAGCGCTGTTCGGCTTCGACAGCGACGATGTGACCGGCAAGCCGTTCGCCTCGCTGTTTGCGATTGAAAGCCAGCGCGCGGCACGCGACTATCTCAATGGGCTGTCCGAGCCCGGCGTGGCGAGTGTCATGAACGACGGCCGCGAGGTGATCGGGCGCGAATCGCAAGGACGCTTCATTCCGCTGTTCATGACCATCGGCCGGCTGCCCAACGACAGCGGCTTCTGCGCCGTCGTTCGCGACATCACGCAGTGGAAGCGGGCCGAAGAGGACTTGACGCAGGCACGTGCGGTGGCCGAGCGCGCGTCCTCGCAGAAGACCGATTTTCTGGCCCGCATCAGCCACGAGATCCGCACCCCGCTCAATGCCATCATCGGTTTTTCGGAATTGATGGTCGACGAGAAATTCGGACCTGTCGCCAACGACCGCTACCGCGACTATCTGCGCGATATCAACCGCTCGGGCAATCATGTGCTCGACCTGGTCAACGACCTGCTCGACATCTCCAAGATCGAGGCTGGCCAGCAGGAGATGGCCTATGAGGCGGTGTCGCTCAACGACACGCTGGCCGAAACGGTGGCGATGATGCAGCCGCAGGCCAACCGTGAACGGGTCATCATCCGCTCCAGCTTCGCTTCGCGGCTGCCGGAAGTGGTGGCCGACCTGCGCAGCGTGCGCCAGATCGCGCTCAACATCCTGTCGAATGCCATCCGCTACACCCAGGCCGGCGGCCAGGTGATCGTCTCGACCGCCTATGAGACGTCGGGCGACGTCGTCATGCGGGTGCGCGACACCGGCATCGGCATGAGCCATGCCGAGATCGAGCAGGCGCTGAAGCCGTTCAAGCAGATCAACGCCCTGAAGCGCGGACGCGGCGACGGGACCGGGCTTGGACTGCCGTTGACCAAAGCGATGGTGGAAGCCAACCGTGCCCGGTTCACCATCAATTCGACACCGGGCGAAGGCACCCTGGTCGAGGTGGCTTTTCCGTCGACCCGTGTGCTCGCGGAATAGGTCAGCCCTCTCCGCGGTTCGGTCCCGATAAAAAGAAAAGGCGCCCAAAGGACGCCTTAAGAGATGGGATTGCTGTCACAACGGGGGCTTGAGCGAATTCGGATCCTCGGGGCTGAGGAACGGGATTTCTCCCTCAAGTTACCTGCGACTATCGACGCCGGACCTTAACAACTCCTTACCGGGGCGCCGGAAAATTTACGAATGTGTACCACTCATGAAATCTAGGTAAATTCTAGCGAGATATTTCGTTAACCATGCCGGCTGCCAATTACTCGGCCAGCTGAGGCAGGTTCTTGAACAGCTCGAGCGCCTCTGGATTGGCGAGTGCCTCCTTGTTCTTGATGGCGCGGCCATGCACGACATCGCGCACCGCGAGTTCGGTGATCTTACCCGACTTGGTGCGGGGAATATCCGACACGGCAACGATCCTGGCCGGGACATGGCGGGGACTGGCGCCACTGCGGATCTTAGCGCGGATGCGTTTTTCCAGATCCTCGTCGAGCTGCACGCCGGCGGCTAGCCGCACGAACAGGATGACGCGCACGTCGTTGTCGAAGTCCTGTCCGATGCACAATGCTTCCAGGATCTCAGGCATCTGCTCGACCTGATTGTAGATCTCCGCCGTGCCGATCCTCACCCCGCCCGGGTTGAGCGTGGCGTCGGAGCGGCCATGGATGATGAGGCCGCCATGCTCGGTCCATTCGGCGAAATCGCCATGACACCAGACATTGTCGAAGCGCTCAAAATAGGCCGCCCGGTACCTCTTGCCATCGGGGTCGTTCCAGAAGCCGATCGGCATAGCCGGAAAGGCTTTTGCGCAGACCAGCTCACCCTTTTCCTGCCGGACCGGCCTGCCGTCGTCGTCCCAGACATCGACTGCCAGGCCGAGGCCGGGTCCCTGGATCTCGCCGGTCCAGACCGGCTGCGTCGGCACGCCGAGCACGAAGCAGGAGACGATGTCGGTGCCGCCGGAGACCGAGGCCAGGTGCACGTCCTTCTTGATGCCGTCATAGACGAAGCGAAAATCTTCCGGCGACAGCGGCGAGCCGGTGGAGGAGATTGCCCGCACCGTGGCCAGATCATGCGTGCGGATCGGCTTGAGACCAGCCTTGCGCACAGAATCGATGAATTTGGCCGAGGTGCCGAAAAAGGTCATCTTCTCGGCATCGGCGAAATCGAACAGCACATTGCCGTCGGGATAGAAGGGCGAACCGTCATAGAGCAGCAGCGTGGCACCCGAAGCGAGCCCCGACACCAGCCAGTTCCACATCATCCAGCCGCAGGTGGTGAAGTAGAAGAAGCGGTCGCCATCGGTGAGACCGGCATGCAGCCGGTGTTCCTTGACATGCTGGATCAGCGTGCCGCCGGCCGAATGGACGATGCATTTGGGAATGCCGGTCGTTCCCGACGAAAACAGGATGTAGAGCGGATGCGAAAACGGCAGCGGCTCGAAAGTGACAGGCTTGCCGGCGAAGGGCGACAGCGCCTCTTCCAGCGCTACCGCCTTGTCGATGGTCCCGGCGACATCGCTCGATGTGCCGAGATAGTTGACGACCAGGATCTTGCGGACAGTGCCGAGCTTGGCCGCGACCGCGGCGATCTTGTCGGCGACTTCGATCGCCTTGCCATTGTACCAATAACCATCCGGCGCGATGAAGACGACGGGCTCGATCTGGCCGAACCTGTCGAACACGCCCTGCTCGCCGAAATCGGGAGAGCAGGACGACCAGACGGCACCGATCGAGGCGGCGGCCAGCATGGCGGCGACGGTCTCCGGCATGTTGGGCATCATGGCGGCAATGCGGTCGCCCTTCTTCACCTTGAGCGACAGGAAAAGCTGCTGCAGCCGCGAGGTCAGCGCGTGCAACTCGTTCCAGGACAGCCGGCGCTCGACCTTGTCTTCGCCGCGAAACACGATTGCGTCGCCTGAGCCGGTCTTCTTCAGCAGATTCTCGGCGAAATTCAGTGTCGCATCGGGAAAGAAAGAAGCGCCGGGCATCTTGTCGCCGTCGACGAGCAGGTTATCGCCCTTGTCGCCGACGATGCCGCAGAAATCCCAGATCAGGCTCCAGAACCCTTCACGGTCCTCGACCGACCAGGCGTGAAGCTGCGAATACGAGGAAAACGCTACGCCGGCTTTCACTCCGGCGGCCTTGGTGAAGGCGGTCAAGGGTGCTGCGTCAATCTGGTCTTGCGTCGGGGTCCAGAGCGGTTGTCCGGCAGCCATAATCGTTCCTCCACGGTCGCCATCGCTTATGCATATCGCAGCGCAGCAGAGCAAGATTTTGTTCGGCTGATGCGACCAGATGTGCGCAAATGCCATCGCCGGGCCATAAAGACTTGAAATGCCTCAGCCCTAAGTCGTAGTGACAACTTGAAGTCGTGGTGGCGGCCGGAAGTGTGGTCACGACTGCAGTCGTAGTGACGACTGGGGGTCGTGGTGACGACTGGGTTACACCCGTCGGGCGATTTGTCGGAATGGAAGCATACGGGGCCATATGCCATCATCTATGATCCGGCGCGGAATATGGGCGATCGGCGCTGCCGTGATCGTCATCGCGCTGGTCGTTGCCGCCCTGCCGCTGATCGCCTCCACCCGTATCGTGCGCGACCGCATCGCCTGGGAAATGAGCGCGTGGAGCGGCTTCCGGGTCGCCATCGACGGTTCGCCGCGCATCGAGGTCTGGCCGACATTCCGGGCAATCCTGACCGATGTGACGCTTTCACAATGGACCGACACCGAGGCGCCGCCTGTGGTCGAGGCAGAACGGGTCGAGGTCGACCTTTCCGCCATGGCGGCGCTGCGCGGCGACGTGGTGTTTTCGACGGCGCGGCTGGTGCGGCCGACGATCCGGGTCCAGCGCACACCTGCCGGCCTTTTCCTGCCCGCTGTCCCCACCGGCGGGCGCATCACGCGTTCCATCGACACGGCGCGCGGCGTGGTCAATGCCGACCCCGCCAAGCCGGACCTCGACAAGCTGCCTACCGACACCTTCGGCACGGTCGAGTTTCGCGACGGCCGTATGGTCGCCTCCATCGGCGGCAAGGACGTCGAGATCCTGAGCAGTTTGAACGGTCAGGCGAATTGGGCGGCGATGAACAGCAATGCGACGCTGTCGGCAACAGGGATCTGGCGGGGCGAAAGCGTCGCGCTGGACGTCGCCTCGGCCAGACCGCTTGTGCTGTTTGCCGGCGGCACGGCGCCGCTGACGCTGTCCTTCAAGGCGGCACCCGCCACCTTCTCGTTCGACGGCACGGCCAGCATGTCTGAAAATACCTATTTCGACGGTCAGGCGAAGTTCTCGGCACCCTCGCTGCGGCGTGTCCTGGAATGGTCGCAGGCCGGCATCGCTCCGGGTGCGGCGATCGGCTCGGTCAGCATTTCGAGCAAGATCACCGCGACCGGCGGGCGCGTCAAGTTCGACAACACGGCGATTGCGCTCGACAACAATCCGGGGATGGGTGCACTGGACCTCTCGCTTGGTGAAGCACAACCGGTAATCTCCGGCACGCTCGCCTTCGACACGCTCGACCTCAGATCGTTTCTGTCAGCCTTCACCCCGCTGGTGCCGACCGGAGGGGCGGGGCCCGGCGAAATCGACACAAGTTTCGCCGACAAGATCAATCTCGATCTCAGGCTGTCGGCGGCGCACGCCACGGCGGGGCCGATCCAGCTCGCCGACGTCGCCGCCACCGCCCAGGTCAAGGATGGTCTGTCCGTCTTCGACATCTCCGATGCCTCGGCCTTCGGCGGCAACATCCAGACCAGCCTTCGCTTCGATCGCAAGCCGGAAGGCTCGCAGGTCGAAATCCGCCTTCTGGCGTCCGACATCGACGGCGGTGCTTTCGGTACGGCGGCAGGGATGACGCGGCTGGTGCCGGTCGGCACGGGCACCGTCTCGGTGATCCTCAAGGGGCCGGGCAGAACCTGGGATTCCATCTTCGACAATGCCGACGGCTCGGTCTCGGCGACCTTCGGGCCGGGTGCGTTGAGCAAGCTCAACCTGCCGGCCTTCCTCAAACATACCGAACAGGGCGGCTTCTTCGCGCTCGACGATGTCTCTGACGGAACATTGCCGATCGACGGCGCCGAGATCAAGGCCACCATTTCGAAGGGCGTGGCGCGGATCGACAAGGCCGAGGCCAATTCAGCGAAGTACAAGATCTGGCTGTCCGGCATCGCGTCCTACGCCGGGCGCGGACTGGCCTTGTCCGGCGGCGTCATTCAGCCTGAGCAGGCGGCAACGCAGGCCAACGGCCAGCAAGGTCCCAACCAGTCGTCGTTCTTCGTCGGCGGGACATGGAGCACGCCGTTCATTTCCCCGATCAGCCGCGGCGTTTCGGGGGAATAGGCCGCCACCGCGCCTCCTATCTTTCACCCGCGCTGCGCGGCCTGCTCGTCGAGCTGGCGCTGCACCTCACGCCGTTTGTTGGCAAGCGAGGCGATGATGACGCCAATCGCCACGACGGCGATCAGAATGGTACAGGCGGCGTTGATTTCTGGCGTCACGCCGAGGCGAACCTGGCTGTAAATCTTCATCGGCAGCGTCGTCGCGCCCGGCCCGGAGGTGAAGCTGGCGATGACCAGATCGTCGAGCGAAAGGGTGAAAGCCAGCATCCAGCCGGAGACGATCGCCGGCATGATAACCGGCAATGTGATCTGGAAGAAGGTCTTCACCGGCGTTGCGCCAAGATCCATCGCGGCTTCTTCCAGCGAGCGGTCGAAGGTCATGAGGCGCGACTGCACGACCACGGCGACGAAGCACATGGTCAGCGTGATGTGGGCGAGCGTCACGGTGAGGAAGCCGCGGTCGAGCCCGACGGCGACAAAGAGCAGCAGCAGCGACAGGCCGGTGATGACTTCCGGCATGACCAGCGGCGCAAAGACCATGCCGGAGAATAGCACCCTGCCCTTGAAGCGCGTGTAGCGGGTCAAGGTGAGTGCCGCCAGGGTGCCCAGCACCGTCGCAACCGTGGCCGAGATCAGGCCAACACGCGCCGTCACCCAGGTCGCGTCCATGAGGCCTTGGTTGTGGAACAGCGAGACGTACCATTTGGTCGAGAAACCGCCCCAGACCGTGACCAGTTTCGATTCGTTGAACGAGAAGACGATGAGCAGCACGATCGGCAGATAGAGAAAGGCAAATCCAAGCACGATCGAGGTGATGTTGAAGCGGCTCCAGGTGGCGTTCATGAGGTCACCTGTCCATTTCCTGAGCGCGCGCCTGGGCCCGCTGGAAGAGCATGATCGGCACGATCAGCAGCAACAGCAGGATGACGGCGACGGCCGACGATACCGGCCAGTCGCGATTGGCGAAGAACTCGTTCCACAACGTCTTGCCGATCATCAGCGTCTGCGATCCGCCGAGCAGATCGGGAATGACGAACTCGCCGACGGCCGGAATGAACACCAGCAGACAGCCCGCGATGACGCCGGGCAGCGATAGCGGGAAGGTGATCTTCCAGAACGCGCTGGTCGGCGGACAGCCGAGATCCTTGGCTGCCTCGATCAGCGAATAGTCCATCTTCTCAAGCGCGGAATAGAGCGGCAGCACCATGAACGGCAGGTAGGAATAGACGATGCCGATGAAGATCGCCGTATAGGTGTTGAGGATGATCAGCGGCTGGTGGATGACGCCGGTGGCGAGCAGCAGCTGATTGAGCAGCCCTTCGGGCTTGAGAATGCCGATCCAGGCGTAGACGCGGATCAGGAACGAGGTCCAGAACGGCAGGATCACCAGCATCAGCAAGGTTGGGCGGATCGTCGCCGGCGCGCGCGCCATGCCGTAGGCGATGGGATAGCCGACGAGCAGTGTCAGGACCGTCGAGACCGCGGCGATGATGACGCTGGTCACATAGGCGTTGAAGTAGAGCGCGTCCTGCGTCAGCCAGGCGTAGTTGTCGAGGCTGAGTTGTTTCAGCTGGGCGAGGAACCCGGAAACTCCGCCGCTGAAATCGAGCGCCGGCGTATAGGGCGGAATGGCGATCGCCGTCTGCGACAGCGAGATCTTGAAGACGATGACGAACGGAATGAGGAAGAAGAACAGCAGCCAAACATAAGGGATGATGATGACCAGTCGGCCAACGAAGGCAGCACCCAGCCTGGCGAGGATGGATTTGCCGGCATTGGTCGTCGGAGAGGCTGATGCGGTGGTGACGGCGGCGCTCGACATGGTCGCCCCTACCGCGTCAGCACGACGCCGGCGTCGGGCCGGAAGGAAACCCAGGCGCGGTCGTTCCAGCTCAACGGATCCTCGGTGATGCGGGCCGCGTTCATGGTGCTGGCGCGCACCACCTGGCCGTCGTCCAGCCTGACATGATAGACGGTCATGTCGCCGAGATAGGCGATGTCGTAGACCTCGCCCTCGATGGCGTTGACCGCCTCGGCCGGCTTTTTCGACGACACCTTGATCTTTTCGGGCCTGATGGCGAAGGTGACGGCCGTCCCGGCGCCGGCCGTCCCGGCATTGTCGGTGCGGATGGTGATGCCGTTGCCGGCGTCGATACTGGCGCTGCCGGCCTCGCCACGCGCGATCTTGCCCTCGAACATGTTCACATTGCCGACGAAGCCGGCGACGAAGCGCGACCCCGGCGCCTCGTAGACTTCGGCCGGCGTTGCCACCTGCATCACCTCGCCCTTGTCGATGATGGCGATGCGATCGGCCATGGTCATCGCCTCTTCCTGGTCGTGGGTGACGACGACGAAGGTCAGGCCGAGGTTCTGCTGGAGGTCCATCAGTTCGAACTGCGTCTCTTCGCGCAGCTTCTTGTCGAGAGCGCCAAGCGGCTCGTCGAGCAGCAGCACTTTCGGCCGTTTGGCGACCGAGCGGGCGAGCGCGACGCGCTGGCGCTGGCCGCCGGATAGTTGGTGCGGCTTGCGCTTGGCGAACTGCTCGAGTTTGACCAGCTTCAGCATCTCGGCAACGCGCGATGCGATTTCGGGCTTCGGCATGCCGTCCTGCTTGAGGCCGAAGGCGATGTTGTTCTCGACCGTCATGTGCGGGAACAGCGCATAGGACTGGAACATCATGTTGACCGGCCGCCGGTAGGGCGGGATGCCGCGCAAATCCTGGCCATCGAGCAGGATGCGGCCGGCTGTCGGCTCCTCGAAGCCGGCGAGCATCCTGAGCAGCGTCGACTTTCCACAACCGGAAGCACCGAGCAGCGCGAAGAACTCGCGCTCGAAGATGGTCAGAGACAGATTGTTGACGGCGGTGAAGTCACCGAACTTCTTGGTGACGTTGTCGAACTGGATGTACGGCTTGGCGTTCGGGTCGTTCCACGGTGCAAAATCCCTGCGGATGCTGCCAAGCGATTTCATGTCCCACTCCGTCCTGATTTTCTTGCTTCTTACCCCAGGTAGAAACGGTCCCGGCAGGTGGCTGCCGGGACCGTGTCGGATTGCTTACTGGCCAGTGACGATCTTGGTCCAGGTGCGCGTGATGACGCGCTGGGTCTTGGGATCGTATGGCGAGACGGTGTAGAGCTTCTTTATGGTCTCGGCATCGGGATAAACCGAAGGATCCTCCAACAATGCCTTGTCGACGAATTGCTGCGAGGCCTTGTTGCCGTTTGCGTAGAGCACGTAGTTCGACGACTTGGCGATAACTTCCGGCTTCATCATGTAGTTGATGAACTCGAGCGCCTCCGCGACATGCGGCGCATCGGCAGGGATCGCCATCTGGTCGAACCACATCTGGGCGCCCTCCTTCGGCACGGAATAGCCGATTTCGACGCCCTGCTTGGCCTCGACCGCACGGTTGCGGGCCTGGAACACGTCACCCGACCAGCCGACCGCCAGGCAGATATCGCCGTTGGCGAGCGCGTTGATGTATTCGGAGGAATGGAACTTCCTGATATAAGGCCGGACCTTGAGCAAGGTCTCCTCGGCCTTGGCGATATCGTCTGGCGATGTGCTGTTCGGGTCGAGGCCGAGATATTTCAGTGCGGCCGGAATGATGTCGGCCGGCGAGTCCAGCACGTAGACACCGCAGTCCTTCAATTTGGCCAGGCTATCGGGATTGAAGAAGACGTCCCAGCTGTCGATCTTGTCGGTGCCGAGTGCCGCCTGCACCTTCTTGATGTTGTAGCCGATGCCAACCGTGCCCCACATGTAGTTGACCGAGTATTCGTTGCCGGGGTCGTACTTGGCGGTGCGCTCGGTTACCGTATCCCACATGTTGGAAATGTTGGGCAGTTTCGACTTGTCGAGCTTCTGGAACACACCGGCCTGGATCTGGCGCGCGAGGAAATTGCCGCTGGGCACGACGACGTCGTAGCCGCTGCCGCCGGCAAGCAGCTTGGTTTCCAGGATTTCGTTGGAATCGAAGGTGTCATAGACGACCTTGATGCCGGTTTCCTTGGTGAAATCGTCGATGATCGAACTGTCGATGTAGTCCGACCAGTTGAAGACGTTGACGACACGATCCGCGGCGTGACCGCCGACGGTGAAAAGTGTCAGGAATGCCGAGGTAGCCGAAAGCCAGAGCGCTTTGCGGATCATGCTATTCTCCTTTGATGAGTGTTCCTTCACCGGCTCGTCGCGATATCAGCGCGATCGGCATTTTCTTCAGACTATTGAGCTTTCCAAGGGGCGACAAGCGCGAACTGCCGAGACCATGCAGGCGGTTCGATGAGATGGCTCGATGCCCCTGAGGCGGGCTGGGAGGCATACCGTCATAGGCTTTCGCCGTGGCGCGGGCAGAGATACGACGATATGGTCCGGTCTCGATCGGACCGGCTGGGAGACTTGGCAAGATACGCCTGTCTTGTTGTTGCCGTATTCCCAGCCTGCCCGTGCTGCAGCGACGTTGTCAATGGCAAAGCTGCAGGCCGCTTCAATTAGGCGACGGCACCCCGGTGACCCCGGCGCGTTCGGGCCGTGCCTGGCGCTTGAATTCGAGCCCGATATGGACGAGCAGCGCCGTGACAACCACCGCACCGCCAATGATGGTGCGCCCCGACGGCACCTCGGAATGGATGAGCCAGACCCATATCGGACCGAGGATCGGTTCGAACGTGCCGAGCAGCGCCGCGATGGCCGCCGGTATCAGCCGCGCTCCGGTGGCGAAGAAGGCGAGGCCGAGGCCGAGATTGACCACGCCGAAGGCAAACAGAAAGCCCATGTCGCTGACCGACACGGCGAAGGTCGATGCCTGCGAGACGGCAAAGCCGGCCGCGAGCATGGTGCCGAGGCACGTCGCTGGCGTCATGCGCACGCCGGAAAACCGCCGGGTGATGACGGTGGCGACCGAGAACATGACCGCGATCAACAGCGCCAGCCCATCGCCTATGGGCGAGACGGCGCCATCAAGCGATTCCGACACCATGATGGCGACGCCGGCAATGACGGCGGCAATCGCCACCCAGGTCGCGGCACCAACCCTTTCGCGGAACAATGCCCAGGCAAACAGCGCCGCCAGAAGCGGCACGCCGGCCTGCATCAACAGGATGTTGGCGACGGTGGTGTAGGCCAGCGCCACGACGAAGGCGGTCGATGCGGTGGCAAAGCAGATCCCGACGGCAAGGCCGGGCAGACCCATGTCGCGGAACAGCTTCAGCGTGCCACGCCAGCCGTCGCGCCAGACCATGAAGCAGACCAGGAAGGCGGCTGCCCAGACGGAGCGCCAGAAAATGACCGTCCAGCTGTCACCGACAGTGATGAAGCGGGCGATGGTGCCGCCGAAACTCCACATCAGCGCCGACAGGAAGACCAAAAGCATGCCGACGCGTTCCTCGCGCGGCGAGACGGCTGGCGATGCGACGATCGGCGATGCGGTATCGATCATGAGCGCGACTGTCGGGCTTTTGTGGACGGGACGATGCGCAAGGGACGACAAAAAGATGCTCTGTTCGCGTAACGCAAAGGCGCAGGCCGGAACTGAGCCAGCGGCCGGCGACAATTGTGGCACCTTGCTCCTATTTCAGAGGAACACGGCTACTGGAAATCGAAGGCACTCAGGCCCGTCACCATCTCGTCAAGGCCGAGCGGGCGCGTCACCGGCGGCTCGGCGCGCGCCAGGCAGCCGACGCGTTCGCAAAGCCGGCAGGCAGGCCCGACCGGCGTCGCCGCGATACTGCCGGCCTTTGCGGTGATTGCCGCACCGGGTAATGCCGCGCCATAGACGATGTCGTCACGAAAGCCGATGTCGCAGCCAAGCAGCAATGCGGTGCGGCGCGGGCGTTCCGAGAACGCGCCTTGCGGCCCTTCCAGTGTGCGGGCGATGCACAGGAACTCGGCGCCGTCGGGCATTTCCACCGTCTCGACAAATATCTGGCCGGGTTGGGTGAAGGCAACATGCACGGGCAGCTTGGGACAGCCGCCGCCAAAGCGGCTTTGTGGAAACCCCTGGCTGCCGGCCTTGCGGAAGCGGTTGCCTGCATTGTCGACCTCCAGCATGAAGAACGGCACGCCGGAGACACCCTGCCGCTGCAGCATGGTCAGCCGGTTGGCTGCCTGTTCGAAGGAGACCCCGAAGCGCGAACGCAGGACATCGATGTCGTAGCGGGCGCGCACGGCAGCCGCATGAAAGGCCTGATAGGGCATCATCAGCGCATGCGCCGCATAACGGCCAAGTTCGAAGCGGGCCAGGCGGCGCGCCTCGTCGGTGCTCAGCTTGAGCGCCTGGATCTCGCCGGCGACCGCGACCGTCATGCGGATCAGGCAGGCCTCCATAGCGACTTCGCGCAACTGGTCGAACGGCGACAGCCGTTCGGACAGGAACAGGCGCTGCGAATGACGATCATAACGGCGGCGCCAGTTCGGCATGGTCGCGACCGGCAGCACCTTGACCACGATGCCATATTCGCGCTTCAGCCAGGCCTTCAGCGCGCCGAACAGATCGTCGCCGGGATCGAGCACCGAGGTGAACGCCGCGGCCTCCTCCTCGAGGGCAGCAAAATGGTTCGGCCGGCGCTCGAAAATCTCGTGCACCTCGTCGATCGGCAGGCGGGCGCCGGAAAGCGCCGTCGCCCGACCTTCGCGCGCCAAAAGCTCGTTGAGATCGGACAGGCGCTCGGCCTGCTCGCGATAGGCGCGGAACAGTTTTATCACCGCCGCGGACGCATTGGGCGCCGCCTCGGCAAGCTCGATCAGTTCCTGATCACCCGGCAACTCGCCGACCAGCAGAGGGTCGGTGAACACTTCCTTCAAGGCAGCGACAGATCCCCTCGCCTCGCCCTGCAGCTCGTGTGGATCGACCTTGTAGACGGAGGCCAGCCTGAGGATCAGCTGCACCGTCAGCGGCCGCTGGTTGCGCTCGATCAGATTGAGATAGGATGGCGAAATGCCAAGACCCTCGGCCATCGCCGTCTGGGTCAGGCCCTTGGCGTTGCGGATGCGGCGGATGCGCGGCCCGGCGAAGATCTTCTGGTCAGCCACGGACTGTCCTTTACAGCATTTACACGAATTTTCTGGGCTTTGGCCTTTTACAACAATGACAAATTTACAATGCACCTCTGTCAAACACAACACAGGTTTTCTCTTATATTCTGCCGGCTTTGTGGATTTATGTGGCTGATTTCGCGCAGAAATGTAAATCCAGTCATACCCAACGACCCCAAATTCTTGACGCCTTGACACAGATCAGCAATCCCTCGGAGTGACCAATGACTGATTTTTACAACCTCGTCCCATCGGCCCCGGAAGGTCGCTTCGACGGTATCGAACGGCCCTACTCCGCGGCGGATGTGAAGCGCCTGCGCGGTTCGGTGCAGATCCGCCAGAGCCTCGCCGAAATGGGCGCCAACCGGCTGTGGAAGCTGATCCACGAGGAGGACTTCGTCAACGCGCTCGGCGCCATGTCCGGCAATCAGGCGATGCAGCAGGTGCGCGCCGGGCTGAAGGCGATCTACCTGTCGGGCTGGCAGGTTGCCGCCGACGCCAACACGGCTGGTGCGATGTATCCGGACCAATCGCTCTACCCGGCCAATGCGGCGCCCGAACTGGTCAAGCGCATAAACCGCACGCTGCAGCGCGCCGACCAGATCGAGACCTCCGAAGGCAACGGGCTTTCGGTCGAGACCTGGTTCGCGCCGATCGTTGCCGACGCGGAAGCCGGCTTCGGCGGACCGCTCAACGCCTTCGAAATCATGAAGGCCTTCATCGAGGCGGGCGCCGCCGGCGTCCACTATGAGGATCAGCTTGCGTCGGAAAAGAAATGCGGCCATCTCGGCGGCAAGGTGCTGATCCCGACCGCGGCGCACATCCGCAACCTCAATGCCGCGCGCCTGGCGGCGGACGTGATGGGCACGCCGACCCTGGTCGTCGCGCGCACCGATGCGGAAGCCGCCAAGCTGCTCACCTCCGACATCGACGAACGCGACCAGCCTTTCGTCGACTACGACGCCGGGCGCACGGTGGAAGGTTTCTACCATGTCAGGAACGGCATCGAGCCCTGCATCGCCCGCGCCATCGCCTATGCGCCTTACGCGGATCTGATCTGGTGCGAGACCTCGAAACCCGACCTGGCACAGGCCAGGAGATTCGCTGAGGGCGTGCGCAAGCATCATCCCGACAAGCTGCTCGCCTACAATTGCTCGCCCTCGTTCAACTGGAAGAAGAACCTCGACGACGCGACGATCGCCAGATTCCAGAAGGAGCTCGGCGCCATGGGCTACAAGTTCCAGTTCATCACGCTCGCCGGCTTCCACCAGCTCAACTATGGCATGTTCGAGCTGGCGCGCGGCTACAAGGCACGGCAGATGGCGGCCTATTCCGAGTTGCAGGAAGCGGAGTTCGCGGCCGAGGCCAATGGCTACACCGCGACCAAGCACCAGCGCGAGGTCGGCACCGGCTATTTCGACGCCGTGTCTATGGCGATCACCGGCGGCAAGTCGTCGACCACCGCCATGCATGAATCGACCGAGCACGCGCAGTTCAAACCAGCCGCGGAATAGCGGACCGCAGAAATACAGAGGGAACGCCCAACAGGGCTTGGAACACAAGGAGAAGACCAATGGCATCGATAAGCCGCGTCAAGGAACGCGCCGAGGAACAGTCGACGACGATGAGCGTCGACCAGCAGGCGACGATCCGCATGCTGGCCAACGACCTGCACCGCCTCAACCAGTCGGTGATGAAGGCGGTCGAGGCGGGCGTCTCGGTCGAGCTCGTGCGCTCGGCACGACATCACGGCGGCGACGGCAACTGGGGCGATCTGCTGATCCCGGTCATCGTCACGCAGCAGAGCCACGGCTGACCGAATCCATGCAACCGACCCTTCACCTGCGCAGCCTCTGCGCAGGTGAATTTTCTTTTCATCAAGCTCACGTGTGGACAGTTGAGTACAGTAGCGTTGCTTGAAATTCACTGCTCCCGGCGATGATTTAGGGTACTTTTATTTCAACTTGACATAGGCTCCGATCTCACGCCAATTGCGCTCCGGATTCAACTCTGCATTGAAATAGGGGCGAGCTTCTTGGCCGACTTGTGTGCCCGGTGAACCGCCAAGGCGAGACTCCAAGACATCCGAATCTGGCGACCCGTGACTCGAGCGCCGAGGCGATCCGTGATCCGTCGCAGGTGCTTGTCGTCGGGAAATCGCCAATCAATCGCGTGGTGATTTCAAAGATCGTCGAGCGATCCGGGCTCAAGCCGATTTCGGAATCTCCCGACACGGCGGCAAGGATCTTGCGGTCCCTCATTCCCGGTGTGGTTGTCCTTGACGGCGGCGCCGACAACAAGGACTGCGAGAACCTGATGTCCAGCATCGCCGCGTTGCGCCGCGCCTCGGGCAAATCGCTGCCACCGGTAATCCTGCTGTCAACCAAGAATGGCGCGACGGAAAGTCTGGGCCTGTCTGGTATCATCGACGTGGTGGTCGCCAAGCCGATCACGCCCGAACGGTTGCAACCGGTGATCGATCGCCTCATCGGCCGCTAAGCTAATTGCGGGAAAGTGTGTAACGGTTTTCCGTCCGGAATTGAGCAAATTAGGTAAGGCCCGGCAATCACGGATCGATGATGCTTTCGATCAATCCGGGCAGTTGTCCGAGATCGGATATCTGACGGAACTTCGATTCGGTTACCGGCGCTTCGACATGCTCCAGCACCCAGGTCAGTTCGTGCGGCACATGGACACCCCAGCCGCCGGCCTCGATGGCCGGCACCACATCCGACTTCAGCGAGTTGCCGACCATCATGCTTTTCGCGGCACCATCGCCGTGGCGGCTGAAGATCCTCCTATAGGTGGCGGCATTCTTGTCGCTGACGATCTCGACCGCGTCGAACAGATCGCCAAGGCCAGAGCCAGCCAGCTTGCGCTCCTGATCGAAGAGGTCGCCCTTGGTGATCAGCACAAGCCGGAATGCGCCGGCAAGCTTTTCGACCGTCTCGCGGGCGTGCGGCAAGGCCTCGATCGGATGACTCAGCATTTCGCGGCCGGCATCGAGAATCTCTGCTATGACCGAGGCCGGTACGCGGCCTTGCGTGACCTCGATCGCCGTCTCGATCATCGACAGGGTAAATCCCTTGATGCCGAAGCCATAGACGGCGAGGTTGCGCCTTTCGGCCTCCAGCAATCGTGCCGAGATATGCTCGGCTTCGCCATGGTCGACGAGCATGGCGGCAAAGCGCTTTTCCGTCAGCCGGAAGAACTGCTCGTTCTGCCACAGCGTGTCGTCGGCATCGAATCCGATCGTCGTCAGTTTGCCGTTGGGCCGCATTCAATTTCTCGATTAAGATTTGGGCCTCGATTGGAATTGCGACGGCCGAAACTAGGCCGATTGGCGTGATTTTCAACCGCACCGGCCAATGCCCGACGCGGCTCCCCTTCCCTTCCACAGGGGGGCACGGCTATACTCCACAATCCGCAACCCAATCTGGTGAATGATGCCGCCTGCAAAAAAGGAAGTCCGTCCGTCGAGCCGCGGAGGACGTGTCCGTACGCCTGCCTTCGTGAAAAACCAACGGGGCGTCAAGAACTGGAAGGAAGTCAGCGCCTGGCTGGAGTGGCGCGGCATCGAGGATATCGAGTGCATCACGCCTGATCAGGCCGGCGTCGCGCGTGGCAAGATGATGCCGTCGAAGAAATTCACCTCCAACACCTCGCTGGCACTGCCTTCGGCAGTTTTCATGACGACGATCTCCGGCGGCTACCCCGAGGATGGCAACGGCTTCCATTATCCGGAAGACGACGGCGACCTTAAACTGATGCCCGACCTGTCGACGCTGACGGTGGTGCCCTGGGAAGAAGACCCGACGGCCGCGGTCATCTGCGATCTCGTCCACCAGGACGGACGCTCGGTCGAGTTCACGCCGCGCAACGTGTTGAAGCGTGTGGTGGCTGCCTATGACAAGCTCGGCCTGAAGCCGGTGGTGGCGCCCGAGATCGAGTTCTACCTGGTGCGCAAGAATCCCGATCCGGACTATCCGCTGACGCCGCCGGTCGGCCGTTCTGGACGCGCAATCGGCGGCGGCGCCGGCTATTCGATCGCCGGCGTCAACGAATTCGACGAACTGATCGACGACATCTACCATTTCTCCGAAAGCCAGGGCCTGGAGATCGATACGCTGATCCACGAGGAAGGTGCCGGGCAGCTGGAGATCAATCTGCGCCATGGCGACCCGATCGAGCTGGCCGATCAGGTGTTCATGTTCAAGCGCACCATTCGCGAGGCGGCGCTGAAGCACGAGATCTACGCCACCTTCATGGCCAAGCCGATCCAGGGGCAACCCGGCTCCGCCATGCATATCCATCAGTCGATCATCGACAAGAAGACTGGACAGAACATCTTTTCGGCCGCTGACGGCTCGGAAACCGACGATTTTTTCCACTTTATCGGCGGCATGCAGAAGCATGTGCCGAACGCGCTGGTGATGTTCGCGCCCTACGTCAATTCCTACCGCCGGCTGACACAGGCGGCGTCGGCGCCGGTCAACAACAAATGGGGCTATGACAACCGCACCACGGCATTTCGCGTGCCACGTTCGGATCCGGCGGCTCGGCGCGTCGAAAACCGCATCCCGTCCTCCGATGCCAACCCCTATCTAGCGCTTGCGGCATCGCTTGCCTGTGGGCTGATCGGCATCACCAACAAGATCAAGGCCGAGCCTCCCGTGCTGACCACCGCCAATGCCGACGAGATCGACCTGCCGCGCGGCCTGCTCGAAGCCGTCGACCTGTTCGAGGGCGACGAGGAACTCTGCGCGCATCTGGGCAAGTCCTTCGCCGCCACCTATGCGGCGATCAAACGGGCGGAGTTCGAGACCTTCATGGAAGTGATCAGCCCGTGGGAGCGGGAGTATCTGCTGCTGAATGTTTAGGGGAGTAGGGGAGTAGGGGAGTAGGGGAGTAGGGGCGTAGGGGAGTAGGGGCGTTGGGGAGTAGGGGATTAGGGGAGTAGGGGATAAGGGGAGTTGGAAGTGACGCCATAAA
>NZ_JAMYPL010000024.1:0-108870 GCF_040320355.1 Mesorhizobium sp. M0715 | reverse complement strand
GTGATCGGGGGGGCCACGCCCATGGGGGGGCCGCGCCCCGACCGCTCCCCCACATACCCATATCTCGCCTGCCCCTATTGTACGCCTACCCCCCGGCCCCACCCACATGCGGGGTTCCCCCAGGTCGGGGCGGCCGGCAGGAGCCTTGATGATGCGACCATTTCGTTTCGCCGACCTTGGCGCCGTTGGCGCTCTGGCCGCTTTGATCGCCGTGCCTTTCCCCGGCATCGCCTTGGCGCAAACCGCCCCTGCTCAAGCCGCGCCCGCGCAACCCGCACCTCAGCCCGAGCCGGCGGCGCCCGCCCAGCCGGCACCCAAGCTCGAAACTTTCGGCAGATGGTCGACCCTGGTCGACGAGGTCGACACCGGTGAGGATCTGCGCAAGACCTGCGCTGCCTCGACCGCCTTTATCGGCGCGGGCGGCGTGCCCGGTACCTTGACGCTCGTCATCACGAACGGCGATGCACTGCCGCCGGATGCCTACCCGTCCGTAACGATCGCCGTCGACAACAAGGATCTGCCGGCCGGCAAGTCCGTCGCCGCCACCTTCGGCGACGACAAGGGCCGTGTTGCCGCAAAACTCCATTCCGATGGCGCCGTCAACGGCCGGCTCAGCTGGACCGTGGACAACCAGGCCAAGACCAGCCTGGCGCTCCTGCGCGCCATGCGGCGGGCATCGGTGCTTGACGTCTCCTTCGGCGACGCGCCGGTTGGAAGCATATCCATGGACGGCTTCACCAAGGCCTATCGCAGTCTCGGCACATCATGCGGATTTCCGACCGCCGACGTCGCTCCCTGAAGACATCGGTACGCTGTGCGGCCGCCTGGCGAGGCTGGCAATCCTGCTTGCGCCTCGCTATCTCTGTGCGACGAGGGGCTCTGAAGGGCGATTGTTGGCGACACTTTGCCATCGCTGCAAAAACCTCTAAGCCTTTCGCTTCACCAGATTCGCCAACCAAAGGCTTCTCCATGCGCTGTCCCTATTGCCAGTCGGAAGATACGCAGGTGAAGGATTCGCGCCCCGCCGAGGATGGCGCGGCGATCCGCAGGCGGCGCGTCTGCCCCGATTGCGGCGGTCGCTTCACCACCTTCGAGCGCGTGCAGTTGCGCGACCTCGTCGTGGTCAAGAAATCGGGCCGCAAAGTACCCTTCGACCGCGACAAGCTGCTGCGTTCGGTGGAGATCGCCGTGCGCAAACGCAATGTCGATCCCGAGCGCATCGACCGCGCGGTGACCGGCATCGTGCGCCAGCTCGAAAGTTCCGGCGAGACTGAGGTTGCTTCGGGAGAAGTCGGCCGGCTGGTCATGGAAGCGCTGAAATCGCTCGACGATGTCGCCTATGTGCGTTTCGCCTCGGTCTACCGCAATTTTCGCGAGGCCAAGGATTTCCACGAACTGCTGGGCGAGCTCAAGGGCGACGAAATCAAGGGTGAAGAGGAAGCCAGCTGAGCATGACTGCAAGCGAACAGGCCGCCCTTGATCGCCGCTTCATGGCGGCGGCACTCAGACTGTCGCGAAAAAATGCAGGGCGCACCGCGACCAACCCCTCCGTCGGCACGCTGATCGTACGCGATGACGGCAATGGCCCGATGATCGTCGGCACCGGCGTCACCGCTGTCGGCGGCCGCCCGCATGCCGAGACCGAGGCCTTGGCCGAGGCCGGCGACCTCGCGCGCGGCGCCACCGCTTACGTCACGCTGGAGCCTTGCGCCCATCACGGCCGCACGCCGCCTTGCGCCAATGCGCTGGTCAATGCCGGTGTCGCACGCGTCGTCGGTGCGGCCAGCGATCCCGATTCGCGCGTATCCGGCAAGGGCTACGCGATCCTGCGTGCCGCCGGTGTCGAGGTGGTCGAGAAAGTGTTGGCCGAGCAAGCCGCCGAGCAGATGGCCGGCTATTTGATCCGATCATTGAGAAAACGCCCAGAAGTGATTCTCAAGCTTGCGCTTTCCAGCGACGGCAAGATCGGCAGGGAAGGCGGTGGGCAGGTGTCGATCACCGGAGATATCGCGCGCCGCGAAGTGTATCTGATGCGGGCCGAGGCGGATGGCATACTGGTTGGTATCGGGACGGCCCTTGAGGATGATCCGGCCCTGACGGTGCGTTTGCCGGGGCTGGAGAACCGTTCGCCTGCCCGCATCGTGCTCGACCGCCAGATCCGGTTGCCGGAGGCCTCGAAGCTGGTTTCGGGCGTCGACCGGGTGCCGCTCTATGTCGCCGCCTGCCTGGAGGCCGATCCGCTGCGGCGGGCAGCACTCGAACGCGCAGGCGTGCGCTTCATCGGCACTGAAACACATGAGGGCGGCATCGCTCTGCCGGAACTGCTCGAGGATCTGGCCGCGCTCGGCATGGGCAGCGTGCTGGTCGAGGGCGGCGCCAAGGTGGCGAGCGCCTTCCTGGCCGATGGGCTGGTCGACCGCATTGTGCTGTTCCAGGGGCCGGAAGCGATCGGCGACGACGGCATTGCATCGCCGATCGACGCCGACCATATCCCGGCAGGATTTCGCAAACTGCGCGACATGCGTTTCGGCGAAGACAGCTACGCCGAGTGGATAAGGGATATCTGATGTTTACCGGGATTGTCACCGATGTCGGCACTGTCGCTTCCGTCAAGCCGCTCAGGGAAGGGGTGGGGTTGCGCATCGACACCGCCTATGACCCGCAGACCATCGCCATCGGCGCCTCGATCTCCTGCGGCGGTGTTTGCCTGACAGTCACTGCCTTGCCCGACAGCGGCTCGAACGCGCGCTGGTTCGAGGTCGAGGCTTGGGAAGAGGCGCTGAGGCTGACGACGGCCTCGGGCTGGAAATCCGGCACCAAGGTCAATCTGGAGCGGGCGCTGAAGATCGGCGACGAACTCGGCGGCCACATCGTTTCGGGCCATGTCGACGGCATGGCCGAAATCGTCGAGCGCAAGGATGAGGGCGAGGCCGTGCGCTTCACGCTGGAGGCGCCGCGCGACCTGGCGAAGTTCATCGCGCCCAAGGGCTCCGTCGCGCTCGACGGCACCTCGCTCACCGTCAACAAGGTCGAAGGCACGCGCTTCGACGTGCTTTTGATCCACCATTCGCTGACCGTGACCACCTGGGGCGAGCGCAAGGTCGGCGACCGCGTCAACCTCGAGATCGACACCATGGCCCGCTATGCGGCGCGGCTGGTGGAGGCGACGAAAGAGGGGCTTTGATGACCAAGGACAGGGTGAATTCCACGCAGGAAGACAAGTTGATGCGTGAGGTGCAGGCCGATGTGAACACCGAAGAGCACTCGCAACTCGATCTGTCCGTCAACGACAGCAGAGTCTTCGTTGAAGCCTTGATCAATCCTCGATCGGTGAACGATCGTCTGCGCGATACCGTGCGTGGCTACCGTCACAATACAGGCGTATGAGCACTGGAAACCAATAAGTTCTGCGGACCTTCGGCAACGTGGACAATCTTCCGCTTGCGATGAACCCGGCTTCGGCCTAAGTCACCGGCAACTCCCCGGAGACTTTTATGGCTGGTACATCCCAACACGGCAAAGCCTTCATTCGTCCGAAGGCGAAGGCGCATCTGCTTATTGTCGAAGCGCGCTTTCACGACGACCTTGCCGACGCGCTGCTCGATGGCGCGACAAGCGCGCTCGATGAAGCGGGCGCGACTTATGATGTCGTCACCGTCCCAGGTTCGCTCGAAATCCCCGCGGTGATTACCTTCGCGTTGGACGGCGCGACGGAAGGCGGCACGAATTATGACGGCTTTGTTGCGCTCGGCTCCATCATTCGCGGCGACACCTATCATTTCGACATTGTCGCCAATGAATCCAGCCGTGCGCTCATGGATTTGAGCGTGCAGGACTCGGTCTGCATAGGCAATGGCATCCTCACCACCGAGAATGACGCCCAGGCTTGGACTCGCGCCAAGCGCTCGGAAGGCGACAAGGGCGGCTTTGCCGCGCGTGCGGCGCTGACCATGATTGCCCTCAAGGAACAATTGGGAGCGCGATCGTGAGCGAACCCGCTTCGCCCGGCCAGCCTGCGGTGCGCCACGCCAACAAGCGCGGTGCTGCCCGTCTGGCCGCCGTACAGGCGCTCTACCAGATGGATGTGGCCGGTAGCGGCGTCTTCGAGATCACCGCCGAATACGAGGCGTTTCGCCTTGGCAAGGAAGTCGACGGTGCGCTCTACCGCGAGGCCGATGCGCAATGGTTTCGCGCTATTCTGGCGGGTGTCGTCGAGAACCAGAAGACCATCGATCCGATCATCCGCCAGGCGCTGACCGAGGACTGGCCGCTGTCGCGGCTCGATTCGACGCTGCGCGCCATCCTGCGCGCCGGCGTCTACGAACTGATGAAGCGCGAGGATGTCCCCGTCGCCGTCATCGTCTCCGAATATGTCGACATCGCCAAGGCCTTCTACGAGGAAGACGAGCCGAAGCTGGTCAATGCCGTGCTCGACCGTGTGTCACGCCGGGTGCGTGGCGAGGGGCGCGGCAAGGACGCATCATGACGGCCATCGCCCTCGAGGCCGGTCAGGAGGCACGCCGCACGGCGCTGATCCTGGCCGCCTCGCAGGCGATCATCGGCTCGGCGGCCCCCATCGCTATCTCCGTGGGCGCGCTGGCCGGGCAATATCTGCTTGGTCCCGACAAGTCATTGGCGACAGCGCCGATCACCGGCTTCAACATCGGCGTGGCGCTCGGCGCGCTGCCTGCAGCGGCCATTATCCGCAGCATGGGCCAGCGCGGCGGCTTCATGACCGGCACGATCGTCACGGCGCTTGGCGGCCTGATCGCCACGCTTGCGCTTTTTCAAGGCAGCTTCTGGCTGTTTGCCTTCGGCTTGCTCACGATCGGTATCGGCGGCGCCTTCGTCCAGCAGTTCCGCTTTGCCGCCGCCGACAACGCACCGCCTGAATTCAAGGCGCGCGCCATCTCCTTCGTGCTGGCCGGCGGCGTCGTCACCGCCATCCTCGGGCCGCAGATCGTCATCTTCACCCGCGAATTGCTTGCGCCGGTCATGTTTGCCGGTTCGTTCATCTCCATCCTGCCGCTGGCCGCCGTCGGCGCCATCATCCTTTCGTTCCTGCGGCTGCCGGCGAAAGCATCCGGCAAGGTGGAGATCGCCGACAGCGACGCCAGGCCACTGGCTGAGATCGTCACGCAGCCGCGTTTCGTCGCCGCGCTTTTCTGCGCGGTCGGCAGCTATGCGCTGATGAGCTTCGTCATGACGGGCGCACCGCTGGCCATGGTCGGTTGCGGCCTGTCGGAGAACGACGCGACGCTCGGCATCTCCTGGCACGTCATGGCGATGTTCGCGCCAAGCTTCTTCACCGGCTCGCTGATCCATCGCTTCGGCGCCGAACGCATCGTGGCCACCGGCCTGATCCTGCTCATCGGCTGCGCCATTGTCGCTCTGTCGGGCCTGGCGCTGTGGCAGTTCTGGACGTCGCTGATCCTGCTAGGCCTTGGCTGGAACTTCGGCTTCATTGGCGCGACCGCGATGGTGGCCGCCACCTACCGGCCGTCGGAAAAGGGCAAGGTGCAAGGCTTCCACGACTTCGTCCTGTTCGGCTCCGTCGCCTGCGCCTCGCTGATGTCGGGCATGGTCTACAACGCCTGGGGCTGGGAGATGCTGAACTGGATAGTCTTTCCGGTCACCGTCCTGTGCTTCGTGGCGCTCGGCGCGCTCAAGCTGACGAGCCTGCGCAAAGCCGAAGCCTGATCCATCCGCCGTTTCACCTGACACGGCGCTGTCAGCACGATGTCGGTCGAATTTACCGCTCCGGAACAAAAATATTGCGTCTGTACCTATTGTTATGAAACCGTGTGCCCCGACTGGCCGTTGAAGCCATGCTCATATGCGGTCACCGCGTTTCGGTTCATAGCAAGGGGTTTCACAATGTTTTCAGTCAAGTTTCTGGCCAGCGCCGCATTGGCGCTCGGCGTCACGGTGGCTTCCGCCAATGCCCAAGTGGTTGTCTCTTCCAAGATAGACACCGAGGGCGGCGTGCTCGGCAACATCATCCAGCTCGTGCTCAACGCCAACAACATCAAGACATCCGACCGTATCCAGCTCGGTGGCACGCCGGTGGTGCGCAAGGCGATCACCGCCGGCGAGATCGACATCTATCCCGAATACACCGGCAACGCCGCTTTCTTCTTCGAAAAGGCCGACGACCCGGTCTGGAAAGACGCCGCCAAGGCCTATGAAACGGCCAAGAAGCTCGACTACGACGCCAACAAGATCGTCTGGCTGTCGCCGTCGCCCGCCAACAACACCTGGGCGATCGCGCTGCGCAAGGAAGTCGCCGAGACCAACAAACTTGCCACGCTCACCGACTTCGGCAAATATATCGCGGGCGGCGGTCAGGTGGTGCTGGCGGCTTCCGCCGAGTTCGTCAATTCGGCGGCTGCACTTCCGGCTTTCCAGACCACCTATGGCTTCACGCTGAAGCCGGACCAACTGATCACCCTTTCGGGCGGCGACACGGCAGCAACCATCGCCGCGGCCGCCAACCAGACCAACGGCGCCAATGCAGCCATGGTCTACGGCACCGATGGCGGCATCGCACCGTCCGGCCTCGTCGTGCTCGACGACGACAAGGGCGTGCAGCCGGTCTACCAGCCGGCGCCGATCATCCGCGAAGCGGTGCTGAAGGAACATCCCGAGATCGAGACGCTGCTGAAGCCGGTCTTCGCCAAGCTCGACCTCGTCACGCTGCAGGAACTGAACGGTCGCGTGCAGGTCGGCGGCGAGCCGGTCAAGGGCGTCGCCGAGGACTTTTTGAAGAAGAACGGGTTTTTGAAGTAGTCAGTGACACCGGTGCAAGGCACCCCCCTCTGGAAGCTGCTGATCTCCCCCCTTGCGGGGGAGATGTCCGGCAGGACAGAGGGGGGTGCTGTCCCGCCGACCTCCCAACCCGTCAAAGGTGCGTGCCTCGACAGGGTTGCTTCTGAACAAGCCGACACCCGAAAGTTGGCGATCCTTCACACCCCCCTCTGGCCTGCCGGCCATCTCCCCCGCAAGGGGGGAGATCGGATATCGCGTCGGTTTTCGCCAATCCCCAAAGAAAGCTGCGCGATGTGGCAAATCGCCCCTCATGAGGGGCAACCATGACTCCCCGCTTCGACAAGCTCGGCGTGGTCATCGCCGCGATATCAGCCTACGCGGCTTTTGCCGCGCCCTTTGCCACGTTCCGTGCCAACCGCATCGTCCCCGGCCAGGCGCGCTCGATTCTCGAGGCGCTGCCGGCAACGACCGGGACGCTGCTGCTCGCCATCATTGTCGCCGCAGCACTCATCGCGCTGTTCAAGACACCACTTGTGCTGCGCCTTGCCGCCAGCGTGATGGCGCTTGCCGCGCTCGCGCTGCTGATCGGTGTCGCCGGAACATTTCTCACGCCGGCGGGCAACACCTTCGCCAGAGTTTCGCCAGCCTCCGGTTTCTGGATTCTGATCTTTGCCTTCACGCTTTTGCTCGCCGACGTGCTGACAAGGCTGAACCTGTCGCCATTGGCGCGGGTTGGCGTGCTTGTGGTCGCGGCTTTGGCGATCGGGCTGCTGTTGATTTCGGGAAGCTGGGACAATCTGTCGATCCTGAAGGAATATTTCAACCGCGCCGACAGTTTCTGGGCGGAGGGCTCCAAGCATGTGACGCTGGCGCTCGGTTCGCTGGCCGCCGCGGTGATCGTCGGCCTGCCGCTCGGCATCCTGTGCCATCGCGTCGAAAATCTGCGGGCCGGGGTTCTCAACGTGCTCAACATCATCCAGACCATTCCCTCGATCGCGCTGTTCGGCCTGCTGATCGCGCCGCTCGGCTGGGTTGCCGCGCATGTGCCGGGGGCTGCCGCGCTCGGTATTCGCGGCATCGGCACCGCTCCCGCCTTCGTCGCGTTGTTCCTTTACTCGCTGCTACCGGTGGTGGCCAACACGGTGGTCGGTCTCGCCGGCGTGCCGCGCGCGGCCAACGACGCGGCGCGCGGCATGGGCATGACCGACAGGCAGCGCCTGTTCGGCATCGAGTTTCCGCTGGCTTTTCCTGTCATCCTCACCGGCATCCGTATCGTTTTGGTGCAGAACATCGGCCTCGCCACCATTGCCGCGCTGATCGGCGGCGGCGGTTTCGGCGTGTTCGTCTTCCAGGGTGTGGGTCAGACGGCAATGGACCTTGTGCTGCTCGGCGCCGTGCCGACGGTCGCGCTCGCCTTTGCCGCCGCCATCATCCTCGATGCGGTGATCGAAATGACCGCCACCAAGCGCAGGGTTGAAACGGCATGATCGAGATCGAAGGCATCACTAAGCGCTATGACGCGACGACCGTGGTCGATGACGTGTCGATGGTCATCGAGCCGCGCACCATCGCCGTCATTGTCGGCACGTCCGGTTCCGGCAAGACGACGCTGCTGCGCATGATCAACCGGCTGGTCGAGCCGACCTCGGGCATCATCAAGCTCGACGGCGCCGACAATCGTTCGCTGCCCGGTTACGAGCTGCGCCGCAGCATCGGCTACGCCATCCAGGGCCACGGCCTGTTTCCACATCGCACGGTGGCACAGAACATTGCCACCGTGCCGGTGCTGCTTGGCTGGGACAAGGACCGTATCAAGGCCCGGGTCGACGAGCTGATGACGCTCTATCAGCTCGATCCCGAAGCCTTCGGGCCGCGCTATCCGCACGAACTGTCCGGCGGCCAGCAGCAGCGCGTCGGCGTTGCCCGCGCACTCGCCGCCGAGCCCAACGTGCTGTTGATGGACGAACCGTTCGGCGCCCTTGACCCGATCATCCGCACCAAGGCGCAGGAGGATCTGCTGGCGATCCAGAAGCGCTTCGGCACCACCATCATCCTCGTCACCCACGACATGGAAGAGGCCGTGCATATGGGCGACAAGATCGCGGTCATGGATGCCGGCAAGCTGGTGCAATACGCCAAGCCAGCCGAGATCCTGGCAAAGCCGGCAAGCGCCTTCGTCGAGACCCTGGTTGGCGCCAGCGAGAGGCCGTTCCGGTTGCTGTCGCTCGGCCGGGTCCGCGATGCCGTGGAGAAGGGCTCCGCCGAAGGCGAGGCGATCCCCGGCGATGCCAGCCAGCGCGACGCGCTGGCCGAATTGCTGTGGTCGGGCCGGCCGGCGCTGCCGGTCTCAGGCACCGACGGCAAGCCGCTTGGCCGCGTCACCGTCGACGGGCTGGTGAAGCGCGCGGCGAGGCCGGCATGAAGGCCCGGCTTCCATCGCTGCTCAGGCTAGCCCTGGTGGTGCTGCTCGTTGCCTTCGTCACCAATCCCGGCTGGTTCGAGCCGCTACTGAAGCCGCTGACCGAAAACAATGCGCCGGTGATCTACAACCAGGGCAGCCTGCTGACCCTGACATTGCTGCATTTGCGCACGGTTCTGATCGCCACCGTGGCAGCAACCGTCGTCGCGATGGCGCTTGCCATCCTGGTCACCAGGCCGGCCGGCGCCGAATTCCTGCCGCTATCGCGCAGCCTGGTCAACATCGGCCAGACATTTCCGCCGGTGGCGGTGCTGGCGCTTGCGGTGCCGGCCGTCGGCTTCGGCGAGAAGCCGACGCTGATCGCCCTGTTTCTCTACGGCCTGCTGCCGATCTTCGAAAATGCGCTGACCGGCCTGACGACGCTGCCGGCCAATGTCGTCGAGGCGGCGCGCGGCGCCGGCATGACCGGTTGGCAAAGGCTCACCAAGGTTGAGCTGCCGCTCAGCGCCCCGATCATTCTCGGCGGCATCAGGCTGTCGGTGGTGATCAGTCTTGCCACCGCGACCATCGGTTCGACCGTGGCAGCCAAAACGCTGGGCGAAGTGATCATCGCCGGGCTGTTGTCCAACAATCTCGCCTTCGTCCTGCAGGGCGGCCTGATCGTGGCAGCCCTTGCCGTGCTGATCTATGACGGTCTATCGGCGATCGAGCGCTACACGGCGCGCCGCATGGGCCGGGAGACCGAGTAGCCGCGTCTTGCGTCAAGGCCAATTTCAATCGATCTAATAGGAGAGTGCTAACGGCAGCCGCCGCTTGGCCCCAACCATTTAGGCGAAAGCCGGGCAAAAACCGAACAATATCTTGACGTTCGCAGCCCTGTTTCGCATACACCGCTGCGAAGAGGCGGATTCCGTGCACGGAATCCGGTCTTTGTCTCAACGGCCCAGGGAGGGGTTCTTTTGGGCCATCAATCGAGGAAAATCCGGCAATGACAATTATTTCCGCCGTCATCGCCTGCGGCCTGCTTTCAATCCTTTACGCCATCTGGGCGACACGTTCGGTCCTTGCGGCCGATCAGGGCAATGCACGCATGCAGGAAATCTCCGCGGCTATCCGCGAGGGCGCACAGGCCTATCTGGCGCGTCAGTACACCACCATCGCCATCGTTGGCGTCGTCGTCCTCGTGCTCGCCTGGTGGCTGCTGTCCATCACCGCCGCAATCGGCTTCCTGATCGGTGCAGTGCTTTCAGGCGCCGCCGGCTTCATCGGCATGCATGTCTCCGTTCGCGCGAATGTTCGTACGGCGCAGGCCGCATCGAACAGCCTCGCTGCCGGCCTCGACATCGCGTTCAAATCGGGCGCCATCACCGGCATGCTGGTTGCTGGCCTGGCCTTGCTCGGCGTTTCGATCTACTACCTCATCCTGACCCACTTCATGGGCCTCCAGCCCAATGATCGCATCGTCATCGACTCGCTGGTCTCGCTCGGCTTCGGCGCATCGCTGATCTCGATCTTCGCCCGTCTCGGCGGCGGCATCTTCACCAAGGGCGCCGACGTCGGCGGCGATCTCGTCGGCAAGGTCGAAGCCGGTATTCCCGAAGACGATCCGCGCAACCCGGCCACCATCGCCGACAATGTCGGCGACAATGTCGGCGACTGCGCCGGCATGGCCGCTGACCTGTTCGAAACCTATGCGGTGACCGTTGTCGCCACCATGGTTCTGGCTGCCATCTTCTTTGGCGGTACCGCCGTTCTGGGTGCAGCCATGCTTTATCCGCTCGCTATCTGCGGCGCCTGCATCCTGACCTCGATCGTCGGCACCTTCTTCGTCAAGCTCGGTTCCAACGGCTCGATCATGGGCGCACTCTACAAGGGCCTGATCGTCACCGGCCTGCTGTCCATCGTCGGCCTCGGCGTCGCCACCCATGTCACCCTCGGCTGGGGCGAGATCGGCACCGTCGCCGGCATGGTCATCACCGGCAAGAACCTGTTCATATGCGGCCTGGTCGGCCTCGTGGTGACCGGTCTCATCGTGGTCATTACCGAATACTACACCGGCACCAACAAGCGCCCGGTCAACTCTATCGCCCAGGCGTCGGTCACCGGTCACGGCACCAACGTCATCCAGGGCCTTGCGGTCTCGCTGGAATCGACGGCGCTGCCGGCGATCGTCATTGTCGGCGGCATCATCTCGACCTATCAGCTTGCCGGCCTCTTCGGTACGGCGATCGCCGTCACGACGATGCTCGGTCTTGCCGGTATGATCGTTGCGCTCGATGCCTTCGGCCCGGTCACCGACAATGCCGGCGGCATTGCCGAAATGGCCGGCCTGCCCAAGGAAGTGCGCCAGTCCACCGACGCGCTCGACGCGGTCGGCAACACCACCAAGGCGGTGACCAAGGGTTACGCCATCGGTTCGGCCGGTCTCGGCGCACTGGTGCTGTTTGCCGCCTACTCGAACGACCTGAAGTTCTTTGCCGCCAATGGCGACAAATATCCCTACTTCCAGGGCATGGGCGAGATCTCCTTCGATCTCTCCAACCCATACGTCGTCGCTGGCCTGATCTTCGGCGGGCTGATCCCGTATCTGTTCGGCGGCATCGCCATGACGGCCGTCGGCCGCGCGGCGGGCGCCATCGTCGAGGAAGTACGCAAGCAGTTCCGCGAGGATCCGGGCATCATGGCCGGCACCTCGAAGCCGAACTACGCACGCGCGGTCGACCTTCTGACCAAGGCGGCAATCAGGGAAATGATCATCCCGTCGCTGCTGCCGGTGCTGGCGCCGCTCGTGGTCTATTTCGGCGTGCTGCTGATCTCGGGTTCGAAGGCGTCCGCTTTTGCCGCCCTTGGTGCCTCGCTGCTCGGCGTCATCGTCAATGGCTTGTTCGTCGCCATCTCGATGACCTCTGGCGGCGGTGCCTGGGACAACGCCAAGAAGTCCTTCGAAGACGGCTTTGTCGACAAGGACGGCGTCAAGCATCTCAAGGGTTCCGAAGCGCACAAGGCTTCGGTGACCGGCGACACGGTCGGCGACCCCTACAAGGACACCGCCGGTCCGGCCGTCAACCCGGCGATCAAGATCACCAACATCGTGGCGCTCTTGCTGCTGGCCGTGCTCGCGCACGGCTGATCAAAAGCATCCACTCGAAAACAGAACCCGCGGGAGCGATCCCGCGGGTTTTTTGTTGAAGCGATGACAACGTCGACCCTTCAGCGCTTCGCTTCGCCTAGGTCCTCCAGTGCGTGGTGTGCAAGCATCTCATCCAAGCTCGGCTCGCGTTTCCTTGGCCACGGCCACACCGGTGAACGATCCCCATAACAAAAACCCGCAGGATCGCTCCCGCGGGTTTTTGGTCGCCTGAGATGATGAGGCTTCCGAAATGGAAGCCGAAAGGAATTAGACGCCGCCGCCCGGAATGCTGGGTGCCAGCTTGCTGGCACCGTTGATGATCTGGCTGAGGAAGTTCTGGTCCTTGCCGCCGGTCGGTGTGGTGCGCGAGATGAAGTCGAACATCTTGCCGTCCTTCATCCCGTAATTGGCGATCTGGGTGACGCGGCCATCGGCGCCGAAATAGACCGCCAGCACATGCTGGTCAATCAGCCGTGGCTTGTCGAAGGCGACGTAGCGCTTGCGCGTCTGCGAAATGTAATAGAAGGCCTCGTTGTCGAAGGTCGCGGTCGTCGACGGTGTGCCGAGCGCCAGAAGCACCTGCTCGCGGCTCGAACCGACCGGCACCAGGTCGATTGCCTGCTGGTCTATGACGTAACCTTGCGTCAGCGTCTCACTTGGGCTGAGGTCGCCGATCATCTTGGAGGTGTGGCAGGCGGACAGTGCCGAAACGATCATCAGCAGCGAGATCGCGCCGGCGGGCCTGGACGAGAAGGTCGACTTGAAATTCAGCGCGCGCAACAACAACTCCATTAGCTGGCCGCAACTTGCGCTGGGCCGCGAAACCGGTAAACCAGCTTGCTTGCCGATGCAACAAGCCCACTTCAACAAACGGTCCCCAGGAGACCATCCCCAATGTTCCAGCGCTTTTTTGGCCGCGAACGCTACGCCAACCGCGCTATCACCGAGGCGCTTTACGCACAAATCGTGGCGGCGGCGCGGCAGACCGTGTTTTATTCCCACTGGAATGTGCCAGACACGCCGCTTGGCCGTTTCGAGATGCTGTCGCTGCACATGTTCCTGTTCCAGCACAGGTTGCGCGGGGAGGGCGGTGCGGCGCAAGAGGTCGCCCAGGTGCTGATCGACGAGTTCTTCCTCGACGTCGACCATTCGTTGCGGGAATTGGGCATTGGCGACGTGGGCGTGCCCAAACGCATGAAAAAGCTGGCAAAGATGTTTTATGGCCGAACCGCTGCCTATGACGATGCCCTGGAAAGAAACGACCATGAAGGGCTGACCGCGGCTCTTGCCCGCAATGTCCGGCCCGACGCGGGCGCCTGGCTGGAAGCATCGCTGCTGGCCAACTATGTTACCGACGCGCGCAGTCATCTGGCCGCGCAGACATCCGAATCGATTGTCTCCGGCACGCTGACCTTTCCCGCCGCCAAGGAGGTTGAACAATGAAGCATGTTGACCCGCAAAGCCCGGTCTCCTTCCGGGCAAACGTTACGCGCCTGCCGCAGAAGGGCCTGCCGCTGGTTATCGAGGCCGATGCCGCGCAGCGTGCGGCACTGGCCGAGGAGCACGGGCTGATTTCGGTCGAATCCTATCGCGCCGAGCTTCTGGTCGCGTCGTGGAAGCGCAATGGCGTGAAGATAAGCGGTCGCGTCGAAGCCGACATCACCCAGGCCTGCATCGTCACGCTCGAGCCTGTCGAGGCGCATATCGACGAACCGGTCGAAGCGCTGCTGCTGCCCGAGGATTCCAAGCTTGGACGGCAGGGTTTCGATGGTGGCGGCGAGATCCTGCTCGACGCGGAAGGCCCTGACAGTCCAGAGACATTTTCCGGTGACACGATCGATGTCGGGGCAATCGCCGAACAGTATTTCGGGCTCGCCATCGACCCCTATCCGCGCAAGCAGGGCGCATCGCTCAACACCGGCAGCGAGAACGAACCGGCGGAGAATGAATTTCAGCAAAAACTGCGATCCTTGCTGGGAAAATCCTGAAAAGCTCGCCCGCGACGGAAAAGTCGGTTGTGCGGCAGCCCAAAACCGTTATTTTCGCCGAACCTTCGCGGTCGCTAAAGCGACCTGCCGCCTAACCGTGAGATAAATACCGCGTGATCAGGATTTCCATCGATGCCATGGGCGGCGATCACGGACCAGCCGTGGTCATTCCAGCGCTCATGACGGTCGCGACCCGTCGTCCCGACATCCGCTTCGTCATCTTCGGGCGTGAGGAGGTCGTGCGCCCGGAGCTTGCCAAATTTCCCAAGCTCGCCGAGATCAGTGAATTCTTCCATTGCGAAATTGCGGTCAGGATGGACGACAAGCCGAGCCAGGCGCTGCGCCACGGCCGCTGGAAGTCATCAATGTGGAAGGCCGTCGAAGCGGTCAAGGCCGGCACGGCCGACGCCTGCATTTCCGCCGGCAACACCGGCGCGCTGATGGCGATGTCGAAATTTTGCCTGCGCACCATGGCCACCATCGATCGCCCGGCGATCGCAGCCCTTTGGCCGACATTGCGCGGCGAAAGCGTGGTGCTGGACGTCGGCGCGACCATTGGGGCCGATGCGCAACAGCTCATTGATTTTGCCATTCTCGGCACCGGCATGGCGCGCTCGGTCTTCGGCATAGCCCGGCCCAGCGTCGGCCTGCTCAATGTCGGCGTCGAGGAGATCAAGGGCCAGGAAGAGGTCAAGGAGGCCGGGCGCATGCTGCGCGAAGCCAACATGGCCTCGATGAACTATCACGGTTTCGTCGAGGGTGACGATATCGGCAAGGGCGTGGTCGACGTCGTCGTCACCGAAGGCTTTGCCGGCAACATCGCGCTGAAGACGGCGGAAGGCACGGTGCGCCAGATCGGTGGCTATCTGCGCGCCGCGATGAGCCGGACTCTGATGGCCAGGATCGGCTATATCTTCGCCAAGGGCGCCTTCGATCGCCTGCGCGAAAAAATGGATGTCGGCCGCTCCAATGGCGGCGTTTTCCTGGGGCTGAGCGGCATCGTCGTCAAAAGCCATGGCGGTGCTGATTCTGACGGGTTCGCCGCCGCGATCGAACTCGGCTATGACATGGTCCGCAACAACCTACTCGACCGCATCGAGGCCGATCTAGACCTGTTTCATGCGCGCAACCCGCGTGCCCTGTCAGCTAGGAAATCCGACGTCGTCACCGACGCAAAGGAATAGGAAAGAACTTTGATCAGATCAGTCGTGCGCGGCACGGGCGCCGCGCTGCCCCGCCGAATCATGAAGAATGCCGATTTCGAAGGCATGGTCGAGACCTCTGACGAGTGGATCGCCCAGCGTACCGGTATTCGCCAGCGCCATATCGCTGGTGACGACGAGACCACGGCTTCGCTCGGGGAAGCAGCGGCACGTGCCGCACTTGCCAATGCGGGCCTCACGCCCGCCGACATCGATCTGATCGTGCTGGCGACCTCGACGCCAAACAACACATTCCCGGCCACCGCCGTCGAGATCCAGAACCGGCTCGGCATGCATCACGGCTTTGCCTTCGACCTGCAGGCGGTCTGTTCGGGCTTCGTCTATGCCGTGACCACCGCCGATCTCTACATCCGCGGCGGCCTGGCCAAGCGTGTCCTGGTGATCGGTTCGGAAACATTCTCGCGCATCCTCGACTGGAGCGACCGCTCGACCTGTGTGCTGTTCGGCGACGGCGCCGGCGCCATGATTCTGGAAGCAGGCGAGGGGGCGGGCACGATCGCCGACCATGGCGTTCTGGCGGCCAGCCTGCGCTCCGATGGCACGCACAAGGACAAGCTTTTCGTCGACGGCGGGCCGTCGACCACGGGTACGGTTGGCCATCTCCGGATGGAGGGTCGCGAAGTCTTCAAGCATGCGGTCGGCATGATCACCGACGTCATCGAGGCGACGTTCGCGCAAGCCGGTATCTCGGCCGATGATCTCGACTGGTTCGTGCCCCACCAGGCCAATAAACGAATTATTGACGCTTCCGCCAAGAAGCTCGGGATAGCTGAGCAAAAGGTGGTGGTTACGGTCGATTTGCACGGTAACACCTCGGCTGCTTCCGTGCCGTTGGCGCTGTCGGTGGCCGTCGCCGACGGCCGCATCAAGAAGGGCGATCTCGTCCTCCTGGAAGCGATGGGTGGCGGCTTCACCTGGGGCGCTGTCCTGGTTCGCTGGTAAGTGCCGAACGGTCCAGTTTCGGTCCTTGACCTTGACGGATCAATTACTTAGGCTCTGCCGTTGTTGTGCCGAATTTTATGTTTTGAGCTGATGGGACGGTCGCATGGGGGGAAAGACACTTACGCGCGCCGACCTTGCCGAGGCAGTTTACCGGAAGGTCGGCCTGTCGCGCACTGAATCGGCCGAGCTCGTCGAAGCGGTGCTGGATGAAATCTGCGAAGCCATCGTGCGCGGCGAAACGGTGAAGCTGTCGTCCTTCGCGACATTCCACGTCCGCTCCAAGAACGAACGCATCGGCCGCAATCCCAAGACCGGCGAGGAAGTGCCGATCCTGCCGCGTCGGGTGATGACCTTCAAGTCGTCGAATGTGCTGAAGAGCCGTATCTTGCGCTCCCATCAGAGCGGCAAGGCCAAAAGCGGCAAGTAGTCCATTGCGCGGTTGAAAACTGCCGCCGCCATGACGCCGGGCTTGAATATTGCTTCATAAACCGCTGAAATAAGCCCCGATTCGGCAGGTAGGCCGGATCATCGTCCAGCGTGAGGATTCGCCCATGGACAAGAGCCCCGACGCCTTTCGTACCATCAGCGAGGTCGCCGAAGATCTCGATCTGCCGCAGCATGTGCTGCGTTTCTGGGAAACGCGTTTCAACCAGATCAAGCCGATGAAGCGCGGCGGCGGCCGTCGTTACTACCGGCCGCAGGATGTCGAACTGATCAAGGGCATTCGCCACATGCTCTACGACCAGGGCTACACCATCAAGGGCGTGCAGAAGCTGTTGCGCGAGAACGGCAACCATTTCCTGGTTGCCATCGGCAATGGCGACATGGCCGCCGTCGAGGCGATCTCACAGCGAAGGCAGGCTGACCAAGTGCCGCTGACGCCGGCGGCCCAGCCGCGTGGCATGGACGACGAACTGGTCGGCCAGCCGCGGGTGAAGCCCAGCCGCCGCTTTTTCGGCCTGGGCAAGAGCGACGAGGACGGTCCGGTGCAGCCGGATGCATCGAAACTCTCGCGCGATAACAGGGCCTTGCTGCAGGAGGCGCTGTTCGACCTCCTGGAATGCAAGCGCCTGCTTGACCAGGTGCGCTGACCGCAGCCCGACGCGACATCGATAGTTCGAAAACCGGAACCCGTCTTCGGGTGAGGCGTTACGCTTCCTTCTGCAAGTGAAGGAAACATACCATGGCATCATTTTCGACCCTCTCGGACATTGATCTCGACAGGCAGGTCGCGGTTCTCAGCAAGGAACTGGCCAGCTTGAAGAGGGCTGTGGCGAAGCGAGGCGGCGCCTACTACGAGGACGGTCGCGATGCCGAGCTCGACACCTATTCCGATCTTGCCGGGCGCCTGCGCGACGCCATGCCGGCAATCCGCAAACAGGGCAGGGTGATCGAGAGGTCGGCCCGCGACCATCCGGCGGCTGCCGCGGCGGTCGGCCTTGTGGTGCTCGGTCTTGTCGCCAGTCTGCTGTTCAGCCGGCGCTGAATTCTAAAACCCAAATCCCACAGATACGAGCAAGAAGAAGTGACGGCTCGCCCTAAGGTGATCCGTCATTTTCCTTGCGAGCGGCCATGTCTGTTGTCGCTCCGGCATCTGGCGAGGAGCGTGTCGGCATAGAGGCGCCCAACACCTCTGTGTCGCCGGCGCAGGAATGCGGATTGGTCAAGCCGCCAGAGCCGCTCGATTCGCCGGTGAACGCCGGATTGGTGGTGGTGCCATAGCCAGCGCCGGGATGACGATCTCACCGGCGTCGCGCATTGGATTTGCGTGAATTGTCGATCCGCGATCGAGCCTCGCGGGGCGGAGTAGCCGGCCTTGGACAGGAACCCAAGGCCGGTCTTCTCGGTGGCGGTCTGCGGAGCTTAGGCCTTGTTTCCGATCACATGGTGGTGGTGGCGGTGATGATGGTGGTGGCGGACATGGTGGCGATGATGATGGTGGTGACGATGATGCTTTGCCATCGGGGCGGCATCCGCACTCGTCGCACCGATGACGGGCACCGTGAAAGCCAATGCAACTGCAAGCCCGAGGGCCGAGAGGAGGGACTTCTTCATGGATCGTTTCCTTTTGTTTCGCGGGCGTATGGATCGGGGCGATAGCCCGGCCGCCGCGAATGGAATTACGCGCCTGAATTTTTTCGTCAGTATTTCCCGATTGTAGAATTTTGTTTCTGTACTGTTTCTGCCCAATTCAGCCTCCTGCCACCATGCACGGCAAGATCGAGAGGCGGCCATTGGCCGCCCGTCCCACTACATCGGCGGCACGACGCCGTTGTTTCCGACCACGACGCGGCTGGCGCTCAGCGCGCCGTCACTGCCCCGCTCAGCGGTGACAAAGACCGTCGCACCCGGCTTGAGGTCGGTAGGCGTCGCCGGCGCGAAGGTCACGACGGGCGTGGTGTCGGGGATCGAAATCTTCTTGGTCTGGCCATTGTCATAGGTCAGGGTGACGGATCGCCCGCTTATATCGGTAACGTCGGCGACGGTGCCGTTGGTCATCCGGCTGTTTGGCTGCAGGTCCCAGGGACGGTCGCCCTCGCCAGTGCCTTTCAGCGCGGCCGGAAAGACCACCACCTCCAGGGCGCCGCTGCCGCCATCCGCTTTCGAAACGGAGGCAATGCCGAGGAAATCCCCCTGCTTGATGTCCTTTGCCGAGGCGTTGGCGACGCCCGAGATCTTCCAGCCAGCCTTGAGCTTGATCGCGTCGGTATCGCCCTGGCGGGTTTTCACGGTGAGCAGCGTGGGCTCAAAACTGACCACCGTGCCGCGCACACGCAGCGCGTCTGCGGCTTGGGCGGCGCCCGCGCCGGCGACGGAAAGGCTGGAAATCGTGCCGAGCACGACCATGAATGTCTTCAAGTTCATTGCAAAAATCCTTCCGGGAACGAGCTGGCTGGAACCGGATGGTTTCACGCCAGCGACCCGGAGATAACGAACGTGCGCGGCGAAACTGCCGGCAAAAGGCCGATCGGACCTTCAAAACAACTTGATCGCGACGTGTACGCGAGAGGGCCGCGCCAGGCGCCTGGTTCACGATCCCGTGACGGCCCTTTTGGCTCTTGGCAAATCGCCGGCGAGAGGGCATCTTCCCGACCGTCTCAGGCAACACTCCTCATTTGATCAAACTCTTTCAGTCATGGAGTTGCCAATGCCCCATAATGCGAAAAGCGAACCCCACTCCGAACCGGCAACCAACGGGAGCGGGCCAGATTACAACACCCTCAGAGCGATGCGGGAGACCCGCGGTTACAGCGTGGAAGAGCTCTCCCTGACATGCGGCCTGGCGGTGGACGAGATTGAGGATATCGAAAGCGGGAGAGTGACCGACCCGTCGAAGCTGCGTCGTATTGTGTCCGCGCTTCACCTTCCCCAGGAGGCTCTGATCACCCCGGCTGCGCCGACGCCGGCGGCGCAAGGTCGATCGCTGGCGTAGATCCGCACCATGCATTCCAGAGAACCCGCCAAGGCCCCTTGGCGGGTTTCTTTGTACCTGCCGCAGCGCTTTGCTTCAGCCTGGCACTTGCCGATCTGTCTATCGCACGTGCCTATGCGTCTGGCTGCTGGACCGTAATCCGCCGTCCATAACGTTTTTGAACCGTCGGTTTTTCGATATGAGCCTGGAATCCGTTCGTGCCTTCTTCGCCGCCCATGCGCCGGACATCCATGTCATCGTCACGCAGGCGAGCTCGGCGACGGTGGCCCTGGCGGCCGAGGCGCATGGCGTGCTGCCGGCCCAGATCGCCAAGACGATCTGCCTGCGCGTCGGCGACCGCACCATGCTGGTGGTGACCAGCGGCATCGCCAGGCTGGACAACCGCAAGTTCAAGGACCAGTTCGGCGGCAAGCCGCGTATGCTCGACGCCACCGAGGTTGTCGAAGCAACCAGCCATCCGGTCGGCGGCGTCTGCCCGTTCGGCCTGCCGGCGCCGCTGCCGGTCTATTGTGACGTGTCGCTGCGCGAATTCGACGAAGTCGTGCCCGCTGCCGGCGCCACCAATGCGGCCGTGCGGATTGCGCCGCAGCGCATGGTTGAGCTCATTGGGGCTGAATGGGTTGATGTGTGCCAAGGGTAGAGTTGGCGCCCAAGCCGGAGTTCAAATGGGAGAGGACATGGTTGCCCAGATCCGAGATTTGGCCGGGCTGACCGGGGCATCTGGAGGGGCGGACTTCGGGGGCAAGTCCTGCTTTGAATTGGTCGGAGTGGCCGGATTCGAACCGACGACCCCTTGACCCCCAGTCAAGTGCGCTACCGGGCTGCGCTACACTCCGGACCGCGGAAAGCCATATATATTCAAGGGTTGGGGTGCAAGCGTTAAAACGGCGCAGGAGAACAGAAGCCGATCATTCTTGTTCAATACCTTCCCAACCGGACAAGAAGTCCCACGGATAATCCCACGGATGTTCGTTGGGTGTTCCAACGCGCCAACGGACTGATACGTTAGCGCGCCGGCCTTTCAGGCGCAGCTTTTGGGGGAGGATTATTCTCCTCGCTGAGAGAGCCATTAGCGTGCCATGATAGCTCAGAAACGGTCTTTCGCGGGATAGTAAATGAGCAAATTTGGACTTGGCGCATGGGAATGTCGCTTCTGCGGCAAATCCCAAATTGCCACCGAAAATAATTACCACATCCGATACAACTTCTTCTCGATTGGCGAGACAGAACTTGGGCCCATCGGGATGACCCTTTCTGCAATTCGCTGCCTGAACCGTGAATGTAACAAAGCATCAATTTCTTGTGAGCTAAACAAGTCAGTGTTTTCGGATTCACGCGGGCAACACGTTCCAACTGGCACCCCGATCGAAAGTTGGCGGCTTCGTCCCGCATCCTTTGCAACTCAACAGCCGGGTTTCATTCCGGAGCCTTTGAGAAACGATTACTATGAGGCCTGCTTAATACGTGACTTAAGCCCGAAAGCGTCAGCCACGCTCTCCCGCCGCTGTCTGCAGGGCATGATTCGCGACTTTTGCAAAATTTCGAAGGCGCGCTTGATTGATGAGATCAAGGAGTTGCGCAAGCTTGTGGACGAGGATGCGGGGCCAAAGGGCGTTGAGACCGAGACAGTTGATGCGATCGATCATGTGCGCGGCGTCGGCAACATCGGCGCGCATATGGAAAAAGACATCAACAACATTGTCGAAGTAGACCCTGGTGAGGCCCAGGCGCTCATTGAACTCATCGAGATGCTGTTCGCAGAATGGTACGTTGCCCGCGAAAAGCGCCGAGAACGTCTCAGAAAAATCGAGACGATTGCTTTAGACAAGGCGACTCAGATCGCGGATCTGAGGTCGCAAGGCCAAGGGGTCGCACTCTCGAAGGAGCCGGAAAGCAAATGATCGACCCAAAAGTTATTGCGAAACTCGAGGCGGAAGCGGAAGCCGCAGCCAAGAAAATCAAAGGTGTGGTGCACTTAGCGGATATTGCTGCATTTCATGCCGCTAATGGCTTTCACATCGCTGCGATTCGTTGTGGAGAATCGAGAGTCGTTGCGGGTGAAATACAGTCCCCAGTGCAGCCAATGATCGTCAACTACGCTTTCGCAATAGAGCTTTATCTAAAAAGCCTGCTCATCGCGTCGAATGCTGCGCAGCGCGGCCATAAATTGGATGAGCTTTTTGCAAAACTGAGAGTTACTGATCGGGAGGATATAGAAAAGAATTTTGAAATTATTAATGGGCGAAATGCTCAATTGCTGGCTGATGACCTTAGATCTTACGCCAGAGCTTTCGAAGAGTGGCGGTACCTGTTTGAGTCACGTCGGGAAACGCGGATTGCCGTCTATAGCTTGGCGGATCTCGCGCGTGCTTGTTTCTTAACCATCAGTGAGCGTAACGATGGCTGGGCAAATGATTCAGTCAAGAAAACACTTTCCACCGCTGCCGAGAAAGCTGGAGTCACGGTGATCAGCTTGGGCGGCGGAGTGATGGTCCGGGGAAATCTAGGATAAACAACGACCGCTACTCGAAAACGGCTTTCCCGGGCGTTCAAGCTTCTTTCGACCGGATTCCAACGACTCCCATGTAAAACCGGGCAAAACGTGCCTGCTTGATTTCAATGGGTTACGGTCGAAATGTAAAACCGCCCGGGTTAGATATCCGGTGTGACAGGCCAGTGAAAACCACAAGGCCTCCAACGCGAGGTTTCGACTCTCTCCGATGTCGAATTGGCGCAAAAGCGGTCAAAGTTGAAACCGACTGCCTACCGTTCCCCTTTGGCTTTCGCATAGGCATTGGCTGCGGCGTTGCCCATGCCGGGAACCTTGGAGCTGTCCGGCGTGTAGCGAAGCTCCGGCTTGTTCGTCCCGCACTTGGTGCAGACCAGGCGCGGCGCGAGACGCCCGTTCATCGCATTGACATCGCCCCCGTACTTGTCCCGCAGGCCTACGAGGTCGATTACCTTGTAGTGGATGCAGTTGCGGCAATAGGCCGTGACCTGCATGTTTGCATCGATCAGCGATTGAAACGTCCAGTCGCTCATCGAGTTGCCCTCGCGGCGGCAGCGCCGGCATTGCTTGGCATGGTGATGCCGACAGCCACGCGCCTCGAGCCGCAGACGGGGCAGCGCAGTCGGCTGGACAGCATGGCGATCGGGAAGGCCCGGCCACGGGTCCAAAGCAAGGTGTAAACATCCAGTTCGAAACGTGCATTGCAAACCCGGATCGTTTTCAATCCTTCACGATTGCCCCAAACGCACCGTGCGGTGAGCCTCACACCGTGCGTCCAGGCGTCGCCGATCGTCTCTATCTCCATGAGAACGGAATAAGAACAAATTCCCAGGCGCGGTCAAGACCTATCAGCCTTCGTCGAGGAAACCCTGCACGGATGCATGACGCAGCTTTGGCTCGCCGCGCAACGTCCTGACGCTCGCCTTGATGCCGGGCTTGACCCATTCGACGTCAGGCGTGATCTGCGCCGTGGGAACGCCGTTCGGCGGCGCTGCCTTGGCCTTCTGCACGCGTTTCCACAGTCGGTCCTTTATCGCATCAGTTGTGGCGATCACGGCCTTCCCGACATATTTGCCGTCTCGCGCGAACAGCCCCTCGGTCCATTCACCGGTTTTCCGTTTGACGCCGATCAGGTCAAGCTCGGCGATGTCCCAGCATTTGATCTTCAGCCAGGAATCATCCTTGGCGCCGCTGCGGTAGGGGCTTTCCCGGCGCTTGGACACAATCCCCTCGAGGCCCATTCGTTCGGCGGCGTCGAAAAACTCGGCTCCGCCGCCCTCGACGTGCTGGCTGTACTGGATAATCCCTTGCGCCGGCTCGATCAGGTCCCACAGGATTGCCTTGCGCTCGATCGCCGGCCGCGGGCGCAGATCCTCGCCGTTCAGACACAGGATATCGAACGCCACGAAGGCCAGCAGCTCGGCGTTCCATGCCATGCGCGAATGCATGGCGTGGAAGTTCGGCCGTCCGTCCGGCTCGGGCGCAATCACCTCGCCATCCAGGATGAAGGATTTGGCTTTCAGTTGCTCTGCCGCAGTGACGATAGGCCAGTAGCGCTTCGACCAGTCGATGCCAGTGCGAGTGATGGCGCGCGCGCCCGCCCAATCGAGAATGATCTGGGTGCGATAGCCGTCATATTTGATTTCATGGATCCAGTCGTCGCTGACGGGCGGTTCCAGCACCAGGACGGGTTCCTGCGGCTTGATGAACCTCAGCCGGTCTGCGGCGTTACCCATGCACTCGATACTCCAACTGCCTGACAAGGCGCGGTGGACGGTTTGGTTGCATTTTAGCGAAATTGAATGTGGAAATCGTTGATGAAGATCGAAGCGGACGAATGCCGGGCGCGCTGACCCTGATCAGGCGTACGATCGAGGAACACTGCCCGCCCGGCGTGCTGCCCAGTGAAGAGATGGTCAACGGGCTTTATGGCCCGGAGCTGATGGACGAGGCGGGAGCGATCTCCGCTGCGATCGTCGCCACGGTCGAGCGATTGCAGCTGCAGTCAGTGGTGAAGCCGCCGGCGCCTAGCATCAAGGCGTAGCCTGAAACGAAAAACGCACGCCGCACCTTTCGGCACGGCGGGCGATCATATTGCTGGCGTCGGGAAAATGGTCAGCGCGGCGGGGGTGACCGGTTTCGCTCTTCGGCGACCGCCTGAAGCGTCGCTGTCAGGGCAGCAACGGCATTCGACAGGCCGACGATGCTGTCTTGCACGCGATCGAGCCTGGTCAGCGTTCCGCTCTGGAAACGCTCGTTCGCGGCCATGTCCTGCACCTGCTTGGTCTCGACGGCGATCAGCCGATCATTGACTTTTGCCGCTACGTCATTGGCCTTGACCGCTACGGCGTTCGCCTGGTCCGCCGTTTTCGTCACGGCATCGATGCGCCCATCCAGCCATTGTGACCCGAAAAAGACGATCAGCCCAATGGTCGGCAGCGCCAGCGCCATCGACACCCGAGCCACGGCAAGGAGTAGGACATTGTCGGCTATCTTCTCTGAAGCGTTCGGCATCTCGGTTTCCTCGTTCACTGCCCGTGGCCCTTCTGAATGCGCTGCTATTTCAATTCGGCGCGGCGCGCGGCGCTCGCCTTGGTGTGACGGTCGCACTCGGCCGCCGTATAGAGCTTCACGGCGCAGCCCGGCGCCATGGTGCGATCAATCTTGTTTTGATCGGCGACCGTCTTGCCCTGCGCCCCGGCGAGGCTGTTACCGAGGGCCTGTCGTAGCGGCGTCACACCGCTGACGCCGGAAGTCGTACACGCCGCCAGCGTCAAGGCACTCGTCAAGAGACATGCGAGCGTCAATGCCCTTGTGAATCGCATCGGTATTCTCCTTCTCAATCTTGGCGCGGACCTCGTCGGCGCCCCAATGCTTGATGAGTTCGTAGCCGCTGAGGGCGGCGCCGGAGACGGCGACGGCCAGGACGGCCCATGCGATGACGCCGGCCAGCGGGCGGGGGACACCGGCGAAGCCGGCGACGAGGGTGATGAGCCAGGTCATGCCGGCGTCGCGCCAAGCGCTTCTGCAAGCCGCTTTGCCTTGCGGCTGGTGTACCAGCGATAGGCAGCGCCGCCGAAAAGCAGCAGCGCGCTGATCAGTGCCAGGATCACGACAATCCTGGTGATCCACTCGCTGGCATAGGATAGCGGCGAAAGCTGCTCCTGAAGGCCCTGCAGGGTGCCGGAGACGCCGAGGCCGCCGCCGCCGGCGCCGATCGCCGCGTCGGCCGGCGCGGTCGACGGCGCGGCCTTGGCATCCTCGACCAGCGCCTTTGCCTGTCCGCCGTCGGCAAAGCTGGCCGCCCGTGGCGTTTCGCCGGTCGCCCATGCCTTGCCGATCGCCCGAACCTCGGCAACACGCGCCGTCCAGCCTTTGCCGAAGGTCGGGAAGGTGCCGAGATGGCGCAGGAAATTCATGCGCGCATCGCAGATCCTGTCGATCAGCGCATCGTTGTTGTTGATCGCCTTCAGGGCGGCGATCGTGCCTATACCCATGACGCCGTCGATGGCGCCGGTGTAGACGGGCCTGAGCGCCTGCTGCAGCCACATGATCGAGCGGCCGGGGCCGGAGTTCACGCCGCCGTCGAACACAACATAGTCTACGCCGGCCGGCAGCAGATCACCCTTGACCGCGTCCCAATACTGGCGGTCATAGATCTCGCCGACCTCGTCCATGGTGATGTTCTTGACTGAGCGCTTGGGAAGGCTCTTGCCCTTTCGGTAGGCATCGTAAACGCGCTGCGTCACGCCTTTGTTCGTCGGGCCGCCAGGGTCGGACGGATGGTTCACATAGCCGCCTTCGTGCACCAGCACCTTGGCAAGCGATTCCTTTTCGCGTGTAGCGGCCATGGGTCTTCCTTTCGATGGTTGATTGGCTATGGTCGGCACCGGGGAGAGAGCGGGCCGATGGGGAATTTCACAGTCGAATTGATGCGCGACGGCAAAGCCGTGAAGCGCGCCGAGGCTCAGGCAGGCAGCGATGTTGAAGCCGTGAAAGCCTGGGTACCGGTGAAGATACCGCTAGGCCGGGAACCTAAAGAGGGTGAGTGGATACGGGTAACGCATCTGGCTAGTGGGCGGACGAGTTGGTTTCTTCCGGGCGATTGACAAATCTGGTGGCGGCCTTAGACGCACCACCCATGACTGATCCGCGTCCCTCTATTTTCTCCGAACTTCTTATCAAACCTGATGAGCGACGTTCGTTCCTGATCGCTTTGGCGCTCGTGGCGCTGGCCAGGGCTCAGGCAGCGTTCGCGTTTACCTACTCGGTTGATGACTATCGGGTGTTCATTCAGGGCTTCCAGTGGGTCGCGCCAAGGCTGGTGGATGAAGGCCGCTTCGGCACATACTGGCTGTCAAAGGCGTTCGACTTCATAGGCTACGACCCAATGCGGGGGCCGCTAATCACGGTCGTCGCCTCAGTGTTCCTGTCTGTGTGGGCGGCCAACGCTATCCTTAGGCTCTGGAGCAACGATCTCCCGAATGTGATCAGAGCCATGCTGCTGGTCATCATCGCCGCACACCCCTATACGTCCGAAATCATCACCTTCCGCAACATCGCGATATACCACATTCTGGCCTTCGCCTTGGGCGCGGCAGCAATACTGATATCGCAGATCAGCCCTGCAAGACTGCTGGTGTCGGCGCTGGTTTTCTCGGCGGCCCTTATGTTCTATCAGGTGCCCTTGAACTACATTTCGATCTTTATCTGTTTCGACTTGGCTTTGCGGGTCATCCGCGGCCTTCTCAGCAACGATGTGCCGCTCGCCTACTCCCTGCGGGATCGATCCTTCTATGCAAGGATCGTAACGGTCGCGGCCGGTTTTGCCATCTATGTGGTTTGCCTGAAAATCGCCACGCACGGACTGCCACCGCATCCGTTCTCAATCCCGATCTCCCTAGGCGAAGTACCGGAGCGCTTGAGGACATGGGGCGTCAAACTGCTTGTTGGGCACTTCGTGACAGGGACCATCTATGGTAACCAGTTGGTGCCGAAAGCTATCCTGATCATCCCCTGGCTCTTCATCGGCGCTACGGTCTTCGAACTGCTCAGGCGTCCGACAAACCAACTTGGCAACTCTGCCCTTGCCAGCGCGGTGGTCGTGGTCACCCCAACTATCGCGGGGCTTGCCATGCTGGGCATCCCTCTGTTTTTCACCGTTATCTGGTTGCCGTCCCGCGTCATGGCAAGCATTGGCGTGATCTGGGCCGGTGTTGCCGTTGTCGCCCTGCTTGTCCAGAATTTCATTCCGAGGCAGGTCTATGTTTTAGCCCTCGGGCTGATCGTCTTTTCGTTCATCGCCGTGGACAATCAGATATTCATCGATCAGTTGCGGGTCGGGGTAAGGGACCACAACCTGGCGGTTCGCGTGGCTTCCCGGCTGGAGGAACAGCCTAACTTCTCAGATATGAAAACGCTAGCCGGCGAAGGCCGGAGATCAGACGCGGGCGTTCCTATCCCGACCGCAACACATGGATTCAACGATTCTAATTGGGAGTACCAGTGGGCGGTCTCCCCGATGGTTGCCGAACTGACAGGCATTCCCCTACGAGCTCCGTACCAGCCCGAGCTGGACGCCGCTGAAGCCTACTGCAAAGGTCAATCGCCATGGCCGGCGCCTGGGTCTGTGATCATTCGTGGCCCACTTGCGATAGTCTGCCTGGGCTCGTAAAGTGCTAGCTTCATCCGAAGGGAACGCCCAATTGACCTCACCGGCCCGCAACCTGTTATATGTCGCCTTCACGGCCTTGGTGTTCGTTGCGGGCATCGTGATCTTGGGGTCAACGATGCCGAGAGACGATCTCTCTTCGGGCGTCGAGTGGGCGAAGCAGGGCAACTGAGAGCAGGACAAGGGTCTTTTTCCTGAGGGCAGATCAGCCTGACGCCACTTGCGCAGCAAGAGCCGAGCGGTTGGACTTCACCAATTCGCGCCGGGCTTTCACGGCAGGATCGGCGCGATGCAACTTTACAAGTTTTGTCACCATGGCGGTGGCGCTATCAGGCACATGGGGAAACCCCATCTGCTCCAGGTGCGAATTTACCAATGCAACCTGATCATTGACTTCGACCAGCACATCAACAGAGGTGCGATGAGGTTCGGAAAATAGGACGCTTCCGTCATCGTTCAGCACCCGCTTGAACAGCTTAATGCCAACTGATCCGTCAGCGCACAATGTTACTTGGTCGAGCAGAATTTCCTTTTGCATTGTCAATTCCTCTAGGATGCGTTGTAAGTTCCGGAGCCGTAGATTGCCTTTGATGTGCCCGACGGAATGTCAGCCGCCGCCAATTCGCCTCGCGACTGGCCGCTGCCGCAAGCCATTAAGTAGAGTAGTTGCTGACCGTTTGTGCCTGTCTCCAGCAACAGAGTAGTGAAGTTGGCCTTCGTATAGCCCTGCATCAACACGGCGCCGGCACCCACAAAATTTCCCGCTGTGCCGAACGGAAGCCCCGTGATCTGAAGTGCCCCCGCCGCTGTGGTAAACGTGAAAGTGCTGGCAATCAGCAGAAAGCTGAACGAGACCATCTTGCCAACCTTCACATACGTGCCTGTTTGCCCGCCATACGTCACCGCAAGATTACCCTGCGTAACGAACGTGAGAGCCGGCGTCCAAGTCCCTTCCTCGTAATCATCCAACGTGTTGGCGTCAGCGCTTGGGATCTGTGTGGCCGGAAATTTGACACCGCCTCCCGACAATACAGGTATGGCCGAGAAGGTCTGAACCGCAGACCATGTGCTAGGCGTTGCCGGCAGAGTAGAACTGATCACCGGAATGGCCGGGTTCGCATTGTTTATTGCGATGCCAGTGCCCGCCGCAATGCTCGACACGCCACCGGCTGCAACGGCATTAGCAACCGGGAATGGTCCCACCCAAGCCAGCGAAGGCCCGTCCCAGCGGTAGAAGGCAAAGGCGACGCCAATCTCGGCATGCAGGAACAGATAGTTGTCATCGCCTGCGCCAAGGGCCAGCGCGTTGCGCTTGGCCAGCGTTCCAGAGTTGTTCGGCGTGATGCCGGCCAACGACAACTGGACAAGCACGCGGGTCAGCTTGTCGTAAAGGTCGACGATGTTTGCGGCGGCTGAGTCCTCCCGCACGATGGCATAGCTGTACGTGCCGCTGGCGCCGGTCCATTTCACCGCGCCGGTCAGGTGCGTGTTGTCCGTCACCGACAAGATCGGCATTGGATTGCCGGCCGCCTCGATGTTCAGGGTGCCGCCGGTGACCAAGGCAACAGCCCAAGCCGTTCCAGTGCCGACAACCGCGGCGCTGCCATTCGTCACGGTGACCGTGCCGGTGTTGTAGATCGATGTCATGAGTGGTTTCCCTAAAGGCTTGGGGGAAGGCCGAGGATGTAGTAGCGGACCCCTTTTAGGCTCGCATCATAAGACGACGCGCCGCCCACGATCGTGTAGGGATTGCCGTTCGATGCGTAGAGATCGATGCTCGTCGGGGACAGGATATTTGCCCAGATCGAATAGCCCGCGGTCTGCCCCGCCCACGACGCGTCGTTGACGAAAACGGCATGCTCGCCCCAAATGGCGGACGGCTCATTGTAGTCGGATGCGATCGGCAGATTGTAGACCGCGCCGACCTTGGGGAATAACAAGAGACCGTCCGGATTGGGAACGGTGATGTTGCCCATGCGGACGCCTTTGAAGCGGTTACTGCCCGACATCACATTGGGAAAATCCGACGTCCAGTTCAAAAAGCCTTCTGCCAGGATCGGCAGATAGGTCAGGCGAGTGTCGACCATGATGTCGTTGAGATTGGGCGCCAGGTCTGAAGAGCCCGGCCGTTTGATCTGGATGAAATCGCCTATGCCGTCATTGCTCTTGAGAAAGATTTTCTTGCCGCCGGTGGTGTGCGCGTCCCCGGTGTCGGCATAGACGACGTAGATGATGTCCATCGAGACATCGCAGTTGCTGACGATCGTCAGTGTCGAGCCTGACATCGTATAAGTGAAATCATTGCCGTGAGCGCTGATGCTGTCGATGTAGGGCGGATGCCAGAACGTCGCCTCGCTCGTCTTCTTCGAGATGAAATCCATATAGGTGACGTCGCTCAACGGCATGCGGGTGGTGATGTTGACGGTCGCGAAAGCGCCGACCGTAACCTGCCCGGTCGCCATGACCTTCGCCGGGATCCTGTTCTCGTGCAGGATGAAGTGGTTCGGGTCGGGGTCGGTGACTGTGCGGCCGGGCAGCGCGACGCGCGCGATCCCCGAAGATTGCTTGTCGATGCGGACGACTTCCTGCCCAGAGACGGGAGCGGCTGAATTGTCCGGTATCGCGTCGTCTCGCATAGGCAGATCAAAGACGGTGACGAGGACCCTCTTGATCGGGTCGGACTCACCCGAGTTGTTCGTCAGAGACGGCGTCGTAATACAGGGGCGATTGCGAGCCGCGGGACCGCCGAAGCCGGAATCGATCTCAATCATCGCCCGGCTGGTAGAACCTATGTAGGAATACACCTGCCCCTTGTCTGTGGTTGAGCCGGTGAAGAGATCGACCCAAGGGCCACGGTACTTGGTCGTGGTGTAGTCCAGCGCCGCCCTGGTTTCGACGAGGGGAAAGAACGCAATCCCGTATTGGGCGGTGAAGAACTCCTGGAAATAGAGCCGTCGCTGGAAATTATGGCCGGCGTTTTGCCAGCTCTTGATCATGATCTGGCAGGTGTTCTTGTTCGATCCTGACGGGATGAAGTAGAAATTGGGCGACAGGCCCGTTCCGCCAGAAGGGCTGTAGGTCACAAAATCAGGTTCTACGGCGAAGATGTCCCTGATGTAGCCGACCTTCTGGTTTTCCGAATTGAAGTAGAATTTCCCGGTATCCGTGTTGGGCACGGTCAGAGGGTCGTCGCTGTTGCTCTTCATGATCTTGGCGAAGGGGACGCTGCCGCGGCGGCCGATGGCTAGCTTTGGCATCAGGGCACCGAGATCGAGAAAACGCCAGCATTGAGGTCGAGTTTGACCGATCCGTCAGCGCTCTGAAGCAGGCCGGCCGTGACTGTGCCCAGATTGGCGATCAGCGACTTCAAAGCGCCGCCCTCGATCGTGATCGGGGTTGCCGATGTCGTGCCGTCGGTGAACAGGATCTGATTGGCCTTCAGCATGATCCGAGAGAATGGCGCCAGCGGATTGCCGCCTGTGAAGCCGGCCTCCATGTAGAAGCCGCTGGAAACCCAGACGTCGCCGACTGTCGCCCTGATCTCTTGGACCAGCCTGACCACGACATCGCCGCTGCCAACCTCCGCCCGTATCCTGAACAGGCCTCCAGCCGACAAGTCGCCCACGGATGCCTGCACACCCAGAATCGCTGAGGCCTGAGCCGACAAGACCCCGTCGATATCGTCGATAGTGGCGTCGAGTTCGAGGAATGCGGCCGCGCTTGCGTCACGGAAACGGCGCGCCACAGCGTTGTCGGCGACGGTCCGGCCGGCAGCATCCATCGCAGCAGCCGCCAGTTGGGCGAGCTTGTCGCGATCCTCCTGAAGGCTCGCCGACATGCTTGTGAGGAACGCAATCGTGTCAGCCTGCAACTGAGCGAGGCCGACCGATACGTCGATCACCTCGCCCGGCGTCGACACCTGCGCCCAGGCCGTGAAGAAGGTGGCGCGCGGCGGGTTGGCGATGATCCGGTGACGGTAGTCGTAGGTCTTGTTCGGCAGCACGCCTTCCGTCGTCGTGAGCGTCTGGACCGGCATCTCGGCGCGCTTGACGATGCTGTTGACGTAGCCGCCATGGATGCCTGATTGCGCGCCCGTGGTGATGATCGCCGCGCCACCCGGCGTCAGCGATGCGGTGAACGTGCCCGGCGTCAGCACCGTCTTGACGTACATCGGGCTGTCGGCCGTCATCCCCGTGGGCAGGGCGCCCGTCGTGGCGATGTAGAAGATGTCGTTGGCCGAAAGATTGTGGTTCGGCCAGGTGATGACGGCCGGGTTGGCGATCGACACCGTGACGCCGACGGCTTCGGGCCGATATTCGATATCGATCGACGCGACCGTGTTGTCGTCGAAGGCGTCCCAGATGAACTGGATACCTGTCTTGCGCTCGTCGGAACCCTGAACCTGGATCTGGATGCCGACGGCAATGAAGTTGCTGGCGGAAACGGCATAGTCGGGATCGCCAGGCGCCACCGGAACGACAGGGACTGTGACATAGGCGGTCGGGTCGAAGATGGTGTCATCGACTTCCTGCAGCGACAGATAGATGTTCCTGGCCGCCTTTTCGCCGAGAGGTCCGAGCCTCTTGTCCAGCATCGCAAACTTGCGCGGACCATGTTCAACAGAATCCCAAAGTGCCCAGCGCCCAACCTTGGCCTCATCCAGGTATTTGGGATGAATGCAGATTTCGCCGTTGCCCTGAAACCGGCTCGCCTTGAAGGCGATGTCGGCCAGGCGATCGGCGACTTCGGTGCGGTTGACGGCACTATAGGGCACCGACACCGCCAGGCGCTCGCCATCCTCAGCAACGGCAGGCCCATCAACGCGGATGGCCATCGGCGTCTGCTCATAGAAATTGTCCGGCTCGAGATAGGTGCCGGCCAGCGTGTTGATCAGCTCCGACTTGGTGCGCTTGGTCGAGAAACGGAAGGTCTCGTCGACCATGATGTCGTCGTCGGTGAAGGTCATGACGATCGACTGCGCAGCGCCGGCGATAGGGAACTCACCCGAGGCATCCTCGACCCAGGTCGACGCACTCGCCTCGAGCAGCGGCTGCAGGTTCTGGTCGTGGGTGACGCCGGATCCGGCAGCCGCGATCAGGCCCGCCGTGTAGCGCTTGCCCGCGCCGACCGTTTCGTCGCTGATGTTCGCGGCGAGGGTCCACATGTCGAGCGGCAGGCGCGAAGCCGGCGCACCCTTGCCGACCATCATTTCCGTGCCGTTGAAGATGCCGCGCTCCAATGCATAGGCCATCACATGCGGATTTTCAGTGAACTCCCATGTGTCCTGGTTATTCCACCGGTGCGAGCCGGAGCCGCCGACCGTCGTATCCTTACGCCAGTCATAAAGCGGGGCGCCCTCTATTTCGAAGAACGCATCCCACGGCTGCTGAAGGTGCTCGCGGTCGAGGATGCTGGTGACGACCGCATAAGCGATGCCCGCGCCACGGTGATCCGACGTCCAGCGGCCGAGCGGGTTGGATTTTGCGATCAGGCCGGCATCGGCCGTCTGTGTCATGGTGCCGATGTAAAGCTTGACCCAGACCTCAGCGTCGATGCTCTGGATGCGAAACCCCTTGGTCGCATCCTCGGTGCCGCCGAGCGTCTTCCATTCACCCTTGTAGCGCACCCGGGTGATGCCGGTGATGCGGAAGTGCGAGAGGATCCGGACGTCCTGAACGCGCCGGTTGCCGGAGCTGTAGGCGTTTCGATAGACCAGTTGGCCGGCCGTGCCGACCTTGCCCATGGCAACGGACCGCGCCAGATCCTCGCCGTACGTGGTGTCGAGCTGCGAAGCTTGCGCCTGCGTCTGCTGACCGCCGCCGAAAATCGAACCCAGGGCGTATTTCGCCGCGAGCCCGAGGCCAAAGCGCGCCAGGCCGGCAAGCAGCGTCGAGCCGCCAAGCCACGAAGCGGCGCCACCAAGGCCGACCGCGCCGAGAACGGTCGTGAAGAGCGGGACAAGGAAGCCCACGGTCTAGCCGACCTTGAAGGCGGTCTTGATGGCCGACTGCGGCAGGATGATGCGGCCGGTTTCGGTGCGGGCCAGAAAGCCGAGGTCGCACATGAAGCCGGCGCAGATCATACCACCCTGGTCGACCACGCCGACATCGCCACGCTGCGCCATCAGCCGGCCGATCTCGGGAAAGCCGAAGAAGTCGCGGAAGACCGCCTCGACGTCAGTGCAGCCTTCCTTACGCATCAGCTTGGCAGCGCCGGCGGCGCTCTTGTAGCGGCCGCGCCACGGAGCCATGATGTCGATACCCGTGACGGCCTCGACGCCGGCGGCGGCCGTCAGCAAACAGTCTGACTGCCCCCAGACGCCGGGCGTGGCGGCGATCCCCGGAACCAGGCGCGCAAGGCGGCGGTCCCAGTCTGGCAACCGGGTCAATGACAGCATGTGGGGATTGCCTCAGTCGAACTTGATGTCGAAGGTCTCGTGCTTCACCTTGGAGGCGTACTGAAAGAACATGTCGCCGGGTGAAACGAGCTGCTGGTCTTCGTGGCTGGCGGTGCGGTAGCCGTCGCGATGATTGGCGATGGCGCCGGAGCGGACATTGGCGATCAGCTTCTTTTCGCCATTGTCACGGGAATGGTCGATCGTGTCGATGAAGCCGTAAGCGCCGGGCTCCGCATGCAGGAACGAACGGTCGTCGGGATCGAAGTAGAAGTCGAACACGGTGACCGGCGCATCCTTGTAGCCTTCGCTCTCGATCAGCAGCAGCTTGTCGGGCGTCAGGCCGGAATCGCGCTTGGCGATCAGTTCGACGGTGAAGGTCGATGCGGCAGTGCCAAGGCCATAGACCGGCTCGGAGACGCTGATCAGCGCGTTCGGCCAATAGACCAGCCCGGCGACCGTGATGTCGCCCTTGCCGTTCCAGAAGCCATAGGTGCCCGTCGTGCACACGATCTTGATGCCTGAGCGGATGACGGCGCGGCCTTCGGAAAGGACCGTCTGCAGACGCGTGGGGAAGCTCATTTCGGAATCTCGACCAGGGTGAAGGTCGCGACAGGCTTCGGTTCGTCGGGGATCGAGAACGACCCCGGCATGACGCGCATGTTGGCGACAGGGTTCTTGAAGGTCATCACAGCGCCGGCCGTGATGTAGGCCGGCACGCTCGGCTCGACGGTGACGGTGATCGCGTTGCCCGCGGCTACACCGCCGGTCTGGATGCGAAACAGCGCGTTGTAATCCCCCGTCGTCGCCGAGATCAGATCGCCGGCGCCAAGCGTCAGGCCATTGTCGACGCTGTTGATGACCAGCGAGTTGCCGGTGATCGAGACCAGGTTGCCGGCATTCGCCAGAGCGGCAGCTCCCGCATTGCCCCAATAGGCGCGCGGGATGCACATATGCTTGGGCGTGTAGAGCACCGTCTGCAACCCGCCGCGGCTGGCATCCTTGAAGGCCTCGACCAGCAGCCGTTCCGAAGCCTTCAGCGGCTTCGTGCGCATCTGGATGGTCCAGTAGCTGTCCGCATACTCGACAAACGCCATGGCGCGCGTGCCGGAGCGCGAAACCGAGACCGATTCCACGAGTTGCGGATAGGCGTGCTGGAAGCCTACGGCGGGCAGGGCGATGGCTGTCATTTCATCAGACCCGTCGTCTTCGCCTCGCGGATGGCCTTCACCACGCGGCCGGTGAATTCCTTTTCGAATTTCTTCAGCGCGGATGTGACCTGTTCACCCGAATCGCCCTGGCCGCCGTCCATATGGATGGTCGGCGCGAAGACCGGGCTGATGACGGAAGCGCCACCGGCGCCGGCCGACTGAACGGAAGGAACGCTCGCATGGATCATGCCCGACTGGCCGGGGATGAACACTTCGGGCCTCTTCTCGCCGACGATATAGGCCTTGCCCGCCTGCACTGGCCCGCCGCCGGCGCGGAACGTGTCATCGGCCCACGGAATGCCGCCACCGCCGCTGGAGCCGCTACCGCCAAGCCCAATGGCGCCGAGCAGGCTGCCGAGAATGCCGACGCTGCCGCCGCTGCTCGCCGCGCCGTTGGCCTGCAGGATGGCATCGATCAAATCGTTCTCGATCTTGTCGATGATGCGGTCGAGCGCATTGATGGCGATGTCGCCAAGGTCTTTCCACTCCAGCTTGCCATCGTCGAGCGCCGAACGCAGGTCGCTGAAGGCGCCCTGCAGGACATCGCGCTGCAAGGCCTGTTCCTCACGGGCATCCTTCAGCTGCTGCGCCTGCTGGGCATAGGCTTCGGCAACCGCATTGATCGAGGCAACCTGCTGCGGCGAAAGCTGGATCGCCGAAACGTCGGTCTGGCCCTTTTTCAGCGCCTCCTCGCGCAGCTGCTTCAGCGCCGTCTGCTCGAGGTCGAGCGCGACCTTGCGCTTCTGCTGCTCTTCGAAGGAAAGGCCGATCATCGACGCTTCCTGCTGAAGTGCCGCGGTGCGGTCGCGGATTGCCTGGATATCCTCGTCGATCTTGTCGTCTGCGGTCAGGCGCTGGCGGGCGGGGCTGCGCGCGGCCCGCGCGGCCTTTTCCTGTTCGATCTGGAACTGCGACTTGGCCGCGTTGGCGCGGTCGTTCTGGACCTGGCTCTCATCCTGAAATGCGCCGCCGCCGCTGAAGACCGGCGGAACGGTGCCGAGCGGCGAAAGCACCTGCGCGGCCTGCGCCGCGTCGACGCGCGCCTTTTCGGCCGCGGCGGATGCGGTGCCGATCGCCACGGCCAGATTGCCGAACGCTTCGGCGAGGGCATTGGCCGCAGGAATGCCGGTGCTGACCTGAATGTCGGCCAGGGCGGCTTGAACCACCTTGGCATCTTCGGCGGTCGCGGTCTGGTCGGCAACCTTGCCGTCCAGAATGGTAAACGCCGCCTGCAGCTTGCCGACGTCGGCTTCCTTGCCGCCCATCGTGGTGAGATCGTCGATCAGTTGTCCGAGATCGGAGCGGACGTCGTTAATCCCTTTCCTTGCCCCTTCGAAAGAGCCTTCGATCACCGCCTGTGCGGCAAACTGCACATTGGCCTGAGCGGCGAGCCGCGCCCGCTCTTCGGCATAGGCCTTGATGCCGGGAAGCGCATCGCCCCACTTGGCCGCCACCTCTTGAATGAGGCTCGCTTCTTTCTGCAGCGTCTCGGCCGATTTCTCGCCGCCGGAAAACACGCTGGCAAAATACTGGATGGCCGCGCCGCCCAAGGTGATGATGGCGATCGTAGCCAGCCCGACAGGATTGATCAGAGAAGCGAAGGCGCCACCAAGAGCGGTGACGGCGCCCCTAGCGCCGGCCGAACCGAGCGCCTGGTTGATCTGGGTTCCCTGCTGGATGGCGATCAGGAACGGCGACTGGCCGCCGGCCAGCTGCACGCCGATATCATTCAGCTGGGCTGCCAGGTTGCTGGTCTGGAGGCGGGTGTTCTGGATGGATTTTGCCGCACGGTCGATGCCGGGCGTTCCGCGCGCTCCGATCCGAGACAATGCATTCTCGACACGCGTGCCATCGGCTTCGATGCCGGCGAACGACACGCCTGCATTCGCTCGCGACTTGGCCAAGGCCTTGTCAAGCGCATCGAACTTCGCTTCAAAGATCGCGAGCAACCGCTCGGCTTCGATCGCCATAGGAGTTCACCGTGCCCAAATCTGTTATTTGGTTAATCTGCGCTGCAGCAATTTTGCCAAGCCCGGCAATGGCACAATTCAAATTCGATACGACTGAATTGGAGTTGCGCACCGCAGCGGGCTTGAGAGCGATCAGCAATCTGAAGCCCGGCGAAACTGCCCATGCAAGCTTCATCATTCTCTGTAGTGAAGCAGAGAACCTCTACGTCTCTAAGACTCAGCTACTTGACGATAAACCGAGCGGCTATTCTGATTATAGGGTGACACTTGTCGACAATGACCACGTTTCTCTCTTTATAGGGGAGCAGAAGCCGGGCGAGCTTCTGTCGAACATGGCTAAAACTTTGCGTGGCGCGCGTCTGAGGTCATGCTCTACGGCTGGATGGGACATCAGCGACCTATACCAAGTGACCGAGATCAACACCTATACTTCGGCCAGCCAGCTTTTTGAAGCGCTCAAGAAACCCTAGTGAAGCGCTCTGGCCCTCGAAACCGCCATTTCAAACTCTTTGACTGACGGCGGGGCAACGGCATCAGCCGGTGCATGGGCTTCGTTCCACAGCCTGACAACGGCAACCCACTGGCCGATCGACAGATCGCCGACATTGCCGACGTTCATCAGGACGGCATTGCCACGGATGGCGCCGAAGTCGAGGCGTTTGACTTCGGCGCCTGCTGTTCCCCCGGTTCGTCATCCTCCAGGGTCGCCGAATGCACCCGCTCCATCGCGGCGCGCAGAATGACCTGGCCGAGCGCGACGCTTTCGCCCAACGGCCGCTCGTCGACATAGCGCCTGACCAGAACCCGCGCCTCGATCGGCTTCATGCCGCCACCCATCAAGCCGAGCCGGATGGTCTCGGAGTAATGCTTGACGCGCGCGAATGGCAAATCCGCGCTCATGGCCGCATGGAGCACGAAGATCGACATGTCGACGGCTGCTTCCAGTTCCTCGATCTGGTCGAGGCCGAGGCGGAAGGTGTGTGATCCACCCGCCCATTCGATGTCGATGGCGCCGTGGCGGTTCATCAGGCGGCGGTCCAGGCGACCGCGCCGTCCGACACCATCGTTACCGTGGAGGTGGCGGTGTCCTTGTTGCCGTCGGCGGTCACTTCGAACTGGGTGAGCTTGAACGCGCCCTGCCAGTAGCCGGCGGTCGTCACGTTGAAGCGGACGTTCTTGGAATCGTCGCTGTTGTACCAGTCCCACCATTCGCCGAGCGAGGCGGCGTAGAGCATGCCGGCGCCGGAGATTGTGGCCTGCAATCCATCCTTCGACACCGACTTCCACGCCGGATCCTCGGGATTGTCGCAATCCGGCATGATGGTGTCCGTCGTTTCGGAACTGAACTGCACACCACGCTTGGTGTTGATCAGGCAGTCGTGGTCGAAAACTTCGGGGTCAGCGCCGTTGCCGATCTGGACGAGCAGCTTCGACCCGGTAACGCGAGGCACAGCGGTCATGATGGTTCTCCTTGGTTGATTGCCCGTCCGGGCCGGTTAGGCCGGGTCGATAAGAGCCCGGAAGGAAACGACGGCGTGTTCGGTGAGGCCGTCCGGATCGCGGAACACGCGTGTGGTCTGATGCTCGATCGACACCAGCGAGAAGCCGGCAATCGCGGCTATCGACCGAACGGCGGTGACAACTTCGCCGGCGAGCGTCTTGACCTCGACTTTCGAACCGGCATCCGGCCGCGACCAGCAATGGACGTCCGAAAATACCTCCCATCCGTCCTGGCAGGTGTTGCCGTCGTCAAGTACCTGCTCATCGCCAATCGTGATGCGCGGGAATGGATCGCTCGACGGCACCTGGTCGAAGACGTTGGCGCCGGCCAGCGTGGCGCCGTTCAGTGCGGCGAAGATGGCCTTCTGGACTTCGGCGCCGATCATTTGTTGAAGGCCTTTTTCGCGCCGTTGCGAATGGCGCGGCCAAGCCTTGCCTTGGCGCGGTTTTTGCCGAAGCGAAAACCGGGATAGAAGAACGGGTTGGCTGACATCTTGACGGTGCCAAACTCTTGGAAGCGGGCGTAAAACGCCTCGCCGCCGCCTGCATACATGGTGACGGAGAGCCCCGTTTCAGACTTAGCCGCGCGCGCGTTGGCTGCGGTGCTGAGTGAAGTGCCTTTCGGCGCCTCGCCGAAGGCGTAGCCGATGGACGCGGCGAGCCGGCCGGAACGCTTCGGTGCGAAGCGCTTCATGAGATCCGTCGTCTCTTCCGCCGAAATGGTCAGCGCCTTGGTGATTTCTTCGCGCATCGCCTGCGGCAGCGCCGCGATCTGCGCCAGGAACTTATCCTTGCCCTTGATCTGCATCAGACCGCCACACCCTTCTGGCACAGGAAATCGATGAACAGCCGATCGAGCCCGGGCGTGATGTCACGGATGTTGAAGACAGCGCCGGAGCGCACATCCCGGATTCGCCAATCGGTGGTGACGCCGCGTGTCAGCAGCGATGAGCGCACCTGAATGACTTGCGGATGCTGTCCCTGAAGGCGCGCTGCCTGGACACCCTCGCCACCGCGCAGATGGATGTAGCCGGCGCGGCACTGGAACTGCTCGGTGAACGCTGTCGTGGTCCCGCCGGCGCCATCCTGAGCCGTACCCTTCAGATCGAACGCCACGCGTTCGATGAGCTTACCGCCTGTCGGCTTCGGCATCGGCCTGCTCCACGAACGGCGCGCCCTTGCGCGGCTTCCTGCCCCTGACAGCCTTGCCCTTGGCGACAGCCAGGTCGGCGCATTCGCGGGTGACGTTCAACTCCATCCCGGCGCGATAGGCCGTGGTCGACCGGCCGCCGAGCGCGGCCGGCGAAAAGTCGAAGTCACCCGTGAAGCGCACCCACATGTCAGTTCGCGACGTTGGGGAACTGGTAGTCGAGCGTCAGCACCGAGGCCGATTTTGCGATGCCGACCATGCAGACATACTCGCCCGAACCGACATCGGCGATCGGACAGATGCCGCCCGGCGTATCGGAAAGAAAATATGGCACGCCAGGCGTCAAGGCGGCACCGATGACGAGATCGCCAGCCTTCTGATACTTGATCGGCTGATCGAGCGCGCCGCCGTTCAGCGCCGTTCCGATTGCCTTGCGTGCTTCGACAGTCGCCGAGTTGGAATCGGCCAGCATCAGCTTTTTCGTGGTGCTGGAGAGGTAAATCTCTTTACCCGCGGCGATAGCTTCGCCAGCGGTGCCGGTGTCGGTGACGGCGTTCGCGCCTGCGACAACCAGCGTCGCGGTGATGGCAAGGTCGGTCATGAGAGGTCTCCGGGTGAGAGGGTTGTCACACGCCAGGCTTTTTGAAGAGCCATAGAAGCGTTTCGTAGCCAAGCGGCAGGAAATTCGAGGCGGCGTCGACCGTGACGGCTTCGCGGTTCTGATAGAGGTGCCCGACATGCAGGAGGATTGCTGCCTTGAGGGCCGGCGGAACTTCGTCCACGGCCGTCCCTGCGATGAAGGACACCGAAACGGCATCCAGGCGATTGTAAACAGCAGGCCAGTTTTGGCCGGGCTCTACCGCAACATAAGGGCCGAGGCTGTCGACGAGCAGACGATAGGATGAACCAGGAAGGGTTTGCGGCCGGTTTTCCGTGTCCCGATATTCGACAATCAAACCATCTTCCTGCACAGGATCCTTCGGCAGCCGCAGACAGCTGAAGCTGCCGAAATCCTGACGCCAGGACTGGGTAATGACGGCGATGTCGAGCACCTTTTCGAGATGCGCCGTGGCCGCACCGATAAACGCCTCCAGAAGGACGTCGTCATCATCGAAGTCGACGCGACAATGCAGCTTCACCTCGTCGAGCGAGACGGGCGTTTCTTGCGGAGCTTCGGTGCGGACAGGCGCGAGCATAATCAGTCAACCAGGACGTGGAAGACGCCGACCTTCGTTGCGCCGCCCTGCGCAATGCTGATCTTGACGCGGTCATTCGCCACGCCGGGCCGTGCCTGAACCGCGGTGCCGGCCGCAGCGTATAATGCGGCCACCCCAGCCGTGGAATGGGTCGGGACACGAGTCGCGCGAGACGCCGATGCGTTGACGTCGGCCTCTGCCCAGAGTGTCTTGCCTGTCGCTTCCGAGGTAATCGTGAAATCGACGCCGTTGGCGAACGGATTGGCGCCTCCATCTTTGATGTATTCGATCTCGTGGATTTCGCCGGAAAGGCGAGGCGTATAGGCGATGGCGTTGCCGGCGCCGTCGGTGGTGACCGATACTTTGTAACGCTTCATGATAGTGCTCTCCTGTGATGGCGCGCGCGCCGTTGGTGGCCGTCGGGATCAGGCTTTCGCCTTGGCCTTCTTGCCGGTTGCGGCCTTGTTCGCCGGGGCGGCGGCTTCGGCCTTATTTTTGGGACATGGCTCGGACTTCGTGGGCGGCGCGTTTGCCGGGCCAATTGGGGCCAGGGACTTTCCGACCAGGTGTGCGACGGAGGCCTCGTCGGCCTCCCGGATATCGCCTTCAGCGAAGGCACCGTGTTCGCGGATGACGCGGTATTTCATGATGGACATTGCTTGCTCTCCTTCGGTTCGGAGGGCGGGCGGCAACGATGCCGCCCGCCTTACTGAGCCGAACGCCGTCAGGCAGCGAGCGCGGTGTCGAAGTCGCCGTAGATGAAGGCCTCGGGCCGATAAACGGCCAACGCCAGACGCTCTTCGGCAAGCACCGTCACCAGGTTCTTGATGAAGTCGTCATTGACGTAACCCGTCTCGACGCGCGCATCCCAGCGGTCGAACACCTGGGCGCCGAGCTTGAAGGCGCCGGTCAGGAACTTGCGAACCGTCATGGCCTGCGTCGCCACCACAGGCAGGCCCCAGAGGGTCGGTCCGGTCGTACCCTGCGGGTTGCCGATGATGTAGCGGCCCTGGCTATCCTTCAGCGTCTCGATGCCGGCCCAGTCGGTCGGGTGCATGACGTGACCGGTGGCCGGATACTCGGCGAGAGCCGCTTGCAGCATCGCCAGCCGAAGCACATCCATGATGTTGATGTCAGCGAGCGAGATCGGCGCCGCGTAGGCGGTGGCCTGCGGGATGATGCCGTTGAGGTTCTGGCCGGTGCCGTCGCCCTTCAGCAACTGCGCTTCCTCGACATAGGCCAGGCCGTAGAGCAGCCGCTGGTCGATCAACGAGCGCAGCTGGCTGATGTCGGAGAGCACCTGCTTGGATGCCTTGGTCCAATGGGCGATGACCTTGGCCGAGGTCGTGAGCAGGTCGAACTGGATATCCGATTCCGGCTTGCTCGCAGCTTCAGCGACCGGAGCGGCATTGTTGGTGAAGCCGGTTTCCTTGACATACTCCAGCGTGTTCCCGTCCATGCGGCCTTCGGAGAGAAGATCACGGACAGTCAGCCGGCGCTGCGGCAGCGGCAGGATGCCAGGCAGGCGCGTACTGTCGATGGCATCGCCCACGGAACCGGCAGCATTCGTCGTCGCCGACGTCAAAGTGGTCTTGATGCGAATGTCGGCGCCGCGGCCGCTCTTGGAGAAGCCGCTTTCCTGCCATGCCTTGTAGTCTTCGCTCTCGGTCAGCATCTCGCCGATCGTCTTCTTCGGCTCGTCGTCCTTGCCGCCCTTCGATCGCGCCAGCTTCTGTTCGATCTCGGTGACTTGAGCCTGCAGTCCGTTCATTTTGGTCAGCGTCTCGTCAGCCTTGGCCTTTTCGGCCTCGGTCATGTCGATGCCCTTTTTGGCGTCGGCGACCGCCTTTTCGGCGATGGCCTTGACGTCGTCGAAAGACTTCTGGAATTTTGCGGTGACGTCCTTGGCCAAGGCCTCGATGTCAACGCCGCCGTCGTTGGGCTTGTCGAATGCGATGCGCGGAGCGAAGCGGGAGTAGGCCATGCCGGCAACAAGCGCGGCGATGCCACCCGCCACAATGCGGTGGTTGATGTTCATATCGGTCTCCTGTGGAGGTTAAGGGCTTCAGCCGAGCTTCAGCATTTGCAGGAACCGCTCGGCCTGGTCGTTCGCCTTCTCGCCCTCGGACTCACTCCGAATGGCCTTTGCATAACCGACAGAGGCGATCTGTACAGCCATGGCCTTCGGGACCCCTGCCTCGCGCAGGAGATCCTCGAATTCTTTGATGGGCGGAGGCTCGCCATCGCGGATGCGACGGGCGAACTCCTCCATGCGCTCAGACTTAACGGATTCGATCCGGGCCCGCCGGTTCGCGGGGAACGTCACGGGGCTGATCTCGTAGAGGTCGAGCTTCTTGAGAAGCCTAACCGCGCCATCCTGGTCGGTGTCGGTCTCGCGGTAGCCGATCGACAGGCCGCCGATCGCCTTGGCCTTTGCAAGCGTATGGACCTCGCGTGCCTTCTGGATGTCTAGCAGAAAGCGCCCCTTGCCCCACAAACCCTTGGCGTCCTCGGCAAGATCGTCCCAGACGCCGATCGGCTGATAGGAATCGTGGTTCCACAGCATGAGGACACTCGATCCCTCGCGCTTGTGGCGCGCCAGGCTCTCGACGAACGCACCCGGCATGACCTTTTCGCCGTAGACATCGACGTTGCCGAACACTGAGCCGTAGCCCTCGAAAGTGCCGTCCTCGGACAGATCCTTCACCTGCAGGGCGAAATCCTTGGTTTTCATTTCGGACCTCCGATCAGGGGCTTTTCGTCTGGCGTTGCGGTGATGGGCACGTTCTGCATCTGCATTCGCGGCACATCGCCGCCCTCAACCTTCGGCAGGTTTTCCAGCCCCCGGACCTCGTTGATGGTCATGGCACCGATCGACGTCATCTCGCGGTAGAAGGCCGAGCGACCGGCGCTGTCGGCGCGCAAAAGGCCTTCGATGCTGAATTCAATCGTCACGCCCGCGGCGCGGTCCTGCGGCGTCAGCAATTGTTGCTCCAATGCCTGCTCAATGCGCTTGAGACGGCGGCGCAGCGTGAATTTCTGCAGGATCAGGCCCTGCTGCTCCACACCTGTCGGCCAGCTGGTGGTTTTCGACGTGTGACCGATCATGACCGGTGGAACGCCGAAGAAACGGCAGATTTCCTCGACCGAAAACCCGCGCGATTCTAGCATCTGCGCGTCTTCCGGGTTGAGAGTGAATTGCACCCAGTCTGTACCGCCTTCGAGGATCAGCGGTTTTCCAGCGTTGTCGGAGCCGATCTTGTCGGCCAGCTTCTCTTCGGCGATCTTGCGCTGCGGGTCGGTCAGCCATTTATCGAACTTGAGGCCGCCGGAGGGTCGCAGGCCGTTGGCAAACGTCTTTCCGGCAGCCTTGTCGGTCGCCCTTGCAAGCGAGAAGGCATGCCGACCGAAGTGCAGCGTCGACATGCCGCCAAGCGGATCGCCGCCAGGTCCGCGAATGTGCAGCATCGTCTGATCCGTCTCAACGAAAGCGTTGCCTTCAAAGGACCATCTGTATTCGAGCGTGCCATTGGCGAGCCGGCGAACAGAGACGAGGTCTGGGCGGATCGGCACGATCGACACGATCCTGGCACCCTCACGGACGACGCGCGCGTAACCATTGCCCCACAGTTCGACGGAAGCCGCGATGAAATCCCAGAAGTCGACGGCTGTCTGATCGAAATTCGGACTGTCGTGCAAGATCCGGTAAAGCGGATGATCCTTCGCTACGGTCCGCGTGCCGCCTGCGCTGGTCCGATAGACCATGAGCGGCAAGGAGGAGATCGTGCCGGAGAGGAGATTGACGCAAGCCCAGACGGCCGAGAGCGCGAGCGCGCTGTTTCCCGTCACGGGCTCGCCGGCATCGCCGATCTGGCCAGTAGGATACCATCCGTCAGGTGCCCGCACCGTGAGCGAGCGCACAACGATATCGGCCATCTTGCGAAGTATATTCAAGCGGCACCTGCCAGGGATTTGAAGTAGTCGCCCATGTTGCCGTCTGGCGACGCCTCGGGGTTCCAGCTCATCAGGATCGCTGCGCAAAGCATGGCGATCACCGGGTCGATCTTGGTCCGGCCGGCGGCCTGTTTGGTCGCCATGTTGCCGTTGCCCTTAACCTCGATCTTCACGTTGCCCACCGACCAAGCCATCATTGCCGAGCCGTCGTGGCTGATCGTGTTGTCGCTGAGTTTGTGTTCAAGGCCCCAGAGAGCGGGCGAGAGTGCCGGACCCTGACGAAGGCGATGCAGCATCAGGCCAATGATCTGCTTAAGGGCAAGCGCGTCGACGAAGGCGGCGATGTTGTTGGGGTCGAAGCCGACGGCATTCTTTTCCGGCATCAGGCCTGCGTCGCGCACCCGGGCGGCGATCTCGGCGATCTTTTCGATGTACTCAGAGACCTCACAGAGGGTCAGCGAGCCCTCTGCCTTGAAATCCAGAAGCCGAGGCGCAATCTCCTTGCGGATCTTCAGCACGTTCGGATGTGCGAAAGCATGCGTCCAGACCAGCCAGCGGCGCGTGACCTTCTCGCGACCGATAACGCAGATGCCGAAAAGGTCGTCAAGGCCGCCGCCGTCGGCGCCCACGACTGCCACTTCGGAACGCGCGAGCAGCGATTCTAGAGTCAGCGTCTCGTCGGCGCACTGCTCCCAATACTCAGCACCGCGCCAGCCGTCACCAGCGAGGCCAACACCGATCTCGATGTTGAGATGCTGGCTGGCCCATATCTGCTCGGTTTCCGCCGTCGCCGAGCCGTTGTTCTCATAGTCCGCGATCAGACGTTGTGGGTCGATCGAGCGGCCGATGTTCGGCAACAGGTATTTCCAGTGGCGCTGGTTGCGCCAGAAGCCTTGGTCGCGCTGCTGCTCGGGCGGGAATTCGTAGAGGACAGGAAGCAGGATAGGTTCGCTGCCGCCTTTCCCGTCCCTGATCTTGCGCGCCTTGTCGAGTTCCGTTTTCCAGATGCCGGCCGGCTGCTCATCCGACTGTGTGGTGATCATCAGCAACTGGCCGCCCTGCATGGTGATGCCGCCGCCACGGATCTGCTGCATGACGGCGGCAGCCTTGGCTTTCTTGCCCAGTTCATGAACCTCATCGATGATCGTCAGGATCGGGATTTCGCCCGTGATGATCGATGTATCGAAGGTCTTGACGTTGAGTTGCGTGCCGGTCTTGCGGCGCTCGATACATTTCAGGTGATCCTGCACCTTGAAAATGGCGTCTAGCCGCGCGTCCAGCCTGATCATGCCCTGCGCCTGTTCGAAGCATCTCTCCGAAATATTCTGGCTTGGCGCTACGATCAGCATCTGCCGGTTCGGCGCTTCCTCCATGAACAGCGCTGTCAGGCCGAGCGCAGCGACATAGGTCGTCTTCGAATTCTTCTTGGGAACCATGCAAAGCAGTTCCCACACCAGACGCCGCTTGGTCTCCGGATCCTCGCTTGCCAGGAATGCGCACAGGATCTCGCGGAACCATTCGCCGCAGGCCTCCGACAGCGGCGGATTGCCAGGCACGTCCGGCAGCTTGAGCCGGTTGAAGAAAGCCAGCGCCTTCGCGGCCTTCTCCTGGTTGAGCGGGACATCGGCCATCGGCGTCTGCCCGGCCTTGATGCGCTCCCACCAGTCGGGGCATGCGAACCGCGGCAGCGCCTCAGTGTCGAGCATTCTGGGCGGCCGCTTCGCTTTCGAGCTCGGCCATCAGATCGGCATCGGCGGCGTGGGCGCGCTGCTCGTCGATCATCTTCTTTCCTACTTTCTCGCTCGATGTCGGCGGCGCGTCGCTGCCTTTGCCCATCGACGTTTCGATCGTCATGCGGTCGTTCCGATCGATCATGGCGCCGAGTTCCCGCAGCGCCGTGACGTTGCCCGCATTGGCCTGTTCGAGGGCGATCTCAAACCGCCTGGCATCGAGCCGATCTCGCATCGCATCGCGCTCTTTCATGTCGGCTCTAAAATACCGCTTCAACGTCGCCGGCGAGACGCCGATCGCGTTGGCGATCCGGCTGTTGACCCAGCCAAGCGCCATCAAGAGCTTGACTTTGTTGCGATCTTTTTCGGTCGGCTCATACGGCGGACGGCCGCGGTTACCGAAGCCCTCACGAACCGGCTGACCGAACAGGTCAAAATTCGGCTCCATCAGAAAAAAATCTCCGAATGTGGGGGACGCGGGTCCAGCGGGGAGGGGCTTCCAGACTTTCGACCCACCCCCCGGTCCATGCGACATCGGGGCGGCATGCGCTTTGCACACCAACCTATGGGCGATCGTCGAACTTGATTGATGTCAGTTAGGACTTCGAGGCAACGCGCTCACAAACGAGGATGCATCGAAACTCTTCCGGTTCATGCGTGACGTGATCGACAACCCAATGCTGACTAACGACGTTTGCATTGTACCGGTCTCCGGTGTTGGGACCGAGAGAGATCACAGCTCCAATCGCTGGTACGGTGTAGGTGCGCACATACTCCACCTGTTTGCCGTCAACCTCGATCTCAACGACTGTCGGTCTCACCAATGGCATTGCCGTGATCCTTGTGTCAGTGCCAGACGCCGCGTTGGTCGAGGGTGGATTGCTCGGCCTTCTGCGCTTCGCTGTCGTGCCATTCCTTGGACACGGCCATTAAGTTGTCTTCATCCCAGAACAACACCTCGTCGCCACGATGTTCCTTGTCGTGGTGGATGACTGGGCTGTTCGGGGCAGGGTGCTTGCCGATCAGCAGCACGCCAGTCTTGCGGCATGTGTACAAGTCGCGAAGCAGGATGCGCTCACGCACCCGCTGCCATTCAGCGGTCTTGTACCAGCGCCGCCAAGGCGCTGTGTTGCTGCTCATTTGTTCGGAATCTTTTCCATTGCGGTGAAGCTGGGGTGCTTCACCTGGGTCCTGCTGGCGCTGCCACCGTGATCGGTGTGCGACTCTGTCAGGGCGTCCTGGGTGGGATTCGCTACTACCCTTTATCGATCTGATCAAGCCCGAGCGTAACAGGCACGGCACGCCCGAAGATCATCACCTCGACGCGCGCTCGACCATCGTCACACAGTTCGCTGACCGTGCCAGGGAAGCTGGCGAATGGACCCTGGTTCACTCTCACCAGCTCGCCCACCTTCAGCCCCTTAGCGATCTCACCGATGGCGATCACGTTGCCTTCGAGGAAAACCTTTAATTGCAAGACTTTCTCGTGCTTTACGGGGAATGGCTTCTCATCTGCACCGAGCACACCGAGGATGCCTTTGACAGTCCGCAAACCAGCCCACGCTTCGGGCGAGGGCACCACGCGGACGAACATGTAACCCGGCCACGCAAGCACCTCGAGCGGCTCACGACAGGCCCGTTTACGCCCGCCGCGACGACGATCCGCCACCTTCATGAACGGTAACCAGTGCTCGACATTGGCTGAGGTGAGCAGGTTATCCACAGCCATTTCGGCGTGCGCGTCAGTCCTGATCACATACCAATGCAGCGCTGATTCGCTTTGACCGGCCGCCGCAAGCAGCGCCTGGCTGCGACGCGACGTTGCACGCACCTTGTCGATCACAGCCGTATGCCGATCGGTCGGGCCGATCACTTCCGCATCACTCAGCCGCTTCACGTCCGCCCGCATCATGGTTCCCTCGCAATGCCTGTTCGAATTCCGCCAGTCCTGCCGGCCCGCCAGCCGGGAAGTAGGCCACGCGTCCCGGATCCGGCAGCCAAGGCCAGCCTTGCCTTGCGAAGTGGTCGCGCCATTCGATCCACTGCGGCGTGCCGACCGGCACCGCCACCATCGTGCCCTTCAGCGCATGCCAGCGCTCGCCGAAGCGGAAGCCCGTTCCGTTGCGCGCCGCCCGGTAGAGCGCGTCGACCTTCGGCCAGCGTTCGTTCTGTGTGGCCCCGCTGGGGTTCTCCGGCCCGCCCATGACGGCAGCGATGATCCAAGCCATCCACACCGGCCCGAAGGGCGGCGCATAGTCGTCGGCGCGCCCGGCGACCTCGACCTTCGGCGGCAGCTTCTCCCAGCGCTTTTCGGCGAGGTAGACGGCAAAGGTGCAGATCACGGTGCGCCCGCCGACCTTGGCGCTGGCGACGTATTCCGCCATGCGGTCGGCCGCGATCTCGCGTTCGTCGGTCGTCAGCGCCATTGCCGCCGATACTGCCTTCGGAACGCTGTCGCTGATGTAGCTCGGCCAGCCCGGATGCGTTTTCTTCACCCAGCGCTCGACTGCTTTTTGATCATCCTCGCGTCCGCGCTCTTTCTCGACATTAAGAGGGGTCGTTAGAGAAGTGTCGTTAATAGGTGCCGACCCTGGACCGGCAGGGGGTGCCGGTTCTGGACCGGCAGGGGGTGCCGATATACCGGCAGGGGTGCCGACCTGTCGGCAGGGTATTTCGACGGTGGGATCGGCCTGTTCTTCGGCCACCTTCACCGCCGCGAGGTTCGGGTGCACAGGGTCGAGAATGACCCGATACCAGTGCGCGGCGTCGCGCCCGGATTCCGCCTCGACGACATGACGTTCGAGGTAGCCGGCCTTCACCAGCCGCTCGATCGCCTCGAACACGGTCGAGCGCGCGCAACCCATTTCGTCGGACATCTTCACCTGGCTGCGCCGGCACCAGCCCAGCTCGTCGGTGTGGCGCCCGAGCACGCAAAGCACCTGCAGGTCGCGCGGCTTCAGCGCCCGGTCCGTGGCCGCGCGTGCGGGGATGATGGAGAGGCGAGGCCCTGTCACTCCGCTGCCTCCTGGAAGCGCATCAAGTGGCCGCAGTTCGCCGCCACCAGTGCCGCCGCCATCGGTGGCGAGACGCTGTTGCCGCAGCAGGCGATCTGGTCGCTTTTCGGCAGCGGTTTGCCCTTGAATTCCAATTCGATGACGTAGTCGGGCGGGAAGCCCTGTGCCGAGAACAGCTCGCGCGGCGTCAGCATGCGCATGCCGATATCGACGATGGTAAAGAGATCGCCCGAGATCTCGACTGTGACGAACTCGCGATCGTCCCAGAAGCCATGCGCGCGCATGAAGTCGGCGACTTGCCTGGCGCGCGCCGCCTGCTCTTCGGTGAAGGGAGGCCAACCGATTTCACCCTCGACAAAGCCGAAGCGGTCTTTCGTGGTCACCGAGTGGCAGGGATCGTCGAGGCGCGCCCCATCGGCGGTGCCGTAGTATTTCTGCATGAACGGCGCGACGACACTGATGCCGGCGCCCCCGGCGGTGATCGTATGCGTCGGCTCGTCGGCGCCGTTGAACGGTTTTCCCGCATTGCGCATGGTCATTAGGTGCGGCGCGATGACCGCCGAGTGGCCGCCACCGGCCAGCACGGTCGGGTGCGGCGCATCAGCTTCGCTATCGCGCCTATCGCTGCCCTTCATGCTCATCAGCGAAGCAGCCACGACGCTTTGCGTGCTGCCCTTCTGCACGATGGTCGACAATGGCTCGCGGGCATCGTGGCCCGGCTCCTGGTAGTTGTTCTGGGCAAGGAAGGCCGCTGCGACGCAGACGTCAGCCTTGGCGGTCTGTGTGGCCATCGGCTCGTCGCCGCCACGGGCGCGGCTCTGGCCGGCCCTGCCGCCGCATCCGACGAGCGTCGGAACGACAACGGCGTTCTGGTCTTTCTTGCTGGCCGTGATCGTATGTGCCGGATCCTCCACGCTACGGTTGGCGCCGCCCTGCTGGCCGTAGGTGAGAACAGGCGCAATCACCGCATGCCGGTTTTCGGTGACGACAGTGTTGATCGGCTTTTCGACCGATGCGGAACGGTCGTCCGATCCTTCGCCCTTGCCGTAATAAGACGACAGCACCGGCGCGATGACGCCGAGCGGCGCAGCGCCGCCCGGGCGCTTCTTGAAGCTGTTGGCCGTCACCGTGGCCAGCGGCTCACGGGCATCGTGGCCGGTGGCGCCAGTGTTGAAGCGGATGACAGATGGCGCCACGACGGCGTGGTTGATGCCGCCGGCGGTGACCACCGAGAGCGGATCGTCAATCGAGCGAAAACCGTTGCCCCAGCGTTTGACGCCAGACGGCGAAACCTCGCCATGCGCCACGTCGACCAGAAATGGCCGCTTGGCCTTCAGCACGTAGCGATCGACGCCACGCGCCACCCTCGACATCGTGGCATCGGCGAGTGGCCGCACGGCGCGCAGGCCAAGCTTTTCCATGATCTCGGCGCCGGTGTCGAAGATCGACGGGCACGGCAGCGACCAGTCGATGATTTCCGCCGCGGTGCGCCATGGCAATTTGCGCCCGGCGATGACATCGGCATCGTCCGGCTTGCCATGCGTCGGCTTCGGCCAGACGATCTTCTGCCCATCGAAGCGCACGATGACGAACAGCCGCTTGCGGATCGTCGGCGCGCCATAGTCGCAGGCACGCAATTCGCGATGCTCGATCTTGCCGCCGAGCCGACGCAGCGCCTTGCACCACTTCTGGAACGTCTCGCCGCGCGCGTCCGGATCAGGCATCAGGCCACGTTCGGTGTCGAGCAATGGCCCCCAGGTCTGAAACTCTTCGACGTTTTCGAGGATGACGACGTCAATGCCGCCGCCGCTGGCCTGGATGCGCTCGACCCAGCCGGGAATGATCCAGGCGAGATCGCGGATGTTGCGCTCGACCGGCTTGCCGCCCTTGGCCTTGGAGAAATGCTTGCAGTCGGGCGAGAACCACGCCAGCCCGATATGCTTGCCGGCGACATGGTCGAGTGGATCGACCTTGTAGACGTTTTCAGACAGGTGCAGCGTCTCAGGGTGATTGACAGCGTGCAGCGCCAGCGCCGCCGGATTGTGGTTGATGGCAATGTCGGGCGAGCGGCCAAGCGCCATCTCGATGCCGGTCGAGGCGCCGCCGCCGCCGGCAAAGCTGTCCATGATCAGCGGCGGAGAGTCGGCCTGTGCCGAGAATGGCGCTTCGAAGTTCAACAGTGTCATCGTCCCGCCTTCTTCCAATCGGCAAAGCTCCCGCGCAGCGCTTTCCACGCGTCGCTGGCCCGTCCGCCATCGTTGAGTTGTTTTCGTGAAGTCACGCCGAGCAGCGAGCGCACCTTTTGCGCCACGCGTTCCGGCGTCAGCGGGCGTTCAAGCCCGTGCCGCTCTTCGAGGAACACCATGAACGCCGCATCCCCGCAGCGCATGCCGCACTCGGCGGCGAAGTTCTTGACGTCGCTCGCCGCCGGCTCGCCGGCGGGTGCATTGCGATGCGGCGGCAGGCCTTTCAGGTCCCGTATGGTGTCGAACGCGTTCGTCAGCAGCCGCAACAGAAACCGCACGGTGTCGGGCGCGTTGCAGACGAAGTCGATCTCGTCGACGGTCGCTTCATCGAATCGCGCGAGCACGGGCAGTTCGCCCATCTCCCCGCGCGCCTCGAGGAAGGCCCCGGCATCTCCATGCACGCGCGTCCACACCGCCGGCTCGATCGCCGTCAGCGCCGCGCGGATATCGCGCAGCTTCGTCGCGTCCCGAGAGAGAACGGCGGCGTTCATCCAGTTGCCGCCTTTCTCGCGCCCCGGTAGACGCCGGCCTTGCGCACGGCATGGAGGATGGTGGTGTGGTCCCGGCCGAACAGGCGTCCAAGCGCCGGCAGCGAAAGGTCAGGCCGGGCGACATAGGCCGTTGCCATGGCGTCGAAGCGTGCCTCGACCAGTTGCTTGTTCATGCCACGGCCGAGCAGCCGCCGTGCAGAGATACCGTGGCGCTCGGCAGCCTGACGGATGATGTCGGCGACCAGCACGCGATCGGTCGGCAGGTATTCGCCCGGCTGCTCTTCGGCGATATGGCGGCACGCCTCGGCGGCCATGGTCGCGACCTGGTGGCGCGCCTCGGCAAGTGCAGCGCTGATGATCGACGCCGCCTCGGCGCGTGCCTCGGCGATGATTGCATCGGCAGCGCTGCGGATCTCGGCCAGAGCCGCACGCCTGGCCTGCGCAACATCCGTCAGCGTGACCGGCTTGGGCTCTGCCTTCTTTCGCTGCCGCACGGTCAGCGCCGGGCTGAGCATCCGAATGCGTGGCATATCGCGGTCGAGCTGGCGCAGGGCGGCTTCAGCCATGGGAAACCTCCGCCGCGAATTCGGCCAGACCGACACGGAACAATTCAACGCTAGCGGCCAGGTCGGATGGCGGCAGGCCTGCGCCGTCGCGCACAGCGAGGCCGAGCGACACCCGCAAGGCGACGAAGTTCCAGCCGGCCTCGAAACCGGCACGGCGACAGGCGGTGTCGATCACCCGATGGAATTTCAGGATCACCGAATCCGGCATTCGCAGCAGCGTGTCAGCCCTCGCGCGGTCGCCATCGGCATCGTGCAGCTGGCGCAGGATGGGGAGCATGGAATCGGTCATCTGGCAGACTCTGTTTCACGTGTGGCTAGTGGTGTAACCAATTGTTCTGCAATGGTTTTCAGCGTTATGCGGCGGTGCGGCGGGCGCGCCAGATAGGCGTAGGGATCAAGCCCGGCCATGTCGCAAAGCAGCAGGTAATTGCCGGCCGACAGCGTCTTGCCGTTGATGGCGCGCGACAGCATGGCGCGGTCGGTGTCGGGCCATTGGTCCTCGGCCCGGCGCAGCGAATAGCCGAGCTCGTTGAGCCGGTCCTGAAAGGCGTTTGCGAAGCGCAGAAAGGCGATGTCAGCCATATCAGGCCTCCCGCAGCTTGCGGTCGAGCGCACGCTTCAGCCGCTTCAACTGACGATCGGTCTCAGGATCCGGCGCGCGTTCCGGCGCCGAGGGATAGTGCTTGTCACCGCGCAGTCGCTTGGCTTCGATCGCAGCGGCGTAGCAGCCGGCTGAATTCTTGTCGGGATCGTATCTCTTGCGCGCGGTCACTCTGCCGCCTCCGCCGTTCGCGAAAAATCAGGCTCGATGACTATTGCGGGCGCGCCGGCCTTGGGATGACCTTCTGGAAAGTTGGCGTACAGGCTGCCGTCGTCCCAGCCGCCCCATTCCCGCGCCAATTCGTCAGCCGGCAGACGTGAGAGCAGGTCTCTAAGCTCAGCAAGGGTCATCCTATCCTGCGCCGACACAGCGACAGGACGCGGCTTTGCCGAAGTCGGCGCCGGCATCGCGATGTCATCAGTCCCGATGCCCAGCATGTCGAACATGGTCGGCACGGCGCGCTTGGCTTCGGCCTCGCGGCAGTAGCGCAGCCCATCGCGAAAATAGGTCTCGGAGAGTTCGGAGGCTTGGCCCCGGCGACCCTTGAGGATGGCGCGATAGGGCACCGTCATCAGCCCGCCGAACGGGTCATAGACGATGTCGCCGGGGTTCGAGTAGCGGTCGATCAGCCGGTCGACGATGTCGAACTGCAGCGGGCAGACATGCTTTTCCAGATTGCGGAACGCCTGCTGGCCATTCAGCGTCAGCATGCGCACCACATCGGTCCAGATCGCCGGATGCTTCGACGGCGGATCAAGCGTCATGTAGGTCTTGGAGAGAGCATCGCGGACTGCAAGCTCTTCGCCCAACTTCACATGCATCTCGAAATCGTAGATCGCGGTTTCCGACACCTTCTGGAACAGTTCGCGCAGCGGCTTCGGGCCGAGCCGCACCAGCTCGTCGGTGGTCAGCAGCCGCTCGCCCGACGACGGCCAGAAGGCGTGCGCGTCGAGCTGCCAGCGCGCCAGCGTGTAGCCGCTGTCGGGCACTTGTGGCCGCCTGTCACCATCGCTCCAGCGTTCATGCTTGCCGTCGCCAGCGATCACCAGCGGCTTGGCATGCGCCACCGGCTGATCGGCATAGCCGCGCGAAAGGTCGCTCTGCGGCCGGCGAAACAGCAGCACATATTCCGGACAGCCGACGCCCATCTTGGTGGCGTCCTTCATCATCTCGGAATAGGTCAGCCGGTAGGTCTGGTTGTTTTCCTTCACCACGTCGGTGGCGATGGTGATCATGCCGATGTACTGAAAGCCGTGCTTCAGATAGTGGAAGATCGCCTCGGCATGGAACGGCGACACGGTCGGCACGCCTTCGCCGGTCACTGAGCCGAACAGCACCCGGTCTTTCACATGGATGCAGGCCAGCCGGCCGGGCTGCAGGATGCGCAGCAGCTCCGGCGTCAAAAAATCCATCTGCGCCCAGAAGTGGCCGTTGTCGTCGGTGTGGCCGAAATCGTTGTAGCTCGCCGTATATTCGTAGTGGTTGGCGAACGGGATCGAGGTGACGATCTCGCCGATGCTGGCGCTGGCGGTCTGGCGCGCCTCCAGCACCGCATCATTGTGGGCGATCACAAAACCGTCGCCGCGCTCTTCATGCCGGCGCACGCCGATCGAGCGTGACAGCACGTCGTCGAGCGGCAGGCCGTCGAGGCCATAGCGCCGGATGATCTCCGCCATCCGCGCCATCAGCCGCTCATGCTCGGCCCATTTGCCTTCGAGGTTGCGGCGCACCTCGCGCTCGGCTTCGGAGAAGATGATGTCGATGCGGCATTCATGCATCTGGCCGAAGCGCACGATGCGGTGCACCGCCTGGATGAAATCGTGGAACTTGAAGCCGACGCCGACGAAGATCGCCCAGTGGCAATGTTTTTGGAAATTGTTGCCGGCGCCAGACATTTCCGGCTTGGTGGCGAGGTCGCGAAACTTGCCGTCCTTGAAGCCGATGGCGTTCTTTTCGTTCGCGTCCAGCCCCTGCGTGCCATAGATCGAGCGCACGCCAGGCACCGCTGCCTCGATCGCCCGCCGTTCATCCTCGAGGTCGTGCCAGAGGATGCGATGCGCGTCCGGATCCTGACTGATCAGCTCGACCATCTTGCCGATGCGCGCGGCCAGGCTGTCGCGCTTGGCGGCACTCGCTTGCACCACGCCAAGCGCGGTGTTGCGGATCAGCAGGCCTTGGCCGTCGCGGTCATAGCCAGCGGTGGAGTGGTCGATCGGCACCTCGTGCCAGTTCACCGTCACGGCCGGCAGCACATAACCTTCGTCGGAGAAACCGAGATCACCAGGCGATTGCAGGAACACCGCCCAGCTGTGCACCCACAGCCAGAATTCATCTTCCTTGTGCGGGAACAGCGTCAGGTCGCCGGCCGTCTCCGAATTGCGCTGAAAGAACCGTGTCAGCGCCTGGCCGGTGTCCATGATGCCGAGGAAGCCGGCATAGTGGATCAGTTCCTTGGTGCGGTTCGGCGATGGCGTCGCGGTGGCGACGAATTTGAAGCGCACCGCCTTGAACAGCGGCAGGAACGTCTGGAAGGTTTTGGTGCCATAGCCGCGCAGCACCGCCGCCTCGTCCAAGCTGGCGGCAACGAAGCGTGACGCATCAATCTTGCCGGCCAGCACGCTTTCGTAATTAGTCAGGTAGATCGTCTCTTCATCGTCGACCTCCGAATCGGAGCGGATGAACTTCAGCTTGACGGCACAGTCGCCGGTGAAGCGCTCCGCCGCCTCGGCGAAGAACTCATGCCGCACCCCCAACGGAATGACGATCAGCCGTAGGCCAGGCGCAAACTTGCCTATCAGCCGCATCAGCTCGATCTGCATGAACGTCTTGTGCAGACCGAACGACGCGAAGATACCGCGGCTGCCGCCCTTCAGCGCCCAGCGCACGATCGCCCGGCAATGCGGCGCGCCGGCCGGGTTGATGTCGTCGAGCGCAACATCGAAGCCGTCGGCTTTCGCCAACTGCATCTTGCCACGCAGGAAAGTGAGGTAGGGATCATCGGGGGTCGAGGCGAGCGCGTTCATGCGTGCCCTCCCGGCTGATCAATCGCCGATTCCATGACGAAGCCGTCGCAGAGCACCGAGATGCTGATGATGACGTCTTTTAGCCCCGGCAACTTGAACTGTTCGCGGTCACCGGTTTCCCAGTTCACGGGCAACGCGGCAAAGGCTACAGCCGCTGACTTGGCAGAGCTCTCCCTGTCGAAAAAAAGCGGAGAAATCTGGCGGCCCGACACGATGTGAGTGATCGAATAGACCGGCTGTTTGTCCAGCGTGGTTCTGCCGATCGCCTCATGCACGGCGAGCCCGCGCCAAACCCCGGCCGTAACCTGGCTCGTTTCCATCTGACCGGTCGATATGCGCAACGTCGTGATGAAGATCTTGGCGGTTTTGAAGCGGGGAGTGTTCATGCCGGCACCACTTTCTTGGCGCGCGGCTTCTTTGCCGCCTCGGGCTCTGGCGCAGCCTCAAATCCCCACGCATCCCAGCCCGGGCGTGGCGAGCGGCAGAACATTTCGAGCTTCGGCACGCCGGGATAGAGGCGTTCGATCTGCTCGGCGTACCAGTCGGGCTTGGCGCTGTGTCCGCCCACCGGATGTTCGGTGCATTTCTGCGGTTGCGTGCCAGGCAGCGGCGCCGGCACGTTGCCGCGCGTGCCGATCAGCAGCAGTTCGAGATTGTCGAACGACCAGTAGCCGGTGCCGAGCTGCTTGCCCGGGTAGACCTTCTTCCAGCCCCAGAAGGATTTGAAGACGAAGCCCCAGGCCTGCATGATCGCCAGGCCGTTGGCGAGGTCCGTCACCCACAGGAACAGCACCGCATCTTTCGCTGCCGGGCAGCCAAGCGCGAGGATCGCCTCGATGTCCATGGTCGGATAGTGGTTTTCGGCGCTCTTCTCGCGACCGGTTACCTCCGAATGCACCAGAAACTTGTGCGGCGGATCAGCAAGGATCACCGGGAAGGTCGGCCCTTCGGCGCCGTCCTGCCACCAGATCGGCGCGGTGGCCCGGCCGCGCGACGAGATCAGTTCTAGATGCTCGACCCGCACCGCATGCGCCAGCTTCTGCTTGGCGGCGCGGATGATCTTCGCACCTTTCATGTATTCGCCGACGTTCTCACGGTCGGGCACGAAGGCGGTCTTGATCGTCTTGCGCGCCGGCTGGCGCACGCCGTCCTTGCCCTCGACCTCGTCATGGTGGGGAATTTCCCCACCGTCGACCAGCCGCTTGCGCACGACCGACACCGTCTTATGGTCGACGCCCAGCATGGCGCCGATCGCCCGGGACGAGATCGACGGCGTGTCGCGCAACTGGTCGGCGATGACGTCCTGTTTTTGCGCGGTGTTCAGATGCCGGCGGGCGAAATTGAACTCACGCGACAAGGTGCGTTTTTCGATTTCGGTCAGCCCCTTGCGCACGAAGCGCGGCCAGTCGACTAGGCCGAGGCTTTCGCAGATCTCGACCCGGTGATGGCCGTCGATGATCTGGCCTTCCTCGTCATATTCCACCGGAACCAGCACGCCGTGCGCGATGATCGAGCGTTCCAGCGATGCAAATTCGTCGGCTGTGAGGCGCGGCAGGAGCTGGTATTTCATCACACCATCCCCAGTGCGGATTTGTACAGATCGAGGATCGCCTCGGCTTCCTGCCGCTCCGCCTGATCCATCTTCCGGAGCTTGACCACGGTGCGAACGGCCTTCGTGTCGAAGCCCATGGCCTTGCACTCGGCATAGATTTCCTTGCGGTCATCCGAGAGCGCGGCGATGTCTTCGGACACCTGCTCGATGCGTTCGATAAAGGCTCGCAACTGCCCGACGGCGACCGTCTGCGGCCCGCTCGCTTCTTCCTCGGCCAACTTTGCGCCCGGGCGCTCACGGGCAGGGCCGCGTGGGGCGTATGGATCGTATTCGTCGGTCATTTCGCCACCGCCTTCCGGCGCTTGCGCTTACGCCGCACCACGCCGTTGGCGGCGTCGCGGCGCTTCTGGTTTTCGATGTGGCTGACCATCTCCAGGTGGTCGGGATTGACGCAGCGCCGGTTGTGGCACTTGTGGTCGATCTGCTTGTTGCGCGGCACATAGCCGAATTCATTGGTGAAGCTGACGATGTGCGCCGCGACGGTGCGGTCGTTGAGCTTCATGCGCGGATAGCCGCCGCCGCGCCCATTGCCGCTGTCGCCCATGGTCCACAACCAGCACGGCGTTTCATATCCGCCGTCGAGGACTTCGACGCCTGCAGCGAGGCGCTCGGCTATATGGGCTCGGCGGTCGAACATCACGACACCATCACCACGCGATAGGTGCCGCCGCCGCGACCGCCGGGGCGAACGATGGTGCGGACCAGTTCCGCTTCGACAAGTTCGGCCAGGTAGTCGCCGCCGTGCCCGGCGCTCACTTTGGCTGCGCTGGCAAACTCACGGAGGCCGCCTGAGATGATGCCGGCGGCGTCCGCTCCCCTGCGCATGGCGTTCCACATCCGTGCGGCCTGCGGCGATATCCGGTGCGCCCGCCCGAATACGTCGGCGCAAAACCCGGTGTCGTCGGCCGGCTCGTCGAGGATGGTTTCGAAATGCCGCTGCACGAACGTCGTGGTGCTGACGCCGGCGGCGCGCGCTGCCGCCTGGAGCCGCGCATTCATCAGCCGGTCGCACTTGACCGAGAAGCGGTAGAAACTGTCGGCGCGCTCTTCCGGGTCGCGGCGGGCAAGGCTGGCCATGGTCATTCGCCCACCACCTTCAGGCTGCCGGCGGCCTGGACACCGGCCAGCGCGTCGTCGATCGATGCGGTGAGGCGGGAGATTTTCGAACTGATGCCGCGCAGGATGGTGGCTTCCGTCGCCGTGACGATGCCGTCGGCACGTGCCTTGACGGTTTCGACAACCAGCCTGCCAGCCTGCTCCACAAGTCCGGCGACCTGTTCTTCCAGGTGCGCAACGCGGCTGCCGTTGTCAGCGGCGCCGGTCAGGTTCCGGCCGTGGAATTCAGCCATGACGGCGGTGACGAAGGGCCGGCCGCAATCCTCTTCCAGCGTCAGCACCACGCTGAGCGACATCAGGTCACGGTCGAGGCCGCCATTCCAGCGGCCGACCTGTCCCTTGGAATAGCCGGTCTTTTCCATGACGCGGGCGATTCCCCCGCAGGCCTCGACCAGGTCGTGCTGGGCGGCAAGCAGGCGCAGCTGCCAGCGTGTCGTGAATTCGCTCAATTGGGCCTCCTCAGGCAAAAGCTTTCACGCGGCGGGAATTCGCTCCGCCGTTTCCCGTGGTGGGACAGTTTCAAAGGGTTCAGTGTGCGGGCGTTAGTTCATGGAAGCCCGCAACCAGATGCACTCATGGTCCGCCACCTCGAAATCGGTTCACCGCTGTCCGCGCGTAGCCGGGCACGTCGGCAAGGTCGTCATCCAGATCGGCCACCGCACGGGCCAACACCCCGGCGCCGATCATCGTGGCGTATTCGGTCAGCGCCAGCGCGACGGCGCGCTCATTGGTGCACCGTTCATAGGCAGCGACCGCGCGCACCAGCACCATCACATGGTCGGGCAGCAGGATCGCGTTGAGCGAAAGATCAGGCGCTCCGGCCGAAGAGGCATCAACTGCCGGCGCGCTTTCACCCACGTCGCGTGCCCCCACGGACGAGAACTCGGTGAAGTAGGCAAAGGGTGCGCCGTCCAGGGAGGAGCCGGACGGCGCGGCTGCGGCTTGGGAGGGCAACGCAGCGGGGAATTCATAGCCCACGGCGCCAGCCTGGCGCGGCACCAAGCGGTCGACAAACCCGACGCCGGCAAGGCGCGCGCCACGGTCGGCAAGGGCAGGAGAGGCGAGGCGCTGTTTCATGCCGCCTCCGAAATTGGCCGGGTCACGCCTTCCGGCCATTCCAGGTCGACTGGCCAGTTGTTTGAGAACCACAGCATGGCGCCTTCGAACCGGCTGGTGGTCAGGTCAGCGCTGCCCTGCAGGCGGTCCAAAACCTTGCCGTCGCCAAAAACGATTGTCGAGACGCGCGAAAGGCTCAAGCCTTTCTCGGTTGCGTAGGTCGTTGCGACTTTCAGCAGATGATCTTTGAGCGTCATGGCGCAAAGGAATGAGATATGTTTACCGCATTGTCAACGATAAACTTACCGCTAACGCGTGACGATACCGCGCGGTTAGATTACCGCATGAACACCGAAGCCCCTTCGCCGTTGGCCTTGCGCATTCTTCGCCGCCTTGAAGCCACAGGAAAATCAATGCGTTCCGCCTCACTAGAGGTCGGAAGCGACGCATTCATCCGCAACATCATGACTGGAAAGTCTAAGTCGCCGCGCGCCGACACTCTTGAGGCTTTGGCCAAGGCGTTGGGCACGACATCTGCTTGGCTTTTGACGGAGCAAGGGCCGGAATCAGTCGCCGACGAAGAGCGGACCAAGGGATTCTTGCCGCAGTTCGTTCCCGGAAAGGAACTGGTCGGCGATCGGAATTTTCCTGTCTACGCTGCCGCCAGAGGCGGTAACGAAGCACACCAGATCGTTACGTTCGAGGCGATCGAGTATGTGAAAAGGCCCGCCCTCCTCGAACATGTCAAAGATGCGTACGGCGTTTATGTCGTTGGGGAATCTATGATCCCGGCGTTCGAGCCTGGTGACATGGCGTTGGTGCATCCCCACTTGCCGCCCGCGCGGGACAAGAACGTTGTATTATATCATGTGCCGCCTGTGGCTGAGGCCGAAGCCATGATCAAACGGCTCTTGCGCTACGATGAACGTGACTGGCATCTGCGCCAGTTCAATCCGCCCGAAGGCGAGGAAAAGGAGTTTTCAGTTGCTCGCGCTGATTGGACCGTATGTCACCGCATAGTCGGCAAATACGAAGCCCGCTAGCTCGCCGCCGGCATCTCTCGGACCTCGTCCGGTACATCCCCGAGCGCTGCGATCAGCATCGCTTCCCCAAACTCCCCCGTCGTTGCATCGCCCTCCCGCGTGAAGGCGACCACAAGCGCCTTTGACTGAGCAAGCCGCTCGGCCATTCGTCGTGCATGATTGGTATTTTGCGCCTGAACGGGGATATCCGGCCTGAGGCCGCCCCGGTCTCCACGAGTAAAACTTTGCACCACGAAAAACGCACTCATTCCAGGCTCCCTGTTGCCCTTGTTGTTGTGCGGCATACTGACTCACAGACCAGAACGTAGCAAGAACAAATGAGTCGCAGTTCTCAAGTGGAGCGCGATAATCTGTGAGATATTTATACCGCATATCTCTTGACGCGGTATTTTTATCGCGGTAGCGTTCGCCACCATTCGCAATTCCGCGAAGGAGGCATGGCGTGTCGCTATCTCATCCAGTTGCCGTCAACGACAGAACCGAGGTCTTCCTCGAGGCTGCCTTTGACCATGGCCACGCCGATGCCGTCGGCGGCTGCGACCTGGCAATAGGCTGCCATTGCGATTCCGACGTGTATCTTGGTACTGACCATCGCCCATCGCGCCGTGATCACTTCGACAAACGCCCCGTTGATTGTCCCGATGCTGCTACGCCGGATATTTCGAATGATGCCGGCGTCCCTGGCCTGATCCAGAACCTGTTGGCCGTTCCAGCCCTTGCAGATGTTGGTGCCCGCGACCTTCGGCGCTTCCGCATGGTTCCCGCCCTTGTGCAGGCCAACCCACACCAGAACGGCGAGCGCCGGAAGAATAAGCCACCGCGCAAGCTTCCTGTTTTCAGCTGCCGGGTCCGCCGTGACACGAAAATCATGGCGGCAGAACCGGCAGATGCGCGCGTCGCGCTGAACTGTCTCCGCGCACTCCGGGCAAGTCTTGGTGTCGCCCTCCATTGTTCCCCCCAGCATTTTTCCCCAACGCGAAAGGATAGTCCCATGATCACCTTCCAGCAATCGCCCATCGGCTCGCTGTCCACTTCCCCAGCCGTCATCACCCAAGGCATCGTCGAGCTGATGGCCGACAAGATGCTCGAAATGGGCATGAACGGCACCGCGGTCACCGCCGACAGCCTGGCCGAACATTCCACCTTCACCCGCGCCCAGATCGAGGAACACGGCCCCGAAGCGGCGGACCTCGCCAAGTCGCGCGCCGTCCACAGGCTGGGCTGACGGCCATGCGAAACACCGCCGAAAGGCTGATCGCGGTGGCCGGCCAGTCGCCCGAAATGGAAGCGTGGATTTCCCGCCAGCTTTATGCCGGCCAGAAACCTTCGCAGATCCTCGCCGAACTGGGGCAGGGCGGTTTCGACCGCGCCTGCGCCGCCCTGGCCAAGGTGCACACGCGTCTCGCGCTGGCATCCGCCTTCACCTTCGCACTGGCCTTCGTCAGTGTCGCCGTGGGGCTGCGTTGATGCAGCACCCCCTCGACTATGAACGCATTACGATACCGCCGCACGGCACGGTGCGGATCGTCTGCCACAACTGGCCCACATGCGGCTGCGGCGACGACTGCACCAACCGCCCGGCAGCGGAATCGCCCACGGCGCGGCGGATCCTGAATGGCCTAATCGCCGCCGTCGCCATCATCGGCGCCGGCTTGGTTTGGTGGAGTTTTCAGCCATGAAGATCAGCCGCGCAGTCCGCGACATCGCCATCGAACGTCAACGCCAGATAGACGCCGAGGGTTGGACGCCAGCACATGACGACATGCACAGCGGCGGCGAAATGGCGGCGGCCGCGGCGATGTACGCGCTCCCGGCGCGTTACCGGCAAATGAGCGTCGTGGGCAACCACGAGCGATATGAGCAGCTTTATCGATACATCTGGCCTTGGGATGAAGGCTGGTGGAAGGCCACCACTCGTCGCCGCGATCTGGTGAAAGCGGGCGCGCTGATAGCCGCAGAGATCGAACGCATCGACAGACTGGATGCTGCGATGCCGGAGACGACAGCAGTCAACGTGCAGCGCACGCGCGGCGATCGGCTGGCCGAAGCAGTCGCCTTGGCCGACCGCCTATTTCCCGACAAGCACTGGCTGTTCGGTAAAGGACGGATCACACCCACGGAACCGCTCTACGGCTTCCGTGTGTTCGAGCCCGGAAATGAAGATACGCACATTGCCGAAGGCGAGCACGATGACCCGGTCGAGTGTGTCTGGCTTGCCGTAGGCAAATCCGACACGCAGGAGCTTCCTGAGGTGTCAGCCCTATGAGCGTCTACGTCGACAACGCCAAGCACCCATTCGGCCGTCTGCTCATGTGCCACATGTGGGCGGACAGCCGCGCGGAACTGTTCGCCATGGCCGACCGCATCGGCATCCAGCGCAAATGGTTCCAGCGCCCGGCCGGCCTTGGCGTGGCCGGTATGGATGCGACGTGGGAGCATTTCGACATCGCTCAGTCCAAGCGCGCACTGGCGGTTGCCGCCGGCGCGATCGAGACGGACAAATATGGCCCGTCCGAGCACACCGCCCGCCTCAAAGGCGATCAGGCAAAGCTCGATCAGATCGCCGCGCTGCGCGCCAAGGGCTTTGGCGCGGGCGCACGGCCGGCCGATCCTAAGCAGGGAGCGTTGCTGTGACGGCTCCCCAGCGCATTCAGCTGTCGCGCCGCAAGGGCTGGCGCATGCCGGAGAACACCGTGACCGTGGCGCGCCCCGGCCCATGGGGCAATCCCTTCATCGTCGGCAAGCATGGCGACGCCGCCTATTGCGTCGACCTCTACACGGCGCTGCTGGCCGGCCTGATGCGCGTCGGCCGCGACCCCGACATTGAGGCGCTGGAGCGAACCCGCCAGTTCGTCGCTGACAATGCCAGTGAACTGACCGGGAAGAACCTCGCCTGCTGGTGCAAGCCCGGCGCGCCGTGCCACGCCGACGTGCTGCTGAAGGTCGCCAACCGCAAGGTCGGGGAGGGCCAGGCATGCCGCTCTTGAAGCCGGTCGAGGCCTGCGCGGAACTGGGCATTGGTGAAGACACCTTGCGCGCCATGCGAAAATCGGGCGAAATCCCATACATCAACGTCGGTCTGGGCAAGAAACGCGAGACGCCACGGTACGAGCTTGACGACCTCATTGCCTGGAAGGCGAAGAGAAAGAAGACCGCCACATGTCCGTCTACATCAGGGCCGATGCCAAGGATGGCTTCTACGCCTACGACTTCCAGCTACAGGGTCGTCGATTTTCAGGCTCAACGGGATGCACGTCAAAGCGCGAAGCGCGAGAGGTAGAGAAGGCCAGGAAGATCGAGGCGAAGGCGACTATCGCCGTCGAGCAAGCCTTCTCAGATCCGAACATGACGGTCGCCATCGCCACAAGCCGCTATTGGCTCGAGGTCGGCCAGAACCACGAAAACTGGAAAAATACCGAATGGTCGATGGCCTGGCTGGTCGCGCATTTCGGTCCTGAGTTCCTTCTGCAGAACATCAATGACGAACGAGTCTCCGCCATGGTCGCCAGGCGCCGCGGGGACTTCGTGCCCTCGCAGCGCAAGCCCGGCCGGAAGTACCAGGCGCCCGAACGGCGGCGACGGGTAAGCCCCGCCACGGTCAATCGCACGGTCACCCAGCCTCTGCGGGAGATCATCCTGCGCGCCGAAAAGCTGTGGGGTGCCAGGACAGGCGAGGTCGACTGGTCAAAGCACCTGCTGGCCGAGCCCAAGGAACGCGTGCGCGAGGCCAGCATCGGCGAAGAGGCGGCGATCATGGCCGAGCTGTCGCGCGGCTACGATGTCGCCGTCGAGTTCGCTTTCCTGAATGGCTGCCGGCGCATGGAAATACTTGGCCTTGAATGGTCAAGAGTAGACTTCTTCGGCCGCCGTTTCACCGTCATCGGCAAAGGCAACAAGCCCCGCTCGATTCCTATGACGAAGCGGACCTTTGAGATCCTGTGGTCGCAGCAGAATTTCCACGCCGAGAAGGTCTTCACCTATGTCGCCGCCCGGACAGTGAAGACGGCCGACCGAACCCTGGTCAAGGGCAGCCGCTATCCGCTGACGGAAGCCGGGCTGAAGATTGCCATGCGGCGCGCCGTGCCGAAGGCTGGAGTGAAGAACTTCCACTTTCACGACACTCGCCACACCGCCGCAACGCGCGTGCTGCGCAAGAGCAACCTGAAGGTCGTGCAGCAGCTGCTCGGGCACGAGGACATCAAGACCACGACCAAATACGCCCACGCGATGATGGATGACGTGCTGAATGCGCTGGAGGCTGCAAGTCCCACGGAAAGTCCCACGGGAGCAGGCGAGGGGTATGACAAGCATTTGAAAGATTTGGGAAAAGCCGGCTGAGAGCCACCGCCCCCCAGTCAAGTGCGCTACCGGGCTGCGCTACACTCCGGACCGGTCGCGATGTATCGTGATAACCCCGTGCGGGTCAACCGAATTCCGCGACTTTTATCCCGCTGCGATTGCCGGTGCCGGCGAGCCCTGCAAGGCAGGCCGCAACAGCCGCTGATGGCTGTATTCCAGCGCGATGGCGCCCCAGATCAGGCCGAGCAGCAGATAGACGTGGCGCCAGTGGTCGATGTCGATGAAGGTGCCGAGCCCGATATTGCCGATAAAGGCGACATAGGCGCACAGGAGATAGGGCTGCCACGGCCGGTCGCGCAGCAGGATGCGGAAGCCGGCTGCTATCGTCCATAAGACGAGCGCCAGGAACGACACGAAGCCGAGCCAGCCATAATCCATCAGCATCTTCAGCCAGATGTCGTGGGTGTCTTCACCGAAGATCGTGCCGAAGACCAGCGGGCCGATGCCGAACGGATGCTCCATCGCCATTTGGAAGCCGATGCCGTAGCGGGCGAAACGGCCGAGGCGGGCGGTGTCGTAGCTCTGCTCGAGATGGGCACGGTTGGAGAACATCTCCGAGACGCCGGGCAGCTGCAGGATGACGATCATGGCGACGACCAGCAGCGCCAGTGCTGCAATCGTCATCACCACCACGCGCAGCCGGAACATTCCGCTGGCGCTCTGCAGGAACAGGCAGCCGGTGAGCAGGACGGCCGAAACGGCGAACATGCCCCAGGCACCGCGCGAGAAGGAAAAGAAGATGCCGGCGGTGATGATCAGCAGTGGTACCGCCAGCAGCGGCATGCGTGTCACCGGTCCGGTCAAAAGCAGATAGAGCAGATAGATGCCGGGCAGCACCAGGAAGGGGCCGAACACGTTCGGGTCCTGGAAGGCGCCGGCGGCACGATCGTATTTGGTGAACATCTCCGCGCCCGGAAAGGCATCGAAGTAGCCTGCAATGCCAAGCAGCGAGGTGGCCACGGCCGAAACCACATAGGCAATGAAGATCAATCGGTAGAGGCCCGGCTGTACGGCGGTGATCGATGCGAAGAACACCGCGCTGAAGGCGAGAAACAGCGAGACGGCGAGATAGAGCGGTGTGTTGGCGAGGTCCGCCATCTGCGTCATAGAGATCATGCCGCCGATGTTCATCGTCACCAGCAGCACCAGCAGCGGCGTGGCCGCGCGGGAAATCCGCAAGCCGAAAAGCGCACAGATGGCGATCAGCCCGGCCATGTAGAGCTCATAGGGCGCCGGCTCGCTGATGACGAAGCCGGACAGCAGAATGCCGAGGAAGACCGCGCCCGAGGAAATCAGCGCGACCAGCTTGGCGTTGACCGCCGCGCGCGGCAGATCATGGCTGATCGCGCTCAATAGGCGTTTTCCGTGTTGAGCAGCCGGAGCGGCGTGAGGAACAGAATCCGCAAATCGAACAGCAGCGACCAGTTCTCGATGTAGAAGAGATCATACTCGGTTCGCATGCGGATCTTCTCGTTGGTGTCCATCTCGCCGCGCCAGCCATTGATCTGCGCCCAGCCGGTGACGCCGGGCTTGACCTTGTGGCGGGCGAAATAGCCGTCGACAACCTCGTTGTAGAGCAAATTATGCGACTGTGCGGCGATGGCATGCGGGCGTGGACCGACCAGCGACAGCGAACCCAGCAGCGAGTTGAAGAACTGCGGCAGCTCGTCGATCGAGGTCTTGCGGATGAAGCGGCCGACGCGGGTGACGCGCGGGTCGTTCTTGGTCACCGTCTGCTTGGCGGTCGGATCGGCCTTGTCCGTATACATCGAACGGAACTTGTAGACCTCGATGATCTCATTGTTGAAACCGTGCCGCTTCTGATGGAACAGCACCGGCCCCTTGCTGTCGAGCTTGATGGCGATGGCGGTCGCCAGCATCACCGGCGAGAACACGACGATGCCGATCAGGCTGAAGACAATGTCGAAGGCGCGCTTGGCGACCGAATCCCAGTCGTTGATCGGCTTGTCGAAGATGTCGAGCATCGGCACCGCGCCGATGTAGGAATAGGCGCGCGGGCGAAACTGCAGCGCGTTGGAATGCGCCGAAAGCCGGATGTCGACCGGCAGCACCCACAGCTTCTTCAGCAACTGCAGAACGCGCGATTCGGCGGTCAGCGGCAGCGATACGATCAGCATGTCGATGCGGGCGATGCGGGCGAATTCGATCAGTTCCGAAATGGTGCCGAGCTTGGGGTAGCCGGCGACGATGGGCGGCGAGCGCTTGTCGCCGCGATCGTCGAAGATGCCGCAGATGCGGATATCGTTGTAGGGCTGCTTTTCGACCGAGCGGATCAGGATTTCCGCCGCCTTGCCGCCGCCGACGATGACGGCGCGCCGCTCCATGCGGCCATCGCGCGCCCAGGCCCGGATCAGCTTCGACATCACCAGCCTGAGGCCGAAGATGAGAACGAAGCCGATGACGAACCAGCTGCCGAACAAAAGGCGCGAATAGTCCTGCGACATCTTCATGACGAATGCCGTCAGCGCCATCAGGGCGAAAGTGCCGGCCCAGACGAGCAGCACGCGGCCGAAATTGGCGATGGGCCGCATCAGGGCGACGATCTGGTAGCAGTCGGTGACGTCGAGCAGCACCACGGCAAGGAACGAGCCCGCTGCGATCGTCACCGGATATTGCCAGGCGAGATAGTTGAAGAACCCGACATAGTGGAAATAGACGGCGAGTCCGGACAGGAACAGCAAGCCGAATTCGACCATGCGCAGGACACCGCTGACCATGATCGGCGACATCGTATCGCGCCGGTACTGCGAGGCGACCTGGCGGGCGACATCGTTCATGCCGCTTGGCGTGTCGCCGTCGGCCGGGCCGTCGAATTTACGCACCGCCTCTGCTGAAAAGCGGCGCGCGGGGTCGATCTCGTTCATGAGGGCTTTCCGCAAGCTTCCCCCCGGTCATAGCAAAAGAGAGCTAAGAAACCCTTGAAACAACGCATGGCTTTGGAACGGCTTGGTCCTGCGCCTACGTGTCGAGCGCGGCGAAATAGGCCTTCTCGATGTCGGCGGCCATCACATCGGCGCCGAAGCGTGCCTTGAGGTTGGCGCTATCGGGCATCAGGTCGCGATAGGCGGCCGGGTCGGCCAGCGCCTGGCTCATCCTGTCCGCGAGCTCGATCGGGTCAGGTCGGATCAGGGCGGGGGAACCGATGTCGAATATCTCCGGAATGCCGCCGACCGCGGTTGCGATCATCGACTTTCCCGCGGCAAGCGTTTCCAGGACGATATAGGGCATGGCTTCGGCGCGCGAGGGAACGATGATAAGCGCGGCAAGGGCAAAGGCCTCCCTGGCCGGCATCGGCGGCAGGAAGCGGACATGGCGCTCGAGCCCGAGGCGTTTCACTTGCCCGTGGTAACGCGGAAGGTCGTCGCCGTCGCCGACCATCACCGCGGTCAGCGCGCGGCCGAACCGCGGGCCGGCGAGCGCCAATGCGTCGATGAAGATGTCCGGTCCCTTCAGGTCGCGCATCATGCCGATATAAAGCAGGTCGGCTGCGTCCGGCGCGGTGATCACCGGCTCGAATTCAGTGGCGCGCAGGCCGTTATAGACGAGGGTGTTGGGAATGGGCGGTTCGCCGACCTTGTGGCGATAGGTCCGCCGCTCATAGTCCGAGACAAACAGCAGAGAGTCGGTGAAGCGAGCCATGAAGCGCTCGAGCGCGAAGAACAGCTTTCCGATGACCGTGTTCTCGTCATAGTGGAGCGAGCCGCCATGCGGCGAATAAAGGCGGGCTACGCGAGACCTTGATACCCGCAACAATGAGCCGAACAGACGGGCATAGGCGCCACCCTTGGCGCCGTGCCCGTGCAGTACGTCCGGCCGCAATTCCTTGATGATCCTGTACGTGCGCCAAGCCGAGGCAAGGTCTCCGGAACCGACGTGGCGCTGCATCGGCGTGCGATGAATGCCGAGCGCCAGCATGTCCTTCATCTGCTCGAACAAATGTTCCTCGAACGCGCCGCCTGTCGTCGAATCGCAGACGATGCCAACGGAATGCCCGGCGGCGACCTGCGCCTCGGCCAGGTCGCGCACATGCCGGAAAATTCCTCCGACGGGTGAGCGAAAGCAATGGACGATCCTGAGCCTGTCCGCCACTTGATATCTGTCAGAACAGACGTTCGCGGACGTAGACCGTATCGCCGGGCAGCAGCGGGTCGGAGGTGACCACGCGGCCGGTCATCACCTTGCCGTTGATGTCGCGGGTGATGTCGACGCTTTCCTGGTTGGCGCGCGGCGTGAAGCCGCCGGCAATGGCGATCGCCTTCTGCACCGTCAGGCCGGGAACATAGGAATATTGGCCGGCGGCACCCACTTCGCCCATGACGAAGATCGGGCGGTAGCGGTCGATCTCGACCGAAACGTCGGGATCGCGCAGATAGCCTTGCCGCAATTTGTCGGCAATCTCCTTTTCCATTTGCTGCGCGGTGTGGCCGCGCGCTGGTATGGCGCCGACAAGCGGGAAGGAGAGATAGCCGGATTGATCGACGCTGTAGGTGTTGGTCAGCCCGTCCTGCTCGAACACGGTCACGCGGACGCGGTCGCCGGCGCCAAGACGGTAGGGCTGATCGAGCACCTCATGGAAGGCGGCCGGCGTCGGCCGGTAGCTGGAACAGCCAGCCAGCATCGATACGGCAAGCAGCGCGCGAAACAGGGAAGCAGTGCTTTTCATGGCCGGACAGGTACCTTCGACTGGTCGCTGCAACGTCGCAGCAACTCTAGGGATCGAGGTCCGTTATCATCCTGTTAGGGTTAATGGCCGGTAAAGGGAGCGGCCGACACGTGGCGCATCGGCAAGAGTTTTTGTGATTTTTGGCGGTTTTGTTTGTCACCCGCCAGTAAACCCTAACGGAAACTTACCACGATCTTAACGGCTGAGTTACCATAGTTGTTTACGGTGCGTGCTGACCCAGTATCGGAGTAGGGATGCATGTCCGTTCAGTCCGCGGCCGCAGATGTCGATGTCGATCTCAGGCAGCTCTTCGCCAGCCTGGCGAGGAACTGGCTGCGTATAGTCCTCGTCGTCCTGTTGGCAACCGGGCTGGCCTTCGCTTTCGCCTCGCTGGCAACCCGGCACTACAAAGCCGAGACGCAGGTGGAGATCGCGCCGCGCGAATCCATCTACACGCGGCCGGCCAGCAACAACAACGACACCGACAAGCCTATTCTCGACGAACAGGGCGTCGCCACCCAGGTCCAGATCATTTCCTCCAACGAAATCCTCAAGCAGGTCTCGCAAAAGCTCGGTCTGGAAAAACTGCCCGAGTTCAATGAAGCGCTCGACATGTCGGCGCTGAGCCGCGCTCTGGTCCTGGTCGGCCTGAAAAGCGACCCGATGGAAATTCCGACGGAAGAGCGCGTGCTCAAGAAAATGCACGAGAAGCTCAACGTCTATGGCGTCGAGAAGACCCGCATCATTGCCATCGAGTTCTCATCGGAAGATCCCAAGCTCGCGGCCGCCATACCAGACGCGATCGCCGCCGCCTATATAGCGGGGCAAGGGGCGGCCAAGCTCGAATCGAACAGCGCCGCGGCGGACTTCCTGGCGCCGGAAATCGCCGACCTGCAGCGGCAGGTCAAGGATGCCGAGGCGAAGGTCGCCGCTTATCGCGCCCAGTCCGATCTTCTGATGGGTGGCAACAATTCGGTGCTGGCCACCCAGCAGCTTTCAGAACTGTCGAGCGAACTGTCGAAAGTGCGCGCCAACCGCGCCGCTGCGGAAGCGACCGCCGACGGTGTGCGCAGGGCGCTGCAGAATGGCGGTTCGCTGGATGCCGTGCCGGAGGTTCTGTCATCGGACCTGATCCAGCGCTTGCGTGAGCGACAGGTCGAATTGCGCTCCAACATCGCCGATCTGTCGACGACACTGCTTGGCAATCATCCGCGCATTCGCGCGCTGAAATCGCAACTGTCCGATCTCGACGCGCAGATCCGCAGCGAGGCCCAGAAGATCATGAAAGGCCTGTTGATGCAGGCCGAGACCGCAAAGGCCCGCGAGAACCAGCTTGTCGCCGACGTCAACACGTTGAAAGCCGCTTCGGCGCAGGCCGGCGAACAGCAGGTCGATCTCGACGCACTGCAGCGCGACGCGACCGCCAAGCGACAGCAACTCGAGCTCTACCTGACCAACTACCGCGAAGCGGCATCGCGCCAGGATCGCAACTATCTGCCGGTCGACGCCCGGATCGCCTCGAAGGCTTCTGTTCCCTCCGAGGCCTATTTCCCGAAGGTCGGGCCGATCGTCGGCGCGGCTTTCGCCGCATCGCTGCTCATCATGGCCATCGTGACGCTTCTGCGGGAGCTGTTTTCAGGCCGCGCGATGCGGCCGGCGAGCGGTTCCCGTTTCGAACGGATCGATGAGGTCGCGATGCCCCATGTGGCGCAGCCGCCGGTCGCCAAGCCTTTTGTCCGCCACGAGCCTGCCATCCTGCAGGAACCCGTCGTTCGCCAGGAGCTGCCTGACCTTGCGGATGAAGCAGATGCGGAGCCCTATGCCGCCGCGATGCCGGCCATGGCCGAGGCGCCGGATGTGGTCGCAATGCCCGATACGGCGGCGACAGAGCAAACGGTTGTCGAGCCCGAACCGGCGCGTTCCACCCTGGGCGAGATCGATATCGAGAAGGCTGCCGAAAAGCTGATCTCCAGCGGTGCGGCGCGCGCCATATTCGTCTCGCCGGAAGGCGACGAGGCGGCTGCATCCGCGATCCTGGTGGCGCGCGAGGTCGCCGACGCCGGCCTGCGCGTGCTGTTGCTGGACCTCACCGCATCGGGGGCCGCCTCGCGGCCGATGCTGGACAGCGGCCTTTTCCCGGGCATTACCAACCTGCTCGCTTCGGAAGCGCAGTTCAGCGACGTCATCCATGCCGATCTGTACTCGGACTGTCACGTCATTCCGGTCGGCACCGCCGATCCGGTTCGTGCCATGCGTGCCGCCGACCGGCTGCCGATCATCATGCAGTCGCTGACGACAGCCTACGATCTGGTCGTGGTCGAGTGCGGACCGGCCGACGCGCAAGGCATCGGCCGTCTGACTGGCGACGCCACCGAGGTCTTTCTCTCCATGCTGGAGGCCGACGATGAGGTGACGCAGGCTGCGGTCAAGCTGATCGAGAACGGCTATCCCGACCTGACGCTGGTGACGCCGCTCGGCCACGAACCGCCCGGCAATCCGGTGCCCGGACGGCGCACTGCCGCCGCCTGAGAGAGCCGCGGATCGTTTGGCGGAGCCGCTCAGCGGTTCGCCCGATCTATCCCAGTTCCAGAGTCGTTACGCCGAACACCCTTTGCAGGTCCAGTTCCGGGGCAGGACCTTTGTACATGCGCGTGGTGGTGAAGGTCGGCGCAAATCCGGCCGCATCGAGCGCAGTTATGAAGCCGGTGTTATCGGCGGGGACGTCGATGTGCAGCTCGCCGCCCTCACAGGCACCGGCCAGTCCCTCCAGGAGTTGCAAAGCGGTTTCCATGTCGTCGGCAAACAGCGGGCCGATCTTGAAGCCGGATCGACAGCGGCGCGCCACACCAAAGCCGGTCACGCCGCGCGAACCGATCGCCGCCAGCCCATGATGCGGTTCCTGCAGCCATCGCTTCAGAAAGGTGCCTCGGGGCGCCGGAAAACAATAGGAGTCATAGGCGATGACATCGGACAGGAGCTGCGTCGTAATCATCCGCAACCCATCGTCCCTGACCGCCGGGCCTGCCTTGCGCCCGGTGAAGCGGATGGTCTCGTAGGCCGGTGCGAAGCCCTTGCGCCGGTAATTGGCCTGCTGCTCGACGACGCCGTCAAGGCCGACGGTCCGGCCAGCGAGCCTTTTCATGCCGGCGTCCCACACTGTCTTGCCGTAGCCCATGCCGCGCATGTCAGGCCGGGAGATGTAGAGGCCGATGAAACCGAATTCGCTTCCATAGGCCACGGCCGAAATTGCCGCGGCCATGTCGTCGCCGACAAAGGCGCCGATGAAGCCTTCGGGGTCCGCCGCCTGGAGCATCGCCGGGTCTTCAAGACCTGGGTTCCAGCCTTCCGCGGCCGCCCAGTCGACGAGAAGCGCCAGTTCCTGCAGGGACAGTGTGCGGATGATCGGCTTCATGGTGTCAGCTATCTTCTTCCGAGGGCGCTGCCTGGCCGGCGGCTTTGCGGCGCAGCACCTTGGTCAGCTTCCAGATCACCGGGCTGTTCTTGACGAAGGCTTTCAGCCGCGCGCCTTGCCGAAGCGTCAGCGCCAGCATGCGGCCCTTCACGGTCAACGGGACCAACACTTCGAAATGCCGCGTTTCGATATCGCACCACAGCCGCTTGTAAGGCTCATCTCCGACCGAAAAGTCATAGACCTCGAAACCGGTCTCGCAGGCTTCCTGGATGTTGTCGAAGAACAGGAAGTCGCCGGGGCTGGCGTGCCCGAGATCGTCCTCGGCGATCGCTCCGAATTCGCAGATCAGGCGTTTGCCCGAGCGGCTTGAACCGGTGATGGCGCGCAGCTTGCCGGCAACCTCAAGTCCGTGCAGCACGAACGAAGGCTTGTCCTCGGCAAGCGCCTGCATGAACAGCGCGCGGAAGAAGCCGCGTACCTGCGCGTCGCCAAAAACATTGGCGATGCCCATCTTGCGGAAGCGGAGCTCCTTCATCTCGAAGAAGGCGTCGAGCAGCGTGTCCACCTCGTCGGGGGTGCGGGCCTCGATGCGCCGATAGCTGCCTACGGCCTCGAATTTCCGGATCTGCGACCGGTGCTTCTTGCGTTTGCGTTTGCCGCTCGCGCGGGAAAGCAGCGCATCGAAGCCGCCGGCGAGATCGACGGCCAGCGACAGATTGGGGCTGGAAAAATGGTCGAGCGATGCGAGCGGATTGGCGACGCCGTCGAGATCGGGCAGCAACCGCTCGAGCGCGACCAGATCGATGTCCGGGCGTGCCTTGGCGATGGCCGCCAGTACCGATCGGAGGGCCGGTATATCCGCCTTGGCCAGCCAGTTCGGGTCCGCGGCGACGAAGTTGCCGTTGGCGTGGCGCCCACCCATGAAGCGGGCGATCCGGAACGGCCCCTTGGAGGAAACTTCCAGCGCCAGCGAAAAAACCGGTTTGCCCTCGGCACTCAGCGTCGCGACGAGCAGGTCCGGTCGTGTCTCGGCCGCCCAGTTCAGGATCCAGGCAGCACTCTGCGCCGGCCCAAACAGAGCCGAGCGGCAGAACTCGGCATAGGCCGCGAGTCCATCCGTGGACGCCACTGAAATCGACAGGCCGGCATGGTCCCGTGGCAAGGCGCGCGACGATGCCTCGGTCGCCGCAAGCCGATTGCCGTCAAATGACGCAGTTGCGTCAACCATACCTCAATCCTTAGGGCGTATTGATCGCGATTTGGGGGGTCGCATAGGCGCATTCCGTGCTTGGATCAGCCTAGGCGCAAAAGGTGAATGAATGATCGACGGCGGGGAGGCAATCCGGAAACTGGCGCTGAACGTCGCCCGCTATACCGGCCTCGCACCGCTGGCCAAGCCGTTCATCGGCGGCATTGGCGCCATCCTTATGCTGCACCGTGTTACCGCGACGCCGGAAAAGCCGGACGGCGTCAACCGGCACCTGAATATCGCGCCCGGCTTCCTTGACGCCATGATCGCCGACATGAAGGCGCATGGCTATGCCTTCGTCTCCATGGACGAAGCGGTGGAGTGCATCAAGGTGGGCGGCAAAGGCGGTCAGTTTGCCACGATCACCGCCGACGATGCCTATCGCGACAACATGGTCGAGGCGCTGCCGGTGCTCGAGAAGCACGGCGCGCCGATCACCATCTATGTCGCGCCCGGGCTGATCAACGGCACAGCCGACCTGTGGTGGGATGTAGTCGAGGACATCGTCAACGCGCGCGATACCTTGACGCTGACGCGGCCGAAGGGTCCGCTGACGATCGATTGCTCGACCCCCGCGAAGAAATTGCAGGCCAATGCACGCCTGCACGCCTATCTCACCTCGGAAGTCCGCGAGGAGGACCTGCAGGCCGTGTTGCGTGACCTGGCTCGCGCAAACGGCATCGACGCCGACGGCCCACGCTTGCGCACATTGATGAGCTGGGATGAAATCCGTCGCATCGCCGCGCATCCGCTGGTGACGATCGGCGCCCATACGATCAACCACAGCAACCTGAAGCGGCTCTCCGAAGCCGATGCCCGGCACGAGGTTGGCGCCGTGCGCGCCATGTTGCAGGCCGAACTGGGCGAAATGCCCCGCCATTTCGCTTATCCCTATGGCTATGCCAGCGCCGTCGGCTGCCGCGAAGTGGGCTTTGCCCGCGACGCCGGCTATACCTCCGCCGTGACGACGCGCCACGGCGTGCTGCGCGCCGAGCATGCCGGGTTCCTGCACGCCTTGCCGCGCATCTCCGTCAACGGCCGCTACCAGAGCCTCGCCCACATCCGCACCATGCTGTCGGGCGTGACGACGCCGCTCGCCAACGCCGGCAAGATGGTCGTCACCATCTGACGCTGGCGTTTTCGCCTAGCGCTTGGCTCTCGGCTCCAGCATCAGCCACTTGATGATGCCCATCGCCGGCAGCACCCAGAGCAGGCCGCTGAGCAAGAAAAAAAGGAAATGCACCCACGGACCCGACTCCGACAGCCGGGCGACCGCGAAGATCGATGCGACCAGCGCATAGACAATGACCAGCGCCACCAGCAGAAACATTCCGATCAGCTTTTTCAGGCGCAGGGGCATGGTGGTCTCCTGATCGAGCATGCCGGAATTCGCACAGGCGGCCTGGCCGGCTCAAGGGGTATTGGCCTCGCATAGGCCTTGAGGCGAGACTGTGCAACCGGTGAGACGCGGCGCGACGGCGTGCCGCGCCGTATGGTCTTGCCAGCACGGGTGCGATGGTCCACCAATCCGCCAAATCAACCTGCCGGGACAAGATCATGGCTGCCATATCAGCTGCCGCGCCATACGTTGCCCGCGACCGCGACCTGCATAACCGGGCGCTGCTGCGCGGCTGGCTCTATGTGGTGCTTCTGGTGCTGTTTGCGCTGGTGCTGGTCGGCGGCGCCACCAGGCTGACCGATTCCGGCCTGTCGATTACGCAGTGGAAACCGATCCACGGCGTGATCCCGCCGCTCAACGACGCCGAGTGGCAAGAGGAATTCCAGCTCTACCAGCAGATCCCGCAATATGCCGAGCTCAACAAGGGCATGAGCATCGAGGCCTTCAAGTCGATCTTCTGGTGGGAATGGGCGCACCGCATCCTGGCGCGCAGCGTCGGTCTGGTCTTTGCATTGCCGCTGCTGGTTTTCTGGGCGACGCGCCGCATCGAGCGCGGCCTGGGCCCGAAACTCGTGGGCATTCTCCTGCTCGGCGGCCTGCAGGGCGCCATCGGCTGGTGGATGGTGGCTTCAGGATTGGTCGACCGCGTCTCCGTCAGCCAGTACCGGCTGGCGACCCACCTGACGCTTGCCGCGCTGATCTTCACCGCCACCATGGTGGTCGCGCGCGGACTGGCGCCGCATTCCGAGCCTGCCGCCGATGGATCGACGCAGAGGCTGGCCGGCTTCATCGTGCTGCTGGCGCTGATCCAGATCTATCTCGGCGGCCTGGTCGCCGGGCTCGACGCGGGCTTGAGCTACAACACCTGGCCGTTGATGGACGGCAAGATCATCCCGGGCGATCTGCTGATCCTCGAGCCGGCATGGCGCAATTTTTTCGAGAGCCCAAAGACGGTGCAGTTCGTCCATCGGCTTGGCGCCTACACGGTATTCGTCGTGGCGTTGTGGCACGTGATCGCCACGCGCCGGCGGCTGCCTGAAACAACGCATGCGCGCCGCGCGACGCTGCTGTTCTTGGCTGTGCTGGTGCAGGCCTCGATCGGCATCGGCACGCTGCTGATGCATGTGCCGCTGCATATGGCGCTGACCCATCAGGGATTTGCGCTCATAGTCCTGGGGTTTGCAGCCGCCCATTGGCGCGGCACCAAGGGCGCCTATCCCTTGCCGCACGAAATCGCACGCAGGGCCTGACCTCGAACCGATCGGCCAACTACATCCAGAATTCGTTTGTAGATGTCGTCTTCTCGCCATCGAATTCCGCCTGCCGCAACGCCGCGACGGACGGCGCGGACTGGTCCTGAGCGGCTTTGGCTACCTTGTCGGCGGCCTTGAGCGCATCGAGCCTGGCCTGGGCCACGGCGATATCCTGCTGCACCTGGGCAGCCTTTACCTGATCCGTGATCGCCTTGGCCTGGTCTTCCAGGTCCTGGATCTGCTTTTCGAGCGCGGCCTCCTGGGCTGCATTGCTCGAGGAACTCGACGAGGAATACTGGGCTGCCTGGGAGGAACCCGAAATCGCGCTGACCATGACAAATCCCGAAGTGGAGCCGAGGCCAGTCAGTAGCCCATCGCTGTGAACAAGCGATTACCGCGCCGCAGCCCGCGATCAGAAGCTTGCCCGCACCGCCCGGATCGCCTCGGCGATCGACAATTCGCGGCTCTCCTCGACCTCATTGTCGTCCTCATGATGCCAGGCAGCCGACAGGCAACCATAGGCGATGGCATGATCAAGGACGGCTGGTGGCGTCTGGCCCAGTGTTTTGGCGAAGATCTCGGCCATATGCGCGATCCGCTCCGGATCGAGGCAAAGCTCGTCCCGGTCGAGCGGGTTGTAGAACATGTTCGCGGCGTCGAAGCCGGGGTCGCCGAGAACGCCCTTCGGATCGATCGCCAGCCAGCCGCGCGGCCCGTGCAGGATGTTTTCGTGATGCAGGTCGCCGTGCAGGGGCCTGATATCGTGCGGATTGGCCAGCAGTCGATCGGCGATGATGGCGGCCTCGACATAGAGGCTGTCATGGCCCGAATCGCGGTCGATTGTCGCCTTCTTGAACAGGCTTGAAAACCGTTCCCGGAGCGGCTGAAGCTCGGGCGGGAAGGGGTCTTTCCCCTGTGAAAATAGTTTCGCCATCACCTCGGCCGCGATTTCGGTGGCGGCGTTGTCGCCCTGTTGGTCGAGCACCTGCTCCAACAAGGTCTCACCGGCATATTCGAGCAGCATGCTGTGGCCGTCGCGGCCGAGCAGGCGCACCGCGCCTTCGCCGCGTCGCCAGGCGAGATAATGCTCGCCGCGCAACTCGTCGGCGACGTCGTCGAAAGGCTTGAGCGCCTTGACGATCGCCGGCGAGCCGTCTGCGCGCAAAACCTTCCAGATGCGGCTCGAAAAGGTCTCGGCAATGAGTTCGGGTGCGCTGACTTTCCAGCGCGCCGGAAAGGCGGGCGTGTCCATCAGAGGCCGAGCATCAGATCCATGTTCTGCACGGCGGCGCCCGAGGCACCCTTGCCGAGATTGTCGTAGACCGCCAGCAGCAGGGCCTGCGCCCGTTTGTCATTGGCGAAGACATAGACCTTCATCCGGTTGGTGCCGTTGTAGACCTCGGGATCGATCTCCGGCATGCGCTCCGAATGCGCATAGGGCGCCACCTCGACCACGCCGCCCTTGATAGCGGCGAAATGGTCGGCAATCGCCGCATGCAGTTCCGCACCGGTCGGCACATGGTCGAGGCCGCCAAGCTGCAACGGTACGACGGTGATCATGCCTTGCGCGAAATTGCCGACCGCCGGCTGCATGATCGGATCATGCGACAGCCTGGCATAGGCCCTCAATTCCGGCACGTGCTTGTGCTGAAGGGTGAGGCCGTAGGGCAGGAATTCCGAGGCGTCCTCGCCCTTGGCGATATAGTCCTCGATCATCGGCCGTCCGCCGCCCGAATAGCCCGAAATGCCGTTGACGGTGATCGGGAAATCCGCCGGCAGCAAGCCGGCGGTGACGAGGGGCCGCAACGTCGCGATCGGTCCCTGCGGCCAGCAGCCTGGATTGGCGACGCGTTTTGCCGAGGCGATCGCCTTTGCCTGGTCCTTGTCCATCTCGGCGAAACCATACGCCCAGCCTTCCGCCACGCGATGCGCGGTCGACGCATCGATGACTTTGGTGGTGTCGTTGGCGATCAGCGAGACGCTTTCCTTCGCCGCGTCGTCGGGCAGGCACAGGATCGCGACATCGGCGGCGTTGAGGAACTCGGCGCGTGCCGCCGTTTCCTTGCGGCGTTCGGTCGGGATGGAAATGATCTCCAGATCACTGCGCTCGGTAAGCAGCGCCCTGATCTGCAGGCCTGTGGTGCCGTGTTCGCCGTCGATGAAGATTTTCGGTTTCATGGGTTGATCAAATTCCTTGATATTTCAAGACTATATGCCCTGACCTTGAATCACTGCGGCACCATTTTGGTTGCCGTTGTTCAACTCTTCAAGCCGGGCCTTTCGCTCAGCCAGCAGGCCGAGATATTGCATAGCCACCATCGAGCCGGCGATCGCCGTTATATCGGCGTGATCATAGGCCGGCGCAACCTCTACGACATCGGCGCCGACAATATCGATCTGGTTGAGCTGGCGCAGCGTTGACAGGATTTTCGCCGAGGACGGTCCGCCGGCGACCGGCGTGCCGGTTCCCGGCGCATAGGCCGGATCGAGGCAGTCGATGTCGAAGGTGAGATAGGTCTTCTTGCCGCCGGTGCGGTCGACGATGGCGTAGGCGATATCGGACGCCCGCATCTCCTCGATTTCATGGCCATGGAGGATCTTGATGCCGAACGTGTCGGGCGCATGGGTGCGGATGCCGATCTGGATCGAACGGTCGGGATCGATGATGCCTTCCTTGACGGCACGGCCAACGAAGGATCCGTGGTCGATGCGCTTGCCGTCGTCCGGCCAGGTATCCTGATGGGCGTCGAACTGCACCAGTGCGAGCGGACCATGGATGGCGGCATGCGCCTTGAGCAGCGGCCAGGTGACGAAATGGTCGCCGCCCAGCGTCAGCAGGAAGGCGCCGGATTTGAGGATCTTGGCCGCTTCGCGCTCGATCGTGCCGGGGGTCTTCTGGTGATTGCCCGAATCGAGCAGGCAATCGCCATAGTCGACGACCGCCAGATGCTCGAACAGATCGCGTGAAAACGGATATTGCGGGTCGTTGTCGAGGATCGCCGAGGCGCGGCGGATGGCCTGCGGCCCGAAGCGGGCGCCCGGCCGGTTGGTGACGGCGGCATCGAAGGGAATACCCCATACCACAGCATCCGCGCCCTTCACGTCCTTGGTGTATTTGCGCCGCATGAACGACAGCGCGCCGGAATAGGTCGGCTCGAACGCGGCGCCCGTTTTGGAACGGGCGGTGAAGGCGTTGTCGATGTTGTTGTTCGCCATTACGGATCCTCGTTTTTCATCGGGTTGCAACAACTACAGAACCGGCACGGAAGATGCCAGTCACAGCTTGGCGAGACGGAATGGCGCTGCCCGAGTGCCACGGCAAGACAGGATTGTATCATCATGACGCAGACCGCGTTTCTCAACCCCACCCGTGCCGCGGCGTCGACCCACACCGGCACGGTCGCCGGTGAACGCTTCCTGGTGCTCGATTCGTGGCGTGGCATCTGCGCGCTTCTGGTGGCGCTGTTTCACTTTCCGACCGCTTCGACGATTTCGCAAAGCGCCTTCATCGGTTCGTCCTACCTTTTCGTCGACTTCTTCTTCGTCCTTTCCGGTTTTGTCATCGCCAGCAGCTACGGCGATCGGCTGAACCAGCCGGAACAGGTCGCGCGTTTCGCCCTGGTCCGTTTCGGCCGTATCTACCCACTGCACCTTCTCATGCTTGCCGCCTTCGCCGGCTTCGAGCTGCTGCGGCTGATGCTGCCGCAATTGCACGGCACCGGGGCTGCGCCCTTCACCGGAGGCTTCGACCCTGGGAGTCTGCTTGCCAATCTTCTGCTGCTGCAAGGTGTCGGCTTCGAGGATCAATTGACCTGGAATGCGCCAAGCTGGAGCATTTCCGCCGAGTTCTTCGCCTATCTCTTGTTTGCCGGCGTGGTCTTCGTCGCCGGCGCGCGCGCCTGGATATGGTTCGTCGCCGCCGCCGTCACCGCGCCGCTGTTCCTGCTCGGCTTCTCGACCCATCATATGGATGTGTCCTTCGATTTCGGCTTCATCCGCTGCCTGTACGGCTTCTCGCTCGGCGCCTTGCTGGCCTGGTTTCAGCATGATTCCATTGCAGGGGCGCGACAGGTCCTCGCCAGGAATGGCCCGCGGATGGACTGGACCCTTGCCGAGATCGTCATGGTGGCCGTCATCGTGCTTTTCGTTTCGCTGGCCGGCGGCAATGATTTCGGCATCGCGGCACCCCTGGTGTTCGCGCTGGCGCTGTTTCTGTTCGCCCATGAAGGCGGCTGGATCAGCGCTTTGCTGAGGGCGCCGTTCATGCTGACGCTCGGCGCGCTGTCCTACTCGATCTACATGGTCCACATCTTCGTCCAGGCGCGCATGATCAACGTCGCCGGGCTCGTCGAGCGCAAGCTTGGCCTCGGTCTGATCGGCGACTTTATGCTGCGCGGCCAGCCTGCGACCGGCTTCGGCGCCGGCTGGACGGGAGCGGTGGCGATCGTCGTCATGCTCGCCGCCACCATTGCCGCCTCCTGGATCACTTGGCGCCTCATTGAGATGCCGGCCATGGCGTGGTTCCGCAGGCTCTCGAAACGCATCTGACGCGAGCATTTTGCGAGCATGATCCCGAAAAGTGGAAGCCGGTTTTCGGGGAAGATCATGCTCAAACCAGAGATCCGCTAGCCGGCTTCGTTCACCCAGATGTCACGGGCATCGCCTATCCGGGGTTCGATCCGGCAAGGAGCGATTCTCGATGCGGACCATCTGGCTGAGCCTCCTGTTTTCCTCGGCACTAGCGGCCGCTTCTGGCCAGGCCTTGGCCGGCGAAACCCGCGCCAGGCAGATTCTCGACCGCTTTGAGCATGCCAACCAGTGGCGCGACCACGTCATGGTGGCCGCGCATCGCGCCGGCAGCATGCAGGCGGGCAAGACGCTCTATGCGGAAAATTCGATCGCCGCCGTTGAAGGCTCGATCGCCATGGGCGCCGAAATCGTCGAGGTCGACATCAGGCGCTCGAAGGGCGGTGAGTTCGTCGTCATGCATGACAGCTGGCTCGACCGCACCACGACCTGCAAGGGCGAGGTGGTCAAATACACACTGGCCGAACTGAAGACCTGCAGGCTGGTGATCGAGGGCACCGGCCCCGTCACCAATGAAACGGTCTCGACGTTGCGCGAGATGCTGATGGCGACCAGGGACAGGATCCTCATCAACCTCGACAACAAGCTCGACGTCGGCGATCTCTCGGGCATGATCGCGGTGGCTCGCGATCTCGGCATGGCCGAGCAGGTCATCGTCAAGGAGAATTTGTGGAACCAGAACCGGATCACCACGGTCAAGGCGGCAATGACCGCTATCGGCGGCGGCTTCCAGTTCATGCCGATCATCGCCGATGACGCGGTGCGTGATGCCGGCTTCGCCCGGACGGTCGACCATGCCTTTTCGCCGCGCGCGATCGAGCTGATCAACTGGCGGGCTGGCGCCGAGACGCTGACCGAAACCGGCGGACCGCTGTTCAGCACGCGCATGCGCGCGGCCGCGGTCAGGGGCAACTGGCACATCTGGGCCGACACCTACGCCATCGCCAACAAACCGGGCGGCTTCCTGGCGGGCGGCCGCGGTGACGAACTGGCCGTACAGGCCAGCCTGCCGCGCGAAGCCTGGGGCTTCTGGGCCGATCGCGGCGCCACAATCATCCAGAGCGACGAGCCGAAGGCGGCCATCGGCTGGCTGGCAGCGAATGGTTTTCGCGTGCCTTATGCGAACGAGGCGCGGCCCGTTGAGCCGGCGAATACGGCGAGTATCAATTAGCAATCCGATGCTGGCGCAGTCACCCCACCTTGGGAACGCCGGCGCCATCACCCCACCCGGCGCTACGCGCCGACCTCCCCATCGAGGGGAGGTAGGAGGTCGCGGCTATTTTCGATCCGCCGAGGGTCTGCGCGACCAGGCAGTAGTCTGGATGTAAAGCGCGGCGCCCCACCTCCCCTTGATGGGGAGGTCGGCGCGAAGCGCCGGGTGGACTGCCGAGCCCTAAAAAGGCCGTCCGAAGACGGCCTTAGCTTCCATAGCTGCATGCAAGTCCCGCGCCTCAAGCCGCCTTAGCCATCCCATCCAACTCCCCCAGCACATCGTCTGAAGGCACCAGTTCGGCAGCAGCAAGGTTTTCCCGCAAATGCCCGACCGACGATGTGCCGGGGATTAGCAGGATGTTGGGCGCGCGGCGGAGCAGCCAGGCGAGCGCGACCTGCATCGGTGTGGCGCCGAGGCGCTGCGCTACATCGGACAGCGTCGAAGACTGCAGCGGGTTGAAGCCGCCTAGCGGGAAGAACGGCACGTAGGCGATGCCATCACGGCCAAGATCGTCGATCAGGGCATCATCGCCGCGATGCGCCAGATTATATTGGTTCTGCACGCAGACGATTTCCGCGATCCCTCGTCCTTGCGCGATCTGCGCCGGCGTCACGTTGCTCAGCCCGATGTGCCTGACCAGGCCCTGTTGTTGAAGCTCGGCCAGCACGGTGAGCGGCGCTTCGATCGATCCCTCGGCGGGGCCATGGGTATCGAACATGATGCGCAAATTGACGACGTCGAGCACCTCGAGCCCGAGATTGCTGAGATTGTCGTGCACCGCCTGGGTCAGCGCTTCGGCAGAAAAGGCCGGCAACCACGATCCATCCGCGCCGCGCCGCGCGCCGATCTTGGTGACGATGACGAGATCGTCAGGGTAGGGCGCCAGCGCTTCGCGGATCAAAAGGTTGGTGACGTGCGGACCGTAGAAGTCGCTGGTATCGATATGGTCGATCCCTTGCGCAACGGCCTCGCGCAGCACGGCCAATGCCGCGTCATGGTCCTTGGGCGGCCCGAACACGCCGGGTCCGGCGAGTTGCATGGCGCCGTAGCCGAGCCGCTTCACGGTATGGCTGCCAAGCTTGAAGGTGGCGGGGGTGAAGGTGCCGGCCTGTTGAATATTGGACATGATTGATCTCCTTTGAGGAGGCAGAGATAGGCGCTGCCCAACCTTGTGATAATCCGGTACAATCCACACAGGCCGTGCGGAATGGCGAACAATGATGGACCTCAGCGATCTGAACGCCTTCGTGGCGGTGGCGCGCGCCGGCGGTTTTCGCGATGGCGCGCGTGCGAGCGGCGGCAGCGCCTCCGGCTTGAGTGAGGCGGTGCGTCGCCTGGAAGTGCAGCTCGGTGTCAGGCTGTTCAACCGCACGACGCGCAGCGTTGTCCCGACCGAGGCGGGCCTCAGCCTGCTGGAGCGGCTTGGCCCTGCGCTGTCGGAGGTGGAGGCGGCGCTGGACGTGGTGAACGGCTTTCGCGACAGGCCGGCGGGCTCGCTGCGTCTCAATGTGCCGGTCAGCGCCGCGCGGTTGATCTTGCCCGATATCGTGCCGGGTTTCCTCGCCGCCTATCCCGGCATCCGCCTGGAAGTGATCGCCGATGAGAACTTTGTCGATGTGCTGGCGGCCGGGTGTGACGCCGGCATCCGCTATGACGAGCGGCTGGAGCAGGACATGATCGCGGTGCCGATCGGACCGCGCGTGCAGCGCTTCGCCACCGCCGCCAGCCCTGCCTATCTTGCTCGCCATGGGCGACCGCAACACCCGAGCGACCTGCTTGGCCACTCTTGCGTGCGCGGGCGCTTTGCCAGCGGTGCGATGCTGCCCTGGGAGTTCGAGCGCGACGGTGAGGTGGTGCGGGTCGATCCGACAGGGCCGCTGATCGTGCGCATCGGCGGCGCGACCGATCTTGCCGTCGATACGGCCATCGCGGGCACCGGCATCATCGGCCTCTTCGAGGGCTGGCTTCGCCCTTACTTCGAAAGCGGCGCGCTTGAGCCCATTCTCGAACCGTGGTGGCCGAGTTTTCCCGGACCGTTCCTCTATTATCCCGGCCGGCGCCTGGTTCCGGCCCCGCTGCGGGCGTTCATCGACTATATCAAGGGCGGCAAGGCCTGACCTGTTTTGTGACGGCGCCATCAGCCCACCCGGCACTACGCGCCGACCTGCCCATCGAGGGGAGGTCGCGCCGCAGGCGCGGATGGGGTGACTGCCGAGCCGCAAACAAAAAGGCCGCCCGGAGGCGGCCTTTCGATGGTCTGAAGCTGCGGAGCGTTTAGCGCTTCGAGAACTGGAACGAACGACGGGCCTTCGCCTTGCCGTACTTCTTGCGCTCGACGACGCGGCTGTCGCGGGTCAGGAAGCCGCCCTTCTTGAGCACGGCGCGCAGCGTCGGCTCGTAGTAGGTCAGCGCCTTGGAGATACCGTGACGCACGGCGCCAGCCTGGCCGGAGAGACCGCCGCCGACGACGGTCGCGACGATGTCGTACTGCCCGGCGCGGTTGGAGGCGATGATCGGCTGGTTGAGGATCATCTGCAGGACCGGACGCGCGAAATAGGTCGCGAATTCCTTGTCGTTGACGATGATCTTGCCGGAACCCGGCTTCACCCAGACGCGCGCAATGGCGTTCTTGCGCTTGCCGGTGGCATAGGCGCGGCCCGACTTGTCGAGCTTCTGGACGTGGACGGGGGCCGCCGGCTGGGTATTGGTGTTGCCGGTGGCGGCGCCCAGTTCTGCGAGCGAGGAAAGCTCAGCCATCTTATGCGACCTTCTTGTTCTTGGCGTTCAGCTTGGCCACGTCGAGCACGACGGGCTGCTGGGCGACATGCGGATGCTCGGCACCTGCATAGACGCGCAGGTTCTTCATCTGGCGACGGCCGAGCGGGCCACGCGGGACCATGCGCTCAACGGCCTTCTCGACGACACGCTCGGGGAAACGACCCTCGAGCAGCTGGCGCGCGGTGCGCTCCTTGATGCCGCCTGGGTGGCCGGTGTGCCAGTAATAGACCTTGTCGGTGAACTTCTTGCCGGTGAACACCACCTTGTCGGCATTGATGACGATGACGTTGTCGCCGTCGTCGACATGCGGGGTGAAGGTCGGCTTGTGCTTGCCGCGAAGATGATTGGCGATGACAGTGGCCAGACGACCGACGACGAGACCTTCGGCGTCGATCAGGATCCACTTCTTCACCACATCCGCAGGCTTCTGCGAAAAGGTTGTCATGTTTTCTGCTCTCGGTTCTGACCTTCACGAGGGAAGGCGTTTCTTGTTGCTTGGATTGTCGGAAGGACGCTGCCCGCCGCCAATAACAAAACGGCGGCCTTTGCGGGCCGCTGCTTCGTGATGGGCTTATAGGCGAGGGTGTTTGTGGCGTCAAGGTGCACGAAACGGTCGATAGCAGGTAAAGTACTGCAAAAACAATAGTTTAGTTAAAAGGTATTATTTTACCACATCGCCATTTCGCTTTGGCGGGATCGAATAGGTGCCGGTGGCGTGCGCCACAGTGTGCCGGTCCGGGCCGGCGACGATGTCGATGTCGAACACCATCAGGCTCTTTCCGAGCTTCAGGATGCGGCAATGGCCATCGATCGGTCCGGCCTCGGCCTTGCGCACGAAATTGATGTCGAGGTTGACGGTAACGGAAAGCGCATCCGGCCCGGCATGGCTGAGCACGCAGACGTAGCCGCCAATGTCGGCCAGCGTGAACAGCGAAGGGCCGGATACGGTGCCGCCCGGACGCAAGTGCCGCTCGCCGGCGTTGAGCCGCACGGTGCAGCCGCCGGGGAACACGTCGATCGCCTCGAAATATTTGAACTGCTCATTGAGCTGCGGATAGACGGTCTCCAGCAGCGCATTGACTTGTTGCGCGGTCAGCACCGGCTTCAAATTGGTTTGGGCGGGCATGTCGGTCTCTCGTTTTTGGCCTACCTGTATGGGCGCGGCGCGGCATTTCTGACAATCTTCGTCCCCTGGTGCAAGCGATCGGTGTTGGACGAAACCTGATCCGGTATTAGATACTCTGGCAGCCCCAGCGGAATCGCGGAGACCTTATCCATGGCCGAAATCCTTGCCATCAAGCCTGCCGCCGTTGAGGGTCCGGTTGTTGCACGACTGGACAAGGGCGTGCTGCGCCTCACACTCGCCAATCCGCCCGCCAACGCCCTGTCGCTGGCGGTGATGGCGGCGCTGACGGCCGAACTCGAGCGCGCCAAGGCCGATAAGGCGGTTCGCGTGATCGTTTTGTCGGCAGCCGGCAAGGTGTTCTGCGCCGGCCATGATCTCAAGGAAATGACGGCGCGTCGCACCGATGCCGATCATGGCAAGGCCTTCTTCGCAGAGACGTTTGCCGCTTGTGCGACGCTGATGCAGGCCATCGTGCGCCATCCCGTGCCTGTGATCGCCGAGGTTGACGGCCTGGCCACCGCCGCCGGGCTGCAACTGGTCGCCAGCTGCGATCTGGCGATCGCTTCACATGAGGCGACCTTCTGCACGCCGGGTGTCAACATCGGCCTGTTCTGTTCGACGCCGATGGTGGCGCTGTCGCGCAACGTTTCGCGCAAGCATGCGATGGAGATGCTGCTGACAGGAGAGACGATCGATGCGGCGACCGCCAAGGAATTCGGCCTGGTCAACCGTGTCGTGCCGCGCGAATACCTGAATCAGATCGTCACCAAATACGCGCAAACCATTGCTTCCAAATCATCTTTGGTGGTCAAGACCGGCAAGGAGGCTTTTTACGCGCAGGCCGAGACGGGCCTGGCGGACGCCTATGCCTATACGGGCCGGATCATGGTCGAAAACATGCTTGCGCGCGACGCCGAGGAAGGCATCGGTGCCTTCATCGGCAAGCGCAAGCCGGAATGGACGGACGAATAGGAGCAGCACCATGGAACCGCGTATCTCCATCATCACCATTGCTACCGACGATCTCGACCGTGCGGTGCGCTTCTACGAGGCGATGGGCTTGAAGCGGCATGCCGGTATCACCGACGGTGTCGCCTTCTTCCAGATGGGCGGCGTCATTCTTGGCCTGTTCCCACGTGCCAGCGCAGAAGAGGATTCCGGCATTGCCTTCGCCGCGGCGCCATCGGCGGTCTACCTCGCCTACAACACCCGCTCCGACGCCGAAGTCGACGACGTGCTCGCCAGGGCGCAAAAAGCCGGCGGCCGCATCGTCAAGCCGGCCGGCCGCGCCTTCTGGGGCGGCTGGTACGGCTATTTCGCCGACGCCGACGGGCATGTCTGGGAAGTGGCGCACAATCCGGCCTTTCCGATCGCGGAAGACGGTACGATTTCGCTCCCCGGCTGATGGCCCATCGCAAGCAGCTGACGCGGCTCAAAGCTCCCTACCTCAAGCGTATCCTGCTTGATCCCGCGCGGGTCGAGGATTGGGAAAAATATCCCTGGAACCTGCCGCTGTTTCGCGGCCATGAGTTCGAGCTCGAATTCACCACGCCGATCACCATCATTGTCGGCGAGAACGGCACCGGCAAATCGACGCTGCTCGAGGCGATCGGCGCGTTGGCCGGCTATGATGAGGCCGGCGGCGGCAAGGGCTATCGGCCGGTGGACCATTCCAGCGCCATCGACAAGAGTGGTGCTGCATTGGCCAACACATTCCGCGGTCACTGGCTGCCGAAAGTCACCGCCGGCTGGTTCTTTCGTGCCGAATCCTTCTACTCCGTGGCCCGCTATCTCGATCAGGCAGCGCTGGAGTCTGGCGGGGCGCCGCCGGACTTCCTGTCCTGGTCGCATGGCGAGGGCTTTATCCGATTTTTCGAGGAGCGCTGCCGCAGGCAAGGCATCTACATCCTCGATGAACCCGAGAGCGCACTGTCCCCGACGCGCCAGATCGAACTGCTCAAGATGCTGCGGCGCATGGACCAGTCGGGCACCGCGCAAGTGATCATGGCGACGCATTCGCCGCTGCTGATGGCCTGTCCCGGCGCGCGGCTGTTCCGCATCAGCCGGTTCGGGCTGGAACCCGCCGACTTTCGCGACACGGACCACTTCCGCATGCTGCGCGATTTTAGCAATGACCCGGATGGCTTTCTCGACGAGGCGTTGTATGAGGACGAGGCATGATCCACGATAGTTACGACAACACCTACATCGCCGGCATCCTCAATTCGGTGAAGACCGTCGCCATGGTCGGCGCGTCCGCCAATGATGTGCGGCCAAGCTATTTCGTGCTGAAATATCTGCTGGCCAAGGGCTTTTCGGTGTTCCCGATCAATCCCGGCCAGGCCGGCAAGGAGATACTCGGTCGGATGACCTATGCCAGGCTCGCCGATATTCCGGAGCCGGTCGACATGGTCGACATTTTTCGCGCGCCGGCGGCAGTGCCCGGCATCGTCGACGAGGTGTTGCGGCTCGATCCCCTGCCGAAAGTCATCTGGATGCAGCTTGGCGTGCGCCATGACGAGGCAGCCGCGCGCGCCGAGGCCGCGGGCATCAAGGTGGTGATGAACCGCTGCCCCAAAATCGAATATGGCAAGCTGTCCGGCGAGATCGGCTGGACCGGCGTCAATTCCGGCGTGCTGTCGTCGAAGAAGCCGCTGATGCGCTCTGGCTTCCAGAGTTTTGGCGTCCGCCAGAAATAGGCGAGGGGCGAAAGCGCAAAATTATTCCGGCAAACGCCGTATTTTCCTGCCGCTTGATAGAAGGTCCTGCACGGAAGGGTATTTTCTTCTTTGCATTCGAGGCCGGGCTTCGCCAAGAATGCCCGGCGAATTTCAGAAGGTTTTTCAGGGAGGTTTTCAGTGACCCGCACGCCAGGTTTCAACACGCTCGCCGTCCATGCCGGCGCCAAGCCCGACCCGGCGACCGGCGCTCGCGCCACGCCGATCTACCAGACGACCTCCTTCGTCTTCGACGATGCCGACCATGCCGCCTCACTGTTCGGACTGAAGGCTTTCGGCAACATCTATACCCGCATCATGAACCCCACCCAGGCGGTGCTGGAAGAGCGCATGGCGGCCCTCGAAGGCGGCACGGCGGCTCTTGCGGTCGCCTCCGGCCATGCCGCGCAGGTGATCGTGTTCCACAATCTGATGCAGCCTGGCGACAATTTTGTTGCCGCCAACAAGCTCTATGGCGGTTCGATCAACCAGTTCGGCCATGCCTTCAAGAATTACGGCTGGGAGGTGCGCTGGGCCGACACCAACGACATCTCGACCTTCGAAAGCCAGATCGACGACAGGACCAAGGCTCTCTTCATCGAGAGCCTGGCCAATCCGGGCGGCACCTTCGTCGATATCGAGAAGATCGGCGACATCGCACGCAAGCACGGCCTGCCGTTGATCGTCGACAACACGCTGGCCTCGCCCTACCTGATCCGGCCGATCGAGCATGGTGCCGACATCGTCGTCCATTCGCTGACCAAATTCATCGGCGGTCACGGCAATTCGATCGGCGGCGCCATCGTCGATGGCGGCACCTTCGATTGGTCGAAGTCGGGCAAATATCCGATGCTGTCGGAACCGCGCCCCGAATATGGCGGCCTCGTCCTGCACGAAACCTTCGGCAATTTCGCTTTCGCCATTGCCGCGCGTGTGCTCGGCCTGCGCGATCTCGGCCCGGCGATCTCGCCGTTCAATGCCTTCCTCATCCTGACCGGCCTGGAAACCTTGCCGCTGCGCATGCAGCGCCACTGCGACAACGCCGTGACGGTTGCTGCCTGGCTGTCCAACCACCCCAAGGTTGCCTCGGTGAACTATCCCGGCCTGCCCAGCGACAAGAACAACGCCCTGCAGAAGAAATACTCACCACTTGGCGCCGGCGCCGTGTTCACCTTCGCTCTCAAGGGCGGCTATGACGCCGGCGTCAAATTCGTCGAGGCGCTCGAACTGTTCTCGCACCTGGCCAATGTCGGCGACACCAAGTCGCTGGTCATCCACCCGGCCTCGACCACGCACCGCCAGCTTTCCGACGAGCAGAAGGTCAAGGCCGGCGCAGGACCGGACACGGTGCGGCTTTCGATCGGCATCGAGGACGTCAACGACATCGTCGCCGACCTCGAACAGGCGCTTGCCAAGGTCTGATCTTTTTTACCCTCCTCCTTGTGGGGAGGGTCGGCGCGCAGCGCCGGGGTGGGGGTGAGCCGACGCGAAGCCGGCTCTTTCATGGAGGCAAGTTCTTGTCCGCGCATTACCTGACAATAGCGACTGACGCCGTCGAGCCTGAATCTGGCGCGCCGGCGCCGGACCGGCTGATCTCGGGCGATCCCAAATTCCGCACCTGGAATGTCGAGGAGCGCGACGGCGGCCTCTACGCCGGCATCTGGGAATCGACCCCGGGCAAATGGCGCATCGTCTATGACGAGTGGGAGTTTTGCCACATCCTGTCCGGCGTTTCGGTGATCGCGGAGGACGGTGGGCAAGCGCGCACCGTTCGGGCCGGCGACAGCTTCGTGCTGAGGCCCGGCTTCAAAGGCAGCTGGGAAGTGCTTGAAACGACTCGCAAGGAATATGTGATCAAGCTGTAGACCATGATCCCGAAAAGTGGAGGCCGGTTTTCGGGTAAAGATCATGGTCGAACAACAACAGATGTGCGGATCAAACGATGCGATCGATATCGCTGTCCGAGAATCCGTATCGCGCCATCATCTGTCGGTGCCAGTCGCTGCCCACCAATTCATCGAGGCAAGCATCGATGCGCCGGAGCAGGGCTGAATTGCCTTTGGCGATCGCGAAGGCACCGGCCGACGGCTGCTTTTCAATCGAGGGAACCTCGACAAGTCCAAGCCGCATTTCGGGCCGCCGGGTCAGATAGCCTCGATGCGCCATGGCGACGCTGGCATCGGCGTGCACGACGCCGTTGGCCACTGCGTCCGCCGCATCCGCCTGCGTTGCAAACATCCTGATCTGCCCAGGCGCAATTCCGTTGTGCAGCGCCGTAAGGTGCTGAACCTGATCGTTTATGACACCAATCAACGCTGTTCCGTCCTCGGCAATGGATTGGTAGCCGCGAAAGCCGCACGGATTGTCCACCGCGACCAGCAACCCGTCCTGCAACGCCCATATCGGCCGTGTGAAGTCGACAAGCTGCCTGCGCTCTTCGGAGAAGAACAGGCCGGTCGTCATGGTCCAACGGCCCTCGACCAACCCAGGCAGCAGCTCAGCGAATTCGGTTTCGATCGGCTTAAAGCTCGCCAATCCGAGCATGTCACCGAGCCTGCGCGCAAGCTCGACGTCACAGCCTGAGACCTCGCCCGGTGCGCCGGTGAAGCAGAATGGCGGCTCTTCCAGGAAGGCGAATTTCAACTCGGTCATGTCAGGCAAAGCGTCGCCGTCCTATTTTGCCGGAAACTGGCTGAGGCAGCCCCAGGTTCGCGATCGTCAAAAGCCGACGGCGAGCGTTTCCAGCCCATGGAAGTGGTAAGTGTCGCGGAAGCTTGGGCTTTCGGCAAGATGCAGCTTCGGATGCCGTTCGAACAAGGTTTTCAGCGACACCTGCAATTCGAGCCGGGCGAGCGGCGCGCCGATGCAGAAATGGATACCGGCGCCGAAGGAGACGTTCTTCTGGTCGGCACGGTCGGGCCGGAAAGCGAGGGGATCGGCGAAGGCGCGCGGGTCATGATTGGCCATGCCAAGCAGCAGCCCGATCGTCTGCCCCGGCTGCACGACGATGCCGGGCGAGACTTCGATCTCCTGATAGGCGTAGCGCGTGAACATGTGCAGCGGCGCGTCGAACCGCAGGCATTCCTCGACCGTTGCCGCGGTCGTCTCGGGCGAGCCGAAGAAGCGGCTGACATCGCCCCCTTGCGCAAGGATCGAGCGGACGGCATTGCCGGTCTGGTGCACGGTCGCTTCATGGCCGGCATTGAGCAGCAGGATCGCCGAGGACACCATCTCGTCCTCCGACAGCTTTTGGCCATCCTCCTGCGCCGAGATCAGCAGCGACAAAAGGTCGTCGCCGGGATTCCTGCGTCGTTCGGTGACGTAGCCACGGAGGAAATCCGCAAATTCGCGCGCGGCGCGGTTGGCCGTCTCTTCGATTTCGCGGGTGCGGCCATGCATATACATGGCAACCATCTGGTGCGACCAGTCGAGCAGTTGCGGCCCCATTTCGACCGGCACGCCGAGCATTTCGGCAATGATGGTGATCGGCAAGGGCGCCGCGAAAGCAGGCAACAGGTCGACCGTCTTGCCTGGTTCGAAACGGTCGATCAGGTCGTTGGCCAAGGCCTCGACACGCGGCCGCAGCCTTTCGACCTGGCGCGAGACGAAGGCGCGGTTGACCAGTGTTCTCAGACGCGTGTGCACCGGCGGCTCCAGTTCCAGCATCGAATTGGCTTCGAGCTCGTCGAAGGCCCTGAGATGGCTGCGGTCCTGTCCAATGCCGCGGCTGTCTGGAATGCCGGCCGGGTTCTGGCGGCCGAAGCGGCGGTCGCGCAGCAGCCGGTTGACGTCGTCGAAGCCGCCAAAGCACCAGAAGCCGAATTCTTCCCAGAAGAATGCATTCGATACGCCATGCAGGAAAGCATAGGCATCATAAGGGTTTTGAAAAAAGGCCGGCTCGTGCGGGTCGAGCCGCAGGCGTCGAGTGGCTGGATCAAAGACCAGGGCGGGTGGCGTCAATTTGCTCATGCCAGACCAATAGCGCGGCTTGCCAGCCTGGTTCCAGACCGTATGTTGGCGCCCGCAATCGAATACGGAGCCAGCCGACCGGCTGCGGAAAGTCTGATTTGATGAATGTGATCGTTGTCGGCGCGGGCATTGCCGGTCTCTCCACGGCGTGGTCGCTGGTCAAGGCCGGCCACAGCGTTTCGATCGTCGAGCAAGGGCCGATCCCAAACCCGATGGCCGCGTCGGGCGACCATCATCGCATCATCCGCCGCGCTTACCGCGCGGGGACCGGCTATGGCCGGCTGATCACCGAAGCCTACCAGGCCTGGGACGAGATGTGGGCCGATCTCGGCGAAAGCCATCTTGATGCGCGCGGATTTGTCTGCGTTTCGCGCGAACCGGGCGACGAGGCCGAGGAATATCGCGAGGGCCTGGAAGAAGGCAATTTTCCGTTCGAATTGCTGGAGCCCGATGCAGCAGTGAAACGCTGGCCGTTTCTCGAAGCCGGCTCGTTTCGCTACGCCTATTTCTCGACCGAAGGCGGCGCCCTGCATTGCCGCAAGATAGCCTCCGGCATGGCAAACTGGCTGCGCGCCAACGGCGCCAATGTCTACGAAAACAGCAAGGTCATCGAAGTCGACGCCGAAGCCGGCCACATCGTGCTCGAAAGCGGCGAGACGATGCAGGCCGACCGTATCGTTGTCGCCGCCGGCGCCTGGGTGCTGAAACTGTTTCCGGAACTGGACGGCGAGCTGAAGACCTATCGAACCGCACTCGCCTATGTCGAACCGCCGGCCGACCTCAAGGCCGCCTGGCGGGTGGCACCGGTTGTCCTCGATGTCGGCGGCGCGATCGACGGCTATGTGATCCCGCCCTCCGGCGGCGCCGGCATGAAATTCGGGTCCGGGCTGCACAGGGTGCCGACCAGCGACGCCGATTGGAACCGTCAGCCGGTGGCGGGCGAGGGCGAGGCGATCCGCAACCTGTTTTCGCCGCCGATCGCGCGCATCGAGGAATACAGGGTGACCGAGGTGGTCACCTGCGCCTACACCTTCACCGAAGATGAGAAGTTCTTCGCTCACGAGCGAGGAAAATGCCTGATCGTCTCGGCCTGCTCCGGCCATGGCTACAAATTCGGCGCTGCGGTCGGCCGGCGCGTTGCGGCCGCGGTGGGCGACGGCGACATCGCCGGCCTGAAGACATGGCTGCGGGCGGAAGTGGCCTGAACGCCGCCAGGTTGAAGACTCACTCAGCGATTGATTTCGTCTGCGGCGGCAATGACTTCGGACACAATCGCCTGCACGTCATCTGGGGTCGTTCGGTGATTGACGAAACACGCGCGCAGCGCGAAATGGCCGTTGATCGTCGCATTCGACAGATACACCCGGCCGCGCGCGATCACGCGGCGCAGGATCGCTTCATTGTTCTTTGAGCGGTGGCGGAAACAGACTGCGCTTAGCGATACGGGTGCAAGCTGTTCCAACTCCGGCTGCGACGCGATTGCCTGCGCCAACATCTGGGCATGGTTGAGATCGCGGGCGATGGCTTCGCGATAGGCACGGCGTCCGTGATACTGCAGCGACATCCAGAGCTTCAGCGCACGGAAGCGTCGAGAGAGTTCGATCGACTCCTCAAAGAACGCAAATGCTTCCGTAGGGTCATCGCTCAGTATCCTGACGTAGTCGTCGCTGTGCGAAAAAGTCTTTCGCGCAATGTCCGGGTGACGATAGAGCAGGCAGCCGCAATCGAGTGGCTGATAGAGCCATTTGTGCGCATCCAGTGACAGCGAATCCGCCGAAGACAACCCTTGGAACTTTTCCGGCGCCGCAAGAGCCGCCAGCCCTCCGTAGGCACCGTCGACGTGCATCCACAGCGCCTCCCTCCGGGCGATGTCTGCAATCTCGGGAAGGGGATCGATCGCACCGGAGATGATGGTGCCGACCGTGGCCACGATGGCGATGGGCATGTTTCCGGCCTCGCGGTCGACGGTGATAGCCGCCTGGAGGGCATCCGTCCGCATCCTGAATTTGTCGTCGACAGGGATCAAACGGAGATTTTTTCTACCGATCCCCAACAGCGCGACGGCCTTTGGAATGGACATGTGCACTTGCTCGGAAGCATAGATCACGCAGGGCCGCACGCCTGTTTCGTTGGCTGGTAGCTTCGCTTCCCGCGCCATCGCCAGGGCCATGAGGTTCGCCGTCGAGCCGCCGCCGCACAGGCTGCCTGTAAATCCGGGGCAACCGACAGCCTCCGCCAACCACCCGATCACGGCGCGTTCGATCGATGTCGCAGCCGGAGCCGACCGCCACGACGTCACATTCTGATTGAGCACCGCAGCCAGCAGCTCCCCCAGCGCGCCGACCGGTTCGCCGGAGCCGACGACATAACCGAAGAATCTGCCGGTTGAAGGCCGCACATGCTCCGCGATCGACTTGAAATCCTGCAAGACTTCCCGTCCGCGGCCGCTCTCCTGCCAAGGCCGCGAGAACAGTTCGGTCGTCTGTTTGCCGCTGGTCGTGGGATACGTCCGACGTTCCTCGAGGGAGGCCCAGTAACCTTTGGCAAGCGCCAAGGCTTCTTCGGCAAGGTCTGACAATTCCTGATTGGAAATTTCCAGGTCGCGCATGCCCTCAGCCCTACGGAGATCCGCTGCGACGCAGGTTACGCTATGCTCGCTAATCCTGGCAATGCCTGGGAATATGCACCCGCCGCCAGCCCGATGAACCTTCGCGAACCAGCACGCGGCGCGCGATGGTCTGGTAGGAGGCGGGAACATCGATGACGCGCCTTTGCTCGGGCTGCACCAGCACCTCCTGGGCGATCCTGTCGTACTGTGCGGGGATGACCACGCGCCGCGTGCGTTCGGGCTGGATCACCACGGTTTTGGCAACACGTTCGTAGCGCGCCTTGTGCCATACCTTGCACAGCACCTTGCGGCCATGGATGACGCGCCATTCCCAGGAGTAGCCGCCGCCATCGACCCGGACCGTGCGGTAGACGGTGCGGGTGACGGCCGGCACGATCTGGTAGGTCACTTGCGCCGGAACGGTCATCACGACGCGCTCGCGCGTGCCATAGATAGGGGCGATATAGTCGACCTGCTGGCCGGGCGGACTGATCATCACGTCTTCATAGACCGTGTCGTAGACGGCCGGACTGCGGACCGGTTCATAACATTCGACGGCGCGGCCGCCGGCCGCCGTCTGCGAAATCGTGCCGAGCATGGTCAGCCCGGCGATGGTGAAGCATGCGGTTTTCCCGGGCATGACACTCCCCCTGTTGAACTCTACGCATAAGTTCAACGTTGAATTGTAGAGGAAGCCGTTTCGGAGAAAAGCGGTTTCGGCGCATTTCGTTAAGTGACGCGGTTAAGAAACTGCTACCTTGCGCGGCCGGCCATGCGGCTCCGGACCCGCGGAAGCATCCGCCGCCGCGAATCCTTGGTCAGAAAGCTTGATTCGACTTACCCAGATGGCTAGGAGGGGTCGGCCTTGCACAAGGATGAGCCGGCATCCTATTTACGGAATAACGATCCAGAACCGATTCTGCCCGATCCGCCAGCATTCCCGGCGCCGGAATCCCACCGCGAGATAAGAGACAACTGATGAAGAACCCCGTCGAAACCTACATGAACCTCGTTCCGATGGTGGTCGAACAGACCAATCGCGGCGAGCGGGCCTACGACATTTTCTCGCGTCTCCTCAAGGAGCGCATCATTTTCATCACCGGTCCGGTCGAGGACGGCATGGCGACGCTGGTCTGCGCGCAGCTTTTGTTCCTCGAAGCCGAGAATCCGAAGAAGGAAATCAACCTCTACATCAATTCGCCGGGCGGCGTCGTCACCTCCGGCATGGCGATCTACGACACCATGCAGTTCATCAAGCCGGCCGTGTCGACGCTCTGCATCGGCCAGGCGGCTTCGATGGGTTCGCTGCTGTTGACCGCCGGCCACAAGGATATGCGCTTTGCCACGCCGAACGCCCGCATCATGGTTCACCAGCCTTCCGGCGGCTTCCAGGGCCAGGCGTCCGACATCGAGCGCCATGCCCTGGATATCATCAAGCTGAAGCGTCGCCTCAACGAGGTCTACGTCAAGCACACCGGCAAGAGCTACGAAGAGATCGAGAAGACGCTCGACCGCGACCATTTCATGACCGCTGACGAAGCCAGGGATTTCGGCCTCATCGACAAGGTCATTTCGTCGCGCGAGCCGCCTGAAGGCGCTGTGGCATAAGGGCTTATTGGCAGTTGGATGGCGGCATCACGCGCTTTTGGTGTGTCTTGCGGCATTTCGGCCACAATTGGCTGTTCCCTCGGGGGACAGGATTGCCTACGTTAAGGCTATGTTGAGTTTCGGCGGCTTAGCTTTATGCGGGGTTGTCGCGAATCATTGCCACGTTTTCTGATTTGTGTTTCGTACGGAATGCGTTGCGGGAGCCGGAACACACTGGCGGCGGCGGATTCCCGCGATAGATAGAGTATGCGCCCTTTCAGCCAGACCATCGGCGGGCGGCCATGAAAGGACATGAAAATGAGCAAGGTCGGCAACAACAGCGGCGATTCCAAGAACACGCTTTACTGCTCGTTTTGCGGCAAAAGCCAGCACGAAGTGCGCAAGCTGATCGCCGGTCCGACGGTCTTCATCTGCGACGAGTGCGTCGAACTCTGCATGGACATCATCCGTGAGGAGAACAAGACCTCGATGGTGAAGTCGCGCGAAGGCGTGCCGACACCGCAGGAGATCCTCAAGGTTCTCGACGATTATGTCATCGGTCAGCCCTATGCCAAGCGCGTGCTGTCGGTGGCGGTCCACAACCACTACAAGCGCCTCGCGCATGCCGGCAAGAACAACGATGTCGAACTGGCAAAGTCCAACATCCTTTTGATCGGCCCGACCGGTTGCGGCAAGACGCTGCTCGCGCAGACGCTGGCCCGCATCATCGACGTGCCCTTCACCATGGCTGATGCGACGACGCTGACCGAAGCCGGCTATGTCGGCGAGGACGTCGAGAACATCATCCTGAAGCTGTTGCAATCGGCCGACTACAATGTCGAGCGGGCCCAGCGCGGCATCGTCTACATCGACGAGATCGACAAGATTTCGCGCAAGTCGGACAATCCCTCGATCACCCGCGACGTGTCGGGCGAGGGCGTGCAGCAGGCGCTTCTGAAGATCATGGAAGGCACCGTCGCCTCGGTGCCGCCGCAAGGCGGCAGGAAGCACCCGCAGCAGGAGTTTCTGCAGGTCGATACGGCCAACATCCTGTTCATCTGCGGCGGCGCCTTCGCCGGGCTGGACAAGATCATCTCGGATCGCGGCCGGAAGACCTCGATCGGCTTCGGCGCGGTCGTCGCTTCGCCGGAGGATCGCCGCACTGGCGATGTCTTCCGCCTGGTCGAGCCCGAGGATCTGTTGAAGTTCGGTCTTATCCCCGAATTTGTCGGCCGTCTGCCGGTTCTGGCGACGCTGGAAGACCTCGACGAACCGGCGCTGATCCAGATCCTGACCGAGCCGAAGAACGCGCTGGTCAAGCAGTATCAGCGGCTGTTCGAGATGGAGAATGTCGACCTGACCTTCCACGAGAACGCTCTTTCGGCGATCGCCAAGCGCGCCATCGAGCGCAAGACCGGCGCGCGCGGCCTGCGTTCGATCATGGAGGCGATCCTGCTCGACACGATGTTCGAGCTTCCCGCGCTCGAAGGCGTGCGCGAAGTGGTGATTTCGGAGGAGGTGGTGACCGGCAGTGCCCGGCCGCTCTACATCTACTCCGAGCAGAAGGAAAAGAAGGGCAATGTCAGCGCCTGACATGAGCCCGCAGCGAAATTCTGGAACGGCGCCGCAAGGCGCCGTTTTGCTGTCGCGCAGGGGTTTTGCGCGGCGTACGGCTTGGCGTCGCAAATGTGTCACTCGCGGACGGGTTGGAAGTGCGGATTTGGACGCGCCCCTTGATCTTTGGGGGTCGTGCATCCAACTAACTGGAGAAGGCCGAGGTGCCCGATTTCTGTGCTGTAAAACTCCCGTCACAAACGGTGGTAGGCGGAACGATCCCCGGTCGTTAATATAAGATTCGCGGTTGGCTGATTGGCAGCCGCGACATGAAAGGTTGGACAATGGCCAAAGTATCCAAGGCACCCAGCGACGGCGTCTTCGCAGTTCTCCCACTGCGCGACATCGTGGTGTTCCCGCACATGATCGTGCCGCTCTTCGTCGGGCGTGAGAAGTCGATCAAGGCGCTGGAAGAGGTGATGGGTCAGGAAAAGCAGATCCTGCTTGCCACCCAGATGAATGCCGCCGACGACGATCCCGAGCCCGATGCCATCTTCGACATCGGCACGCTCGCCAATGTGCTGCAATTGCTCAAGCTGCCCGACGGCACCGTCAAGGTTCTGGTCGAAGGCGCTTCGCGTGCGAAAATCGTCTCGTTCACCGACCGTCCCGACTTCCACGAGGCCCGCGCCGCGGCGCTGGTCGAGCCGGAAGAGGAAGAGGTCGAGGTTGAGGCGCTGGCGCGTTCGGTCGTCACCGACTTCGAGAACTACGTCAAGCTGAACAAGAAGATCTCGCCCGAAGTGGTGGGTGCTGCCAGCCAGATCGACGACTATTCCAAGCTCGCCGACACGGTTGCCTCGCATCTCGCCATCAAGATCCCTGAGAAGCAGGAAATGCTGGCCACGCTCTCGGTCAAGGAGCGGCTGGAAAAGGCTATGGGCTTCATGGAAGCCGAAATCTCCGTCCTGCAGGTGGAGAAGCGCATCCGCTCGCGCGTCAAGCGCCAGATGGAGAAGACGCAGCGCGAATACTACCTCAACGAGCAGATGAAGGCGATCCAGAAGGAACTCGGCGAAGGTGAGGACGGCCGCGACGAGGCCGCCGAGATCGAGGCGCGCATCAAGAAGACCAAGCTCTCCAAGGAGGCCCGCGAAAAGGCGGAAGCCGAGTTGAAGAAGCTCCGGACGATGTCGCCGATGTCGGCTGAATCGACCGTCGTGCGCAACTATCTCGACTGGATCCTGTCGATTCCGTGGGGCAAGAACTCCAAGGTCAAGCAGGACTTGGCTTTTGCGCAGAACGTGCTCGACACCGATCATTTCGGCCTCGACAAGGTCAAGGAGCGCATTGTCGAGTATCTCGCCGTGCAAAGCCGCCAGAAGAAGCTGAAGGGGCCGATCCTGTGCCTCGTCGGCCCTCCCGGCGTCGGCAAGACCTCGCTCGGCAAGTCGATCGCCAAGGCGACCGGTCGCGAATTCATCCGCATGGCGCTTGGCGGCGTGCGTGACGAGGCCGAGATCCGTGGTCACCGGCGCACCTATATCGGCTCGATGCCCGGCAAGGTCATCCAGTCGATGAAGAAGGCCAAGAAGTCCAACCCGCTCTTCCTGCTCGACGAGATCGACAAGATGGGCCAGGACTTCCGTGGCGATCCGTCATCGGCGTTGCTCGAGGTCCTCGATCCGGAACAGAACTCGACGTTCATGGACCATTACCTCGAGGTCGAATACGATCTGTCGAGCGTCATGTTCGTGACGACGGCGAACACGCTGAACATCCCGGCGCCCTTGATGGACCGCATGGAGATCATCCGTATCGCCGGCTACACCGAGGACGAGAAGATCGAGATCGCCAAGCGGCACCTGATGCCGAAGGTGATCCGCGATCATGCGCTGCAGCCGAAGGAGTTTTCCGTCGGTGAGGACGCGATCCGCGCCATCGTCCAGACCTACACCCGTGAAGCGGGCGTCAGGAGCCTGGAGCGCGAGCTGATGAAGCTCGGGCGCAAGGCGGTGACCGAAATCCTGAAGACGAAGAAGAAGACGGTGAGCATCACGGCGGAGAACCTCTCCGATTACCTTGGTGTGCAGCGCTACCGCTTCGGCCAGGTCGAGGCTGACGATCAGGTCGGTGTCGTCACAGGTCTTGCCTGGACGGAAGTCGGCGGCGAACTGCTGACGGTCGAAGGCGTCATGATGCCCGGCAAAGGCCGCATGACGGTGACCGGCAACCTGCGCGACGTGATGAAGGAATCGATTTCGGCGGCGGCCTCCTATGTCCGCTCGCGCGCCGTCGATTTCGGCATCGAGCCGCCGCTGTTCGACAAGCGCGACATCCACGTGCACTTGCCGGAAGGCGCCACGCCGAAGGACGGCCCGTCGGCAGGTGCTGCCATGGCGACAGCCATTGTGTCGGTACTGACGGGTATTCCGGTCCGGGCGGATGTGGCGATGACCGGCGAGATAACGCTTCGCGGCCGCATCCTGCCGATCGGCGGGCTCAAGGAGAAGCTGCTCGCCGCACTGCGCGGCGGCATCAAGAAGGTGCTGATCCCGGAAGACAATGCCAAGGACCTGGCGGAGATTCCGGACAATGTGAAGAACGGCATGGAGATCATTCCGGTCTCACGTGTCGGCGAGGTGTTGCGGCACGCGCTGGTGCGTATGCCGGAGCCGATCGAATGGGTCGAACCGGTCAATCCGCCGGCCGCGACAGACAGTGCCGACGACGCTGGAAAGTCCCTGGCGCATTAGAGCTCCGGGCGTCCATCTGGACGCACAAAGGACGCTCTAACGCTCAGACTTGTGCATGGCCCCTGCCGATAACCGGCTACGGTTTTCAGGGCCATGCATTGGTTTTCGTCAAGGTTGCAGCGCACAAACAGAGAGCCGGGCCTCGAGCCCGGCTTTTTCATGTGAAAAACCCAGCATTTCCGGGCTTTTTCCGCTTTTTTCCTGCCTTTTCGACTTGGTTGCGGGAGCGCTTCTTTCTAAAGTCCGTTTCCTGCCGGATGAGTCGATAGTTCCGGTGTTCTCATGGAAGGGAATTTTATGAACAAGAACGAACTGGTGTCCGCTGTCGCCGACGCCGCGAGCATTTCGAAGGGTGACGCGCAGTCGGCGGTCGATGCGGTATTTTCCACCATCACCGGCGAACTGAAGAAGGGCGGCGATGTCCGGCTTGTCGGCTTTGGCAATTTCACCGTGTCAAAGCGTGCCGCCTCGACCGGCCGCAATCCTCAGACCGGCGCCGAAGTGAAGATCCCGGCGCGTACCGTGCCGAAGTTCTCGGCCGGCAAAGGCCTCAAGGACGCAGTCAACTAAGCGTTTTTTCTTTTCAGAGACCAGAAAAGCCGGGCTTGCCCGGCTTTTCATTTTTGTGCCAGACGCTGACGCGACGGCGGCCGGCTATGCGGTCGGCGCTTCAGGGCGCATAAGGCCTTCCTTCTTGAGATCGGCCCAAAGGGCTGCGGGCAGTTTCGCATCGAGCAGCGAGCGATTGCTCTCGACTTCGCTCGGCCGCTGCCCACCGGGGATCACCGAAACGACTGAAGGATGCAGCAGCGGGAATTGCAGGGCGGCCTCGATCAGCCTGACACCATGACGCTTGCAGACGCTCTCGATGCCGGCGACGCGGTCGAGGATGTCCTTCGGCGCTTCGGAGTAGTTGTAGTAGGCGCCGGGCTTCGGTCCGGTCGCCAGGATGCCGGAGTTGTAGGGGCCGCCGAGAACGATGCCGATGCCGCGTGCCTGGCAGAGCGGCAGGAAGGACGTCAGCGCCTCCTGTTCCAAGAGCGTATAGCGCCCGGCCAGCAGGAACAGGTCGAAGTCCCCGCGCTCGGCCAGCGTCTGCGCGACCTGCCACTCATTGATGCCGCCACCGAACGCCTTGATCACGCCCTGGTCGCGCAGCGACAGCAAGCCGTAATAGCCCGAGCGCATGAACTCCTCGATGCGCCGGTCGGAGGCCTCCTTGCTGCCATGGGTGAAGATGTCGACATCGTGCACGAAGAGGATGTCGATCCGGTCGACGCCGAGGCGCTCAAGCGAGGCTTCGAATGAGCGCATGACACCGTCATAGCTGTAGTCGTACACCTCGCGGCGCGACGGCGTGTCGAAGAATTTGCCGATGCCGGTGCGCTCTTCGGGCGGGCAGGCACGCATGATGCGGCCGACCTTGCTCGACAGCACATAGTCGTCGCGCTTCTTGCCGCGCAGGAACGGGTTGAGCCGCGTTTCCGAGAGGCCGAGCCCATAGAGCGGCGCGGTGTCGTAGTAGCGGCAGCCGGTCGCCCAGGCGGCCTCCAGCGTGGCGTTGGCGTCCTCGTCCGAGACGGCACGGTAGAGGTTGCCGAGCGGCGCCGTGCCGAAGCCGAGCTCGGTGAAAGTGATGCCGCCATTGCCGATGCGGTCGAAATGCCGTGTCTTCATATGCTGCCGTTTGCCTCGTTTGATTTGTCTGACATGACACTATCATGCCTGTGGTCCGGCAAAAGCATCGCTGCGCGTTGGACACGCATTTTCGCGGTTGCTAGCATGAACGAAATCAAGCTGTTCGTAGCAGCAAGGGCGGCAAATCCCAGGGGTGATTTTTGATGGCAGGATCGCGGTGAGCGACAAGAGCAAAAGCCTGTTCGACACCGCACTTGAGGAACTCGGCGGCGTGCTGGCACGCATCGACGAAAGCCGGATCGACGCCGCCTGCAAAATGCTGGCCGGCGCCCGCCAGATCGTCGTCTATGGCTGCGGCCGCGAGGCCTTGCAGGTCAAGGGTTTTGCCATGCGGCTCTACCATTTGGGCCTGCCGGTTTCCGTGGTCGGCGACATGAACACACCGCCACTGGGGCAGGGCGATGTCTTCCTGGTCAGTTCCGGGCCGGGAGAGACCTCGACCGTGCTGACCTTGATGCAGGTCGCGCGCCAAGCAGGTGCAACCAATCTCCTGTTGACCGCCCAGGCCGAAGCCAGCGCGGCAAGGCTTGCCGACTTCACCCTGCTCATTCCCGCGCAGACCATGGCCAACGATCAGGGGGCGCAAAAAACATCGGTCCTGCCGATGGGCTCGGTGTTCGAAGGCGCACTGTTCCTGCTGTTCGAGGTGATGGTGCTGAAGCTCAGGGAATTGATTGGCGCGTCGCCTGAAGCAATGCGCGCCCGCCACACCAACATGGAATAGATCATGCGCTACGAACTGATGCTGCCACACCAGATCCGCAGGGCGATCGCCGAGAATTGGCCGGTCGCTCTGCCGCTCGGCGTGCTCGAATACCATGGCGAGCACATGGCGGTCGGCATGGACACGCTGGCCGTCGTCAAGACGCTGGAGCTGTTCGAGAAGGAGAGGGACGTCGTCATCCTGCCGCCGTTCTACTACGGTGCGGCGAGCTACGCGGTGGCGCCGCCGGAAGGCAGCGGCTCAGTGCAGGTCGGCGGCGCTGCGCTGGCGCCGTTTGGCGAGGAACTGTTCTACAGCCTGCTGCGCATCGGCTTTCGCAACATCCACGCCATCATCCACCACCAGACCGAGAATTTCGCCGCCGGCATGCCGACCGATCTGGCGTTCAAGACCGCCGGTCGCCAGGCGATCTTCCGCTTTCTCGAAAAGGAACGCGGCGAGGGCTGGTGGGGGTCGCAGGCGATGGCCGACTACTATTCCGGGCACGCCGCGGGTGAAAATTTCTTCAACTGGGTACAGGTTCATCCGCTGATGCCGGCTGACATGAACGGCAAGTACCCGTTCGACCATGCCGGCATCGGCGAGACATCGCTGATGCTGGCGCTATGCCCGGAGGCGGTGGACGCCGGTCACTTCGACGACAACAAGAGCTGGTATACGGCGAGCGCCAAGGATGCTTCGGCTGAGCTTGGGCAGAAGGGTGTGGCTATGATCCTCGATCACCTGCGGATGATTCTGAGGAGCTAGCTACGAGATTGTCGGGCGGCTTTGGTAGTTCGTCATCCTAGGGCGAAGCAGGAGCGAAGCGACGTCGCGGAGACCCTAGGATCCATGCCGTGACCGCAGCCAACGAACGCTGCGGCGCAGGATAGAAGCGGTTCGCAGCGGCCTTTCCTCGCGTCAAAAATTTTTTTTCCGTGGCGGAGCGCCGATGTCACGGCATGGATCCTAGGGTCTGCGCCGCGTCGCTTCGCTCCTTGCTCCGCCCTAGGATGACGAAGTGATGAGCCTGGCGCTGCTCGCTGCTACTTCACCGCTCCCGCGGTCATGCCCATGATCAGATAGCGCTCCAACGCGATGCCGATGACGGCGAGAGGCGCGATGGCCGCCGTGGCGAGCGCCGCCATCGACCACCAGTTGATGCCTTGCGAGCCGGTCTGGCTTGCCACCATGACCGGGATGGTCTTGGCGTCGGTCGAGGTCAAAAGGGCGGCGAAGAAATACTCGTTCCAGCACAGCACCATCGCCAGGATGAAGGCGGCGACCATACCCGGCAAGGCGATCGGCATGACGATGCGGAAGAAGGCGCCCCATATCGACAGCCCGTCGACGAGCGCTGCTTCCTCGAGTTCGACGGGAATCGAGTTGAACTGGTCGCGCATGATCCATACGACGATCGGCAGCACCATCAGCGTGTAGAGCAGGATCAGCCCGATGCGCGTGTCGAGCAGGCCGACCTCGCGGTAGAGCACCAGGAAGGGCAGTGCGAGCACCACCGGCGGCAGGATCAGCTGCGACAGGAAGAAGAACGAGATGTCCTCGTTCTTGAACCAGGCGAAATGATAGCGATAGCGGGTGAGCCCGTAGGCGGCGAGGCTGCCGATGACGATGGCGAGGCTCGACGCGCCGACCGAGGTAATCACCGAATTCATGAAGCGCTTGAGGAATTCCTCGCGCACCGTCGAGGTCTGGAAGATCGAGTCCGGCGACAGGCCAAGCGAGCGCCAGCCTTTCCAATCCGGCTGGAAGTCGACGAAGGGAATGAGATGGCCTTGCGTGACATCGACCGCCGTTTTGAATGAGGTCGTGATCGTCCAGTAGATCGGGAACAGGCAGATGAACGCCCAGAAGGCCAGCGCCCCATAGATGAAGACGCGGCTGGCGAGGAAGCTCGCCGGCGAGCGGATCTCCGAGGCGACATATTCGGTGGTCTGAACGCTCATCTCAGCTCAATTCACATTTCGGACAAAACGGTTGGCAAATTTCAACAGCCACGTGACGAACACGACGATGATCACCAGATAGGCCATCGCCAGCATGGTTCCGTAGCCGACATTCGAGCGGTCGCGATATTCGCGGTAGATGAAGCTCGACACGGAATCGGTGGCGCCGCCCGGGCCGCCCGACGTCACCGTGATGATGATGTCGGCAAGCTTCAGCTTGAAGATGATGCGCAGGATCACCGCCGTCACCGACACCGGCAGCATCAGCGGAAAAGTGACCTGCCAGAAGGTCTGCCACGCACTGGCGCCGTCGACGCGTGCGGCTTCGAGCACCTCGCGCGACATCGCCTGCAGCCCGGCCAGCAGCATGATCATCATGAACGGAATGAAGGTCCAGGCATCCAGTATCATGATCGATATGCGCGCGATGATCGGGTCCGAGAAGAAGGCCGGGTTTTCCCAGCCGAGATAGCGCGCCAGCGTTGCGGCCGGTCCGAACCGGTATTCCATCAGCGACTTGCCGATCATCCACGACACGGCGACCGGCGACAGCATCAGCGGCATCAGGAAGACGACGCGGAAGAATTTTCGCGCCCGGATCTGGGCGTTGAGGAGCAGCGCCAGGCCAAAGGCGATGACATATTCGACCGCCACCGCCAGCACATAGAGCACCATGTTGAACAGGGCGTTGCGGTAGTAGGGATCGGCCAGCATCTGCCAGAAATTGTCGAGCCCGTTGAACTTGCGGCCGCTGAACGAGCTGAGGTTCCAGTCGGTGAGCGCGATGTAGAATCCGAACAGCGTCGGGAAGATCACCATGGCGATGGTGAACAGCAGCGCCGGCAGCAGGAACAGGGCACGTTGGCCATCCTCGCCGCGCGTCAGCACCTGGCCGACGCCGATCGCCACACCCCACAGAACATAGGCATAGACGACGGGGCGCCAGGTCTCGAAGCCGATCGTATCGGCGCTGCCCTTGTAGAGGATCTCCAGCACGATCGTCGCCAGCAGGCCGAGCGTCGCAATGGCCATCAGCGCCCAGCCGAACCGTTTGCGGCCTGGAGAGATCAGATCGGAAGGGCCGGCATCTGCCGGCCACTGGTTCGCGGTCGAAGTCTGGTCAGCCACAAATCTCGCCCGTTTGAAGGCTCTCGAGGAGCCGGAGCCGGTCTAAAGTGGTGGCGGGGGGGCGCGGGCCGCCGGCGGGAAGGGACACCAGAGAAGACAAGGCAGCAATATTGAGCATTAATTGTTTTTGTAGTCCGGGGTGCAGGGTGCGCTGGGAGCCACCCCCCCCC